>NZ_JAUSYO010000001.1:2537395-2854569 GCF_030816935.1 Arthrobacter sp. B3I9
CGCTGGTGGTCATCATCCCGCTGCTGATGCTCGGCTGGCGCCTCTGCCGCCACCGGATCCTCGAACTGGCGGCAGTGCGCGAGGGCTTCACCGGCCCGTACCCGCTGGTGGCCAACCGGCCGGTCCGTGGCGCCGGTAGCAAGGAGAGCTAGCGCCTCCCAGAGGCTCGTCCGTCATGGCGTTCGACGGCGGAGCGGCAGGGTCCGGTTCTTCCGGACCCTGCCGTTTTCTTTGGGGCCGCCGAGCCGCTCCTCTGTGCCTGCCCGCTACGCCTCGACGATGGACCCGATCAGTGGATCTGCGCCTAAGATACGAACACTGCTGTGAAGCAGCGAAATGCTCCACGCGACCCGCAACGCCGTCGTGACCGCCTGTCCGAAGGGAACCCCCAACACATGCCGCAGACTACGAACGATTCCGGCGAGAACGCCCAGACTGTCCGGTGGGGAATCCTCGGCACGGGATTCATCGCCGGCCTGCAGACCTCCGACTTGGTCGCGAACGGGTGCAGCGTACAGGCGGTGGGCTCCAGGTCCGCGGAAGCAGCCGCACGGTTCGCCGCCGAATTCGGAATTGACTCTGCCCATGGGAGCTACGAGGACCTGGTGGGTGACCCCGAGGTGGACGCCGTGTACATCTCGACGCCGCACCCCTTCCACTACGAGAACGCGTTGCTGGCCCTCAACGCGGGCAAGCACGTGCTCGTCGAAAAGCCCTTCGCCATGAACGCGCGGCAGGCCAGGGAGATCGTGGACCTCGCCGAGTCCAAGGGCCTCGTGGCCCTGGAAGCGATGTGGACCCGGTACCTGCCGCACATGGTGCGGATCCGTGAACTGGTCAGGTCCGGCGCGCTGGGTGACGTCAGGACCGTGATCGCGGACCACAACCAGAACCTGCCAAAGGATCCGCTGCACCGCCTCAACAACCCGGAGCTGGGCGGCGGAGCGCTCCTCGACCTGGGGATCTACCCCGTATCGTTCGCCTTCGACGTCCTCGGCGCCCCCGTGGATGTCCGGGCGCTCGCCAGCACGACCTCCACGGGTGTCGACCGGCAGACCGCGATGATCTTCGGATACGGGGACGGGCAGCAGGCCCTGCTGCACTGCGCACTGGACACCGCCGGCCCCAACCGCGCCGCCGTCATCGGCACCGAGGGAAGCATCGAGATCGACTCGGTCTGGTACTCGCCGACGCCCTTCACCCGCTATGACGCCAACGGCACCGTCGTCGAACGTTTCGAGGAGCCCGTCACCGGCCGCGGAATGCAGTACCAGGCGTGGGAGCTGGAGCGGCTGGTCCGTGCCGGCGCCACGGCAAACGACATCCTGTCGGCGAGGGAGACCGTACAGGTGATGGAGACGATGGATGAGGTGCGCCGCCAGATCGGGCTCAGCTACGCGGCTGACCGAACCTAGGCGTGCACCGGGCCCTTTCGCGGGAACGGGCGGGCAAGCGGCGGGCTACGGCCGCATCCCCGCTGAGAGAAGCTCCTGGAGGCCCCGCTTGAACCCGGCCCGGCCGCCATGGGCGGGATGCCTGATCTTCGGCATGTCGAGACCGCTCCGCAGCAGGCTGCGGTGCGCCACGTTTCCGACGGCCACCACGCTTTCGATAGGAAACAGTTCAGTCAGCGACTTCCAGAACGGAGTGCCGAGTGCTGCCTCGGCGGCTGTCGGCGTGCGGTTGGACAGCGGCCGTCCGGGCATATGGGTATGCCACGGGCAGGCGCTCCACAGCACGGGCAGAAAGTCCAGTTCCGCCAGTACCTGCCACATCACCGTGGCTGTCGGCTCGGCTGCGACGCCAGCAGCCTCCGGCGGCAGCACGTAGCCCCTTCCCGGCCCGAACAGACCCAGGCTGTTCGCGGGACCCTCGAACATGGTGCGGTTGGTGAAGGGGACGCCGGTGATGCGCATGCCCCGGAAGCCGGGGGCCTCCCCTACGAGCAGCACCTTCGGGGAGCGCTCCAGCATTTCCTCAAGGTAGGCCGCAAGGTTCCGGCGGCGCTGGGCATTCGCCGGGACGGCGTCATCGAAGAAGTTGTTGCACGCGGGCCCTGTCACGACGGCCGCGAGGCGGTCGACGAAGCCCTCGATGGCTGAAGAAGTCATACCCGGCCCGTCCCCTCTGCTGATCGTAGGGCAACCAGAATAACCGGGCGGCTTCACTGCCGTCCCCGCTGCGTGAACTGCGCATCCCCGCCGCCTAGCATTTGAGGATGGCGGACATGACCATCTTCACGGTAGGACACTCCACCCATCCCATTGATGAATTTATCGGCATCTTGAAGGCCCACCGCATCAAGAAGCTGATCGACGTTCGGACAGTCCCGAAGTCGCGGCACAACCCGCAGTTCAACAGCGACGCCCTGGCGGCGAGCGTGCGCGCCAGCGGAATCACCTACCGGCGGATGCCATCGCTCGGCGGCCTGCGGCACGCCCGGAAGGACAGCCCCAATGCGGCGTGGCGGAACGCCTCTTTCCGGGGCTACGCGGATTACATGCAGACCGACGAATTTTCAGCCGCCATCGGCCAGCTCCTGGAACGGGGACGGACGAACAACGCCGCCATCATGTGCGCCGAAGCTGTCCCCTGGCGCTGCCACCGGTCGCTGATCGGTGACGCGCTCCTGGTGCGGGGCGTCCAGGTGCTGGACATACTGACGGAGAAGGCCGCCAAGCCGCACACTCTGACCCCCTTCGCCCGCGTGGAAGGAGAGCGCGTGCGGTATCCGGCAGACGGTTAGCAGCTGCCCAGCCACGGAACCTACCAGCGGGGGTGGATAGTCCCGCGGAAGTAGCGGTCGTAGATTTCCCGGACACCGACGTCGAACGTGGCATCGATTCCGCCGGCCCCGGCCGCCGCCGCGTTGGACCGCACCTGGTCCACGTTGCGGGCTCCGGGGATCACGGTGCTGACGCCGTCCTGAGCGGTGATCCAGGCGATGGCGGCCTGGGCAGTAGTGACGCCGTCGGGCACCAGTTCCTCAAACTCCGCCACGGCCCTCAGCCCCTGTTCGTAATCCACGCCGGAGAACGTTTCTCCGACGTCGAACGCGGAACCTGCCCGGTTGAAGTTCCGGTGGTCATTCTCCGGGAAGGACGTCTCCTTGGAATACCTGCCCGAGAGCAGCCCCGAAGCCAGCGGCACCCGGGCGATGATGCCAACCCCCGCGGCCTCGGCCGCCGGCAACACCTCGTCCAGCGGCTTGAGCCGGAAGGCGTTGAGGATGATCTGTACCGTGGCGATGCCGGGGTGGCGGATGGCCTCCAGGGCTTCATCGGTGCGCTCCACGCTGACACCGTAGTTACGGATGGATCCCTCCGCCACCAGCGTGTCAAGGGCATCGTAGACCTCGGCGCTGCTGTAGACCGCGGTGGGCGGGCAGTGCAGCTGGACCAGGTCCAGGCGGTCGGTCTGCAGATTGCGCCGGGAGCGGTCCACCCACTGGCGGAAGTTGGCGAGGTTGTAATTGGCGGGGTCCTGCTCCAGCCGGCGGCCCATCTTGGTAGCCACCGTGATGTCGAGCCCCGGATTGTCCGCAAGGAAGGCACCGATGGCCTGTTCGCTGCGGCCGTCCCCGTACACGTCGGCGGTGTCGAAGAAGGTCACGCCTGCTTCCGCCGCCGCGGCCAGCACGGCCTGCGCCTGCGCGGGCTCCACGGCACCCCAGTCGGCGCCGAGCTGCCACGTGCCGAGGCCCACAACGGAGACGTTGCGTCCGGTCTTACCCAATCTGCGCTTTTCCATCGTCCGACTATACAAAAGTGCGGGCCGTCACAGTGCCAGTCCTACGATGTGGAATGGTTGGAGAGCCGCTAGTTTCCGGCTCAACACCGAAGGAACCTCCAATGACGTATTCCGTGAACTGCTCGATCCTGCTGACGGAGCTGCCCCTCCTCGAGCGGCCCGCCGCGGCAAAAGCGGCAGGCTTCGACGCCGTCGAATTCTGGTGGCCGTTCGAGGCTTCCGTTCCCGGCGACGCCGCCGTCACCGATTTCGAGCGGGCCGTCACCGACGCGGGCGTCCAGCTGACAGGCCTCAATTTCAACGCCGGCAATATGCCGGCCGGGGACCGCGGCCTGGTGTCCTGGATGGGCCGCTCGGCCGAGTTCAAGGACAACATCGACGTCGTTGTGGGCATCGGCGGACACCTCGGCTGCAGGGCCTTCAATGCCCTTTACGGCAACCGCCAGGAAGGGCACACCCCGGAGGCCCAGGACGAGCTGGCGGTGGAGAACCTCGCCGCGGCAGCCGCAGGGGTCGCCCGCATCGGCGGCACCGTCCTGCTTGAACCGGTGAGCGGGGCGCCCCGCTACCCCCTGCTGACCGCTGATGACGCACTCCGGACCATCTCCCGGGTGCGGCAGGAAACCGGCGCGGAGAACATCAGGTTCCTGGCGGACTTCTACCATCTGTCGGTCAACGGTGAGGATGTGGCCGCCGTCATCGACAGTCACGCCAAAGACTTCGGCCACATCCAGATCGCCGACAGCCCCGGCCGCGGCGCTCCCGGCACCGGTGGGCTACCGCTTGGCCAATGGATCGCCCGCAGCCGCCAGCTCGGCTACGAGGGCTACATCGGCCTGGAGTACAAGCAACCCGCGGAGAGCGCGTTCGCCTGGGCTGCGTCGGAGCGTCTCCCCGGCTAGCGGCCGCTTTCCAATGGGGGCACTTCGACACGGACACGCCGGCCGCCGTCGTGATTTACGACGGCGGCCCCTCCCCATAGTGCCCCTCAAACGAGAACGGGGCGCCGCGCCAGGATGTAATCCACGGCCGCGGGTCCGGTCATGCGCAGCCCGAGACGGATGGAGCCTTGTGTGCTGCGCCCGGAACCGCGGATTCCCAGGTCCTGCATGGCCATCCAGAATGCCTTGGACGGCGCAGGCACCATGCGCTGGAGGAAGCACCAGCTGATGTACACGCCGTACAGCTCGTCGTCCGCAAGCCCCTCGTCGAGGTTGGGATCGGTCCGCACGCACGTCGTAAGGAATCGGGCGTAGTCCGTAGCTGTCATGTCGTTGATCCTTTTGCTGGCCGGCCTTGATAAAGCGCCGGGACGCGGTTCATCGCCGGTGCACAGCAATTCGGAGCGGATGCGCCTACGGATGGGTCCCTGCACAAAAAGTTCCGGACACGAAAAGTCCTGGCCACAAAAAACGGCACCCGGTCCCCGGCGGGACCGGTTGCCGCCGGAAGAGCGGGCCCGGGGCAGGCGGCGTGCTCAGCCGACGTGGACCCAGGGGCGTTTGGTGACGTCCGGCTCGGCTTCGCGCAGCACTTCGCGGGTGACAGGTGCGATCTCGCCCTCGCCCAGGAACAGGAAACGCACCAGGTTCGACACGGGATTTCCTTCGGTCCAGCGGAAGTAGATGTGCGGCATCAGGCCGGTCACGTCCCGGATGTGTAGCAGGACCGAGGCTATGGTGTTCGGGACACTGGGGCCATGGACTTCGAGCACACGGAAGCCGTGGCGCAGGATTCCCCGGACTTCGAGGGCGGTCTCGAAGTCCGAGGAATCGTCGACGACCACTTCAAGGAACAGCGCTTGGTAGTCCACGGGCAGGTGGCTGACCTGGATTGCGGAGGTGAGCTTACGGGCGTAGTCCTCGGCTTCCAGGCGCAGGGGTTCGTGGGCGATCAGGGCAATCGGCCCCTCCAGGTCCGAGGACATGAACTCCAAGGCCCCCCGGTCCAGGTGGACGTGGGTGGCATGGAGTTCAAACGATCGGCGGATCCGGGACAGCAGGGAGATCACGATGATGCCAAGAACGAACACCGACGCGATCCGGATTCCTTCAGGGCGCTCGACGATGTTCGCCGCGGTGGTGTAGATGAACACCACCGCAATCGTTGCGAAGCCTACTGTCTGCCGGCGCTGTCGCCGGTGGCGGGCGGACAGCGTGACCGCAACGGCCGCTGAGGTCATCAGGACCAGGACGCCGGTGGCGTACGCGCCTCCCTGGGCGTCGACGTCGGCGTCGAAGAGGAAGGTGATCAGGAATCCAACTGCCGTGAATACGAGCACCAGCGGCCGGACCGCCCGGGCCCAGCCGGGAGCCATGCCGTAACGGGGGGAAGGTAGCGCGGCACGAGGTTCAGCAGGCCCGCCATCGCGGATGCTCCGGCAAACCACAGGATGGCGATGGTGCTGATGTCATAGACCGTTCCAAAGGTGTTCCCGAGATATTCGTGAGCCAGAAATGCAAGGGCGCGGCCGTTCGCTGCGCCGCCGGGCTCGAACTCCCGTGCCGGGATCAGGACCACCGTGGTGAAGCTGGTCGTCACCAGAAAGGAACTCATGATGACGGCGGCGGCGGTCAACAGCCTCCGCGCTCCCTTGATCCGTCCGGCTGGCTGCTCGTCGGTGTCGTCAGGCCCGCCCTTGATCTGCGGCATGACGGCCACCCCGGTCTCGAAGCCGGACAGGCCCAGCGCCAGCTTGGGGAAGACGAGCAGAGCGATGCCGACGGCGGCGAACGGGCTTCCGTGCGAGGTGGTCAGGGTTAGCCACCAGTCTCTTACCGCCGTCGGATGGTCGAAGGCTTCAACGGCGGTCGTGGCAACCACAATCACATTCAGGCCCAGGTAGACCGCCACAAGGACAACGGCTACACCGATCGCTTCCTTGAAACCCCGAAGGAATACCGCGGCCAGCAACGCCAGCAGGACCAGCGTGACAAGGACGTTCAAACCCTGCAGCCAGCCGGGAGCCAACGGGTTCTGGATGGCATGCGCCGAGGCGTCCGCGGCGGACAGCGTTATGGTGATCATGAAGTCCGTCGCGGCGAACCCCAACAACACCAGAACTAGGACCTTGCCGCCCCATCGCGGCAGCAGGCGCTCGAACATGGCGATCGACCCTTCGCCGCGTGGACTCTCTCCTGCCACACGCCGGTACACGGGCAGGGCGCCGGAGAGCGTGACGGCCACCAGCACCAGGGTCGCAAGCGGAGAGATCGCGCCCGCTGCCAGGGCCGCGATGGCCGGCTGGTACCCCAGGGTGGAGAAGTAGTCCACGCCCGTCAGGCACATCACCTGCCACCACGAATGCTGTTTCTGGTGGGAACCGCGCACACCGCCGGGGCCCTGATGGGACCCTTTCGCGTCCTGCAGGCCGAACAGAAGCCAGCGCCTGAATTTCTCCCGGGTGGTCGGTCCGGGGGCCGTGGGATCGAACGGAGGTCTGCTCAGCGTCGTCATGTCTGCCTTGATGCGCAGGCCGGGGGCCCGCTTTCACTGCCGACGGTAACAGCGGCCGGTTCCTTCGCTTCCGGAACCGGCCGGATCCAAACAAATCCTTAATGCAGAGGCCCCTAGTGGATGTGGCTTCCGCCGTTGATGTCGATGGTAGTTCCGGTGAGGTAGCCGGATTCCTCCGAGGACAGGAAGGTGATGACGGCCGCGATTTCCTCGGTGGTGGCGTTGCGGCCCAAGGGGATGCCGGCGTTGATCGCCGCTTCCTGCTCCTCCGTGCTGCCGACACGGATGTTGGTGTCCACCGCACCGGGGGTGATGGCGTTGACGGTGACGCCGGTGCTGCCGAGCTCCCGGGCCAGGGCCTTGGTGAATCCAAGGATGGCAGCCTTGGCGGCCGAGTACGGGACCTTGCCGAAGACGCCGCCGCCGCGCTGCGCGGAGACCGAGGACATGTTCACAATCCTCCCCCAGCCGCTGGCGATCATGTCGGGCAGGAAGGCCTTCGTCACGAGGTACGTGCCGGTGGCGTTCACTGCCATGACCTTGTTCCAGAGTTCCAAGGTGGTCTCCAGGAACGGCACCGGCGAGGTGATGCCCGCGATGTTGGCCACTGCACCCACAGCCGGCAGGTTGCCGGCGCTGATCTCCGCTGCCACGGCGCGGTAGGCGGCGTTGACGGAATCCTCATTTGCGACATCGATCTCGTGGCCGAACGCGGGCACGTTGAACTCGTTGCCGATCTCCGTTGCCACCTTGGCGGACTTCTCACCGTCGAGGTCCAGGATGACAACTGCCCAGCCCTGGTTGGCGTAGCGGCGGGCGGTCGTGATGCCGATTCCCCGGTCCGAGGTGGCTCCGGTCAGGACGGCTGTGCGCTGGATGGTGTTGCTCATGATGCTCCTTGGAATTCTTGGGGTTCTTAGTGGAATCGATTGCTCCATAACGGCCGTTTTGAGGGTTCATAACGGCCGTTATGGAGCACTCGATGGTCAGATGAGGTCGGAGATGAAGCTGGCTGCTTTGGCCGCCGCCGCGGGACGTTCCTCGTGCTCGATGTCCCTGGTTTCGAGCTCCAGTGAGAAGTGGCCGGCGTAGCCCTGTTCCGCGAGGGCCCGCAGCCCGGCGGCAAAGTCCACGCGGCCGTTGCCGATGCTGAGGTTGATGTTCCCCGGCACCGCGTCACGCAGGTGGACGTGGGATATCCGCCCTTCGTGGCGCTCGAGGTAGTGGAGCGGCTCCTCGCCCGCCGCCACGATGTGACTGAAGTCCATCACGATGCCGACACCGGTTCCCGCCAGGCGCTGGGCCAGCTGTCCGGCACGCTCGAGATTCCAGCAGAAGCGGAGGAAGTGCAGGGATTCGGTCCAGAGCTCGACGCCGAACTCTGCCGCGCGCTGCCCGGCGCGGGTCAGCTCCGCGGCGATCGTGTCCAGGTCCTCCTCGAGGCCCCGTACGGGTTCGTGGTTCAGGGCCCCGCAGGGAAGTACCAGCGCACGGGCGCCGGTGTTGGCCGTGAGGGTAAGCAGCGCATCAAGGTGCCGCCCGCGGGCGGCCCGGCCCTCGGCGTCGAGCACGGCGTTAAGGTCCCCGATGTCCCCGTTGACCGAGCGGACCGTAAGCCGGGACGCGGCAACTTCCGCAGTGACGGCGGCGACTGCTTCCGGGCTCAGGTCATAGGGGACGTGGTCGCAGACTCCGGGGAGCGCGCCGAGGTCAATCTCCTCGAATCCCAGGTCCGCGATGGTCCGCAGGGCTGCGGGCAGGTCCTGGTGGCGGAAGCTGATGGATGAGCAGCCGAGTCGGGGATTGAACATCGTCATTGATCCTCTTGGTCTTGCCGGAAGGGCGTGGTGATGGAAACCACACTACAAACGTCGAGTGTCAACAGTCAACCCTCAAGGTCGACTGTTGACAGTGACGTATGGCACGGGTCACACTGAGGTATCGGTTCGTTAACAGTCGACAGTGACGGTGTTCAGGCACCGGCCACTCTTCGAAAGGGATACACCAATGAGCAAAGATGCTCTCAGCATGCGGGGTCCGGTCCACGGCACCAAGGACGCGCGACGGGTCGCCATCGGCTCCGGCGTCGGTGCGGTCATCGAGACCTATGACTTCATCGGCTTCGGCACCGCGGCCGCCTTGTATTTCGGCACGGCATTTTTCCCCGGCACCGATCCGGTCACCGGGACCCTCGCGTCGTTCGCCACGCTCGGCGTCGGCTTCGCCGCACGCCCCCTGGGCGGCATCATCGGCGGGCACCTTGGTGACAAGGTGGGCCGCAAGCCGGTGCTGGTCGCCTCCCTGATCCTGATGGGTCTGGCCACCTTCGCAATCGGCCTGCTGCCGACCTACGCCATGGTCGGCCTGCTGGCTCCGGCACTGCTGGTGTTCGTCCGCATCGTCCAGGGCCTTGCCTTCGGCGCCGAATGGGGCGGTGCCATCCTGATGAGCTACGAACACGCGCCCTGGAAAGCCAAGGGCAAGTACACCGGCATTGTCCAGGCCGGCTTCCCGGTCGGCCTGCTGCTGGCCAACCTGGTCTTCCTGTTCAGCGTCCAGCTTGGCAGCGAACTGGCGTGGCGCATCCCGTTCCTCGCCAGCATTGTGCTCGTCATCGTCGGGCTGATCATCCGCTCCAAGGTCCCCGAGTCCCCGGTCTTTGATGAGGTGAAGGAATCGGGCGCCATCGTCAAGGCGCCCATCGTCGAGGTCATCAAGACCGACTGGCGCAACATCGTGAAGGGCATCGGCCTCCGCATCGCCGAAACAGCCGGCTATGCCGTGTCCATCACCTACATGATCTCCTACCTGAACAGCCAGCACCTCGCAGACAAAACCCAGACGCTGGTGGCCCTCTGCATCGCTTCGGCCATCGGCATCTTCGCCACGCAGTCCTGGGCAGCACTCACGGACAAGATCGGCCGCCGGCCCCTCTACATCTGGTCCTGCGCCTTCGCGGCACTCTTTGCGATTCCCATGTTCCTGCTGGTCAACACCGGAATGTTCGTCTTCATCATCGCCACCATCGTCATCTCCTACGCCGTCTGCCAGAACTCCCTCGCCGGTGCCCAGGGTTCCTGGTTCCCCGAACTGTTCCAGGCCAAGACCCGCGCCTCCGGCGCCTCCCTGGCCTACCAGATCTCCGCCATGGTCTCCGGTTTCACCCCGTTCATCACCACGCTGCTGTTCGTGAGCTTCGGGTGGATAGGGCCGGCCCTGCTGTTCGGCACCTACGCCCTGATCGGACTCTGGGCTGCCCTGACCACCCGGGAGACCTGGGGCAAGCGGGAGCGCGAGCTCGCCGACGAGGCCACGAAGAACACCCCGCAGACAGTGACCGCCTGATGACCACCACAGAAGAAGCCCAGATGACCACCTCACAGGAAACAATGACTACCTCCACCACAGAACGCGTTGAGCGTGTGTCGGCTGCGGCGTACCGGATCCGGCATCATGCCCTGAACATGGGCGAAGTGCAGGGCCAGGGCTACGTGGGCCAGGCGCTGGGTGCGGCGGACATGCTCGCCGCGGTGTACGCGGACCAGCTCCGGTTCCGTCCCGAGGACCCGCACTGGGAGGCCCGGGACCGGTTCCTGCTCTCCACCGGGCACTATGCGATCGGGCACTACGCAGCCCTTGCCGAGGCCGGGATCGTTCCGGTCGAGGAACTCGAAACCTACGGCTCGGACGATTCCCGGCTGCCGATGTCCGGGATGTCCAGCTACACCCCGGGCATGGAGATCTCCGGCGGTTCCCTCGGGCACGGGCTCTCCGTCGCGGTCGGCATGGCCCTGGGCCTGCGGCACCAGGGCTCCGGGGCGAGGATCTACAACTTCCTCTCCGACGGCGAACTCGACGAGGGCTCCACCTGGGAAGCCGCGATGGGCGCGCACCACCACCAGCTGGGCAACCTCACCGCGATGGTGGACATCAACGCCTTGCAGGCCGACGGGAAAACCGACACGGTGCTGCGCACCGAGCCCGTGACCGAGAAGTGGGAGGCCTTCGGCTGGTACACCCAGCGCGTGGACGGCAACGACGTCGGCGCGCTGCTGACGGCGTTCGACAACGCCGCGGCCCAGGCCGCCGCCACGGGACGGCCCTCCGTGATCCTCTGCGACACGAAAGTCGGCCGCGGCGTCCCGCTGCTGGAGGACCGCGAAAAGGCGCACTTCATGCGCATCGAAGAGAACGAATGGCAGACCTGCCGCGAGCAGCTCACCGCAGGCTACGAAGGAAAGGCATCAGCATGAGCGCCACCACCGAGGCTCCCGACACCACCACCGCCACCGCAGCCGCCAGTACGAAGCCGAAGCTGAAGACCTCGGCGATGATCGCCTCCTTCGCGGACCCCGGCCAGAAAACCACCTCGGCCCCGTTCGGGCACGCTCTGGTCAAAGCCGCGCACGAAAACGACAAAATCGTCGGCCTCACCGCGGACCTCGGTAAGTACACCGACATGCACATCTTCGCCCAGGCCTTCCCGGAACGGTTCTTCCAGATGGGCATGGCCGAACAGCTGCTCTTCGGCGCCGCGGCCGGCCTCGCCGAAACCGGGCTGGTGCCCTTCGCGTCGACCTACTCGGTCTTCGCGGCCCGCCGGGCCTACGACTTCCTGTGCCTGGACGCCGCCGAACCGAACCTGAACGTCAACATCGTCGGCGGCCTGCCGGGCCTGACCACCGGCTACGGGCCCAGCCACCAGGCCACCGAGGACATGGCGATCTTCCGCGGCATGCCCAACCTGACCATCGTGGACCCCTGCGACTCGATCGACATCGAACAAGCCGTCCCGCAGCTCGCCGCCAGCGACGGACCGACCTACCTGCGGCTGCTCCGCGGCAACGTCCCCACCGTGCTGGACGAATACGACTACACCTTCGAACTCGGCAAAGCCAAGGTTCTGCGGGGCGGGAACGACGTCGTCTTCATCTCCTCCGGGCTGATGACCATGCGCGCGCTCCAGGCCGCAAAGGCCCTCGCCGCGCACAACGTGGACGTCGCCGTCGTCCACACCCCCACCATCAAACCCTTCGACGCCGCCACCGTCCTGGCCGAAATCAACACCGACCGGCTCGCCGTCACCCTCGAAAACCACTCCGTCGTGGGCGGGCTCTTCGAAACCGTCGCCTCCGCCGTCGTCACCGCAGGCGTGGGCAAACGCGTCGTCCCGGTCGCCCTCCCCGACGAATTCCTCGACGCCGGTGCCCTCCCCACCCTGCACGAAAAATACGGCCTCTCCGTCCAACGCATTGTCGCGAAGGTCCTCGCCGAACTCCGCTAGACCGGGCGTGCCGCGCGGCGCGGGGCCGGCACCTGCCGGTCCCGCGCTGCCGGACGTAAGATCAACACGTACGACTGTAGACAGTCAACTACTGACATTGAGGACACGATGATGGCCGGAGTACCCGCAACCCTGCTGGGATTGCAAAAGAAGAGCCTCCGTGAGCAGGCCCTGTCCGCCCTGCGTACGGCCATCACCAGCGGCGAGCTGGAACCAGGCAAGCACCTGGTGGAAACGGAACTTTCGGACATGCTGCAGATCAGCCGCGGAACTCTCCGCGAAGCCCTGCGCCAGTTGGAGCAGGAAGGCCTGCTCTCCTCGGGGCCGCGTGGCCGGCTCTCCGTCCGCCACTTGGACGCCAAGGAAATCCGCGACATCTTCGCCGTTCGTGCCGCCCTCGAATCGTTGGCCGCGCGTACCCTGGCCGAACTCCCGGACCGCAAGCAGGTGATCGAGTCGCTCCACCAGGCCATTGACGTGATGGAGGCGGCCCACGATGCATCCCTGGAGGAGCAGATCGAGTCGGACATGGAATTCCACCGCAGCCTTTGCCGGCTGACCGGCAACGAAACGTTACTGCACTCCTGGAACTCACTCGAAGGCTCCATCCGGATGTCCATCATGTTCGCCGGCCGGGATAAAGGCGTCAAAAACATGAGCGTAAACCGCCACCGGGACATCGTGGGAGCCATCGAAACGGGCGACGCATCGCTGGTCCGCAAGACCATCCACGAACATATGGACGAGGCAGCCAGCAACCTGGTGGCGTAGGCTCCGCCCCAACACGTTGGCGGTTTCCTTATCGGAACGAGATTCGACGGCAGCCGCGCAATCAGGCCCTTCTGTCCCTACAATTAATTGTCGGCCTCCATGGCACCACGCCGCGGAGGCGGCCAAGGAAGGAGAACGGCCATGAGCTTTGGTGACAAGATCCACAATGCGGCTGAGAGATTCCACGGCAGGACCAAGCAAGCCGCCGGCGAAGCCACCGGCAACGAGCGCCTGAGGGCTGAAGGCAAGAGCCGGCAGGTCAAAGCCGACCTGAAGCAGGCCGGCGAAAAAATCAAGGACGCTTTCAAGAGGCACTGACGTAACGTAAGGCGCCAGAGCCGGAGGCGTGATCCGTTTGGACCACGCCTCCACTCCTGCACAAAGGGGTTTCCATGCTTGCGCTTCCGCGGATCACGTTGGAGGTCCCTGTACTCAGCATCGGCTCGGGGCCCTCGGACTACGAGGAACTGGGCACCCGCGTCGAGGGGTTGCGCCGGCGGCAGGGCCTGCACATGACCCTCCTGCATATCGGGATCCTGGATGACCTCTCCCGGGACGTGGAGGACTGGACCAAGGGCATCACCGGCGCGGCCGCAGCGACCAGCACGATCGTTGCGTGGCTGGAGGCCCTGCCGGTGTTGGAGGCCTTCACGGGACCTGCTGAAAAGCTGATCGTGCTGGGCGGCGGACATGTCCTCGGGCTCGAAGTGCAGGTCCCCGGTCACGTTTACGACTTCCAGGTACTGCTGGTGCGCGCGCTCCATGAACTGCTTGACGAGCTGCTGGTGGACAATCCCGACGACTTCATCCTGAGCTCACGCGCGCTCGGCTTCCGATACCCCCGATGGATACCGCACGTTGCCGTTGGCCGTCCCAAGAACCGGACCGGTCAGCCGCAGGCCATTCAACCCTTGACCCTCGCGTTCGGCAGCTCACGGATCCGGAACCGACGGTTCCTTCCGGCTGGCCGATCGCCCGTGGCCGACGCCGGTCAGCAGCCGGGCTTCGACCTATCCAGCCGTTCGCCTCACGACTAGAATAAGAGCAGCCCCGGACCCTGGCTTCGCACTCATGCAGCGATTCCAGGAGCAGCAGATGTCCCGCGATCATCCCGTAGACGCCTATGGACGTGTACCGCCAGCTGCCCGGCAGAAGCGCTGCCTCTGGGTACCGCAGCCGCTCCCGGAAGGCGCCATTGATTCTGACTGGCAGATTGCACCGGCGATGTTGCTCGAAGCCTCAATCAAGGACCAGGCCAGCGACATTATCGAAGCCGTCCTGGCGGACACAGATCCCGGCCTGGCGGACATCCAGCGGCGCCTGCGGCGACATGTCGCCAATCATCCGGGCTCTCCAAGCAAAGCTCTGTTGGCGCATTTGCTTGAGACGCGCCGGCGATCCAGCCCCGGGTCGTAAAGGGCCACGCCGGTGCGGCGGCCTGGCTCCGGCCCGGAGGAGGGGGTACTAGGACTGCGAAAAGACGCGGACAGGTTTATCCTTAGCCGTAGCCGCCGGTTGCTCCGGTTCGTTGCGTGCCCGTTTGCTGCGGGAGGATGTCGGGGATCTAAAGCTCATCATGAACGTAGTACACGCCGTCCGCCCGCCTGCCCCTAGTCAGCATGGAGTGGCTAATGGTTGACCCCGGTACATCAGAAACGAGTGGCCTGGACAGCGCGGACTTATGCGCCCCGTTTCTTGAGCAGCTGCCGGTCGCCGGGGTGGCCGTAACGATGTTCGGCGGCACCTCAGCAGAGACTCTCGTCTCCGCCAGCGACGAACTGGCGGCCCGCCTTGATGAGCTTCAGTTTGACCTCGGTGAAGGTCCCCGATGGGAGGCGCTCCGGACACGGCTCCCGGTCCTCATCCCAGACGTGCATTCGCATCCGTATTCGTGGCCGTTTTTCAATAAGGCTCTTCTGGACACGAACGTTGCTGCGATTTTCGTCTTTCCGCTGACCCTGGGCGCGCTGGACTTGGGAGCAGTGGAGCTGCACCACACGAAACCGGGCAGTCTGAGCTACAAGGACCACGTGATCGCAGCTGCTCTCGCCGGTCGCACCGCATGGCACCTGCTGCGGTGGATTCTCTCGGCAAAGTCGCCCGACACGGACCCGGCAGAGAACAACGAGCTGATGTCGAGACGGGAAATACACCAAGCCACCGGGATGGTGCTGGCCCAAGCGGGAACCAACGCCGGGGAAGCCTTGCTGCTGTTGCGCGCCCATGCGTTTGCCAATGGAATACCGTTGCGCGAAGCTGCTGAAGAGGTGTTGAGGGGTCACCTGAGTTTTGCTCCGGGAAATGAAGGACGCGGCAACGCTGCACTGCAGTAAACTTGCCGCATGGTGACCAAGAGCCGTGCAGAACGGGTCAGCGCGGCCTTCGTAAAAATTACGGACACGTTAATTGCTGACTACGACGTGCTGGGCCTGCTCCACGTGCTGGTGGAGGCCGCCGTCGATCTGCTGGACGCTGCCGATGCCGGCCTGCTACTTGCCGATCCGCACGGCGAACTGCAGCTCCTGGCGTCCACGAGCGAACGCAGCCAGCTCGTCGAGATCCTTCAGCTCCAAGCCGGATCCGGACCCTGCGTTGAATGCTATCGAACCGGTTCTGTGGTTGCCGTAGGGGATATCGCGGCGATGACCGGACGGTGGCCCGAATTCCAGACGGCCGCGCTTTCGCAGGGCTTCAGCTCGGTCCATGCCGTTCCGATGCGCGTCTCCGGCAGGACCATCGGTGCCATGGGTCTCTTCCGCGACAAGCCCGGCCTCCTCTCCAGCGAGGATGCCGCCATCGGCCAGGCCCTAGTGGACGTTGCGACCATCAGCATCATGCAGGAACGGGCCGTCCGTGAAACAGCGATGGTCAACGAACAGTTGCAGCGGGCTTTGAACAGTAGGGTTCTCGTCGAACAGGCCAAAGGCGTGATTGCCTACACCGCCCGCGTGAGCATGGAAGAGGCGTTCGGGCGGTTGCGGAGTTACGCCCGCTCAAACAACCAGAGCCTTCAGGACACCGCGGCGCTTGTTATCCATCGGGCCCTGCGTCTCTAACCGCGGGGCTGCCTGCGCACCTTGGAATCGCTTCCCAAGTGGGCCTTTTCAAGTCCGAGCTGTTTCCCTAAAATTGCACTGTTGCCCCGGACCCCGGCAGCGCTTCCTTAGTTGGCGCTCGTCCGGAGGAGACCCTGGTGCAAGGCAGATACACAAAAAGCTGGATAAGGCCTACGGGTAGCGTCAGGGGTGTGGGCCATGTCTATTGACCCGATCCGGGCAGTGGAAGAGGCAGCTGCCCACAATGTGGCCGCGGACTTCGAACACGAGCATTCCGCGCCCGAATTGCAGGCTGCGGTTGCCAGTGCTGTCACGGGCGGAGCGCCGATCAAGGAGGTGGCAAACGCAGCACGCATGACGTCACTGGAAGTCCTCGATGCCGCAGACTCCCATACCTACCCCGGCCGCCTGTCCAGGTGAGCCCAGAAGGACACAGCAGAATGGCCACAGACTATGACGAAGTGCGGTCCGATGTTGCCGAATCGCGCATGGATTCACTCCGCGCGGTCCAGTCCGCCAACGCGCCGGATGCGGGCAGCGTTCTTCGCGAGCTGGACGAGGCGGACACCACGGACGGCGTGGAACTGCCCGGCGCGGACCTGTCCGGCGAGGAACTGAGAATTGAAATCGTCCCGCAGCGGGAAGATGAGTTCACCTGTTTTTCCTGCTTCCTCGTCAGGCACAGGTCCCAGATCGCACGTGAGAAGGACGGCCACGCCTACTGCCGTGACTGTGAGGGCTGACCATCCGGGTTCCGGCAGCCGGACCGCCTACGGACCCACCGGATGACGGTGCACAGCGCGGGCATACTGCTGTACCGCAGGCGCGGAGCCGAAGACGTGGAGGTGTGGATCGCACACATGGGCGGTCCTTTCTGGGCCCGGAAGGACGCCCATGCCTGGTCCATTCCCAAGGGCGAATACCTCCTGGATG
The DNA here is from genome assembly GCF_030816935.1 of Arthrobacter sp. B3I9. Lineage (NCBI taxonomy): Bacteria > Bacillati > Actinomycetota > Actinomycetes > Micrococcales > Micrococcaceae > Arthrobacter > Arthrobacter sp. B3I9. The sequence goes on from NZ_JAUSYO010000001.1 coordinate 2,554,646, forward strand.
AGGATCCGCTGGTGGCGGCCCTGCGCGAGTTTGCCGAAGAGATGGGCACCGCGGCACCTGAGGCCGGCTACATCAACCTGGGCGCCTTCCGGCAACCCTCCGGGAAGGTGGTGACGGTCTTCGCGGCGGAGTCCGACTTTGCACCCGAGCGGATCGTGAGCAACACGTTCGCGCTGGAATGGCCGAAGGGATCCGGCACTCTGGCCAACTTCCCGGAGATCGACGACGCCAGATGGTTCCCGGAGTCCGTGGCCCGCGAGAAGCTGGTCAAGGGACAGCTGCCGGTCCTCGACGCGCTCCTCCGCCACGTTCGGAAGTAGTTCCCTTAATCCAACCGGAGTATCGTGGACTGAAATGGGGAGAGCCTCGGCCGGTCGGGCAGCAGGATGTTGTCCCGTGCTCGATCGCCGGCCGCCGAGGAGCGCACATGACTTCCCCCACCGTCCCCATCCCGCAGCCTCCCCCGAAGCCGGTGGTGGGCAACCTGGCGGATATCGATTCCAGCAAGGGCATTCTGGGAATAGTCGAGCTGGCCGAGCGGTACGGCCCCATTGTCCGCATCCAAATTTTCAACCGTAGCGTTGTCGCCATCTCCTCACAGCAGTTCGTCAACGAGGTATGCGATGAAGCGCGCTTCGGAAAAGTGCTGGGCAGGGCCCTCCGGGAGGTGCGGGACTTCATCGGTGACGGCCTGTTCACGGCGGAGACACAAGAACCCAACTGGCAGAAGGCGCACCGGATACTGATGCCGGCGTTCGGGCCCGCGGCGCTGCGGCGGATGTTTAGCGGTATGGATGACATCGCGGAGCAGCTGCTCCTCAAGTGGGAGAGGCTTGGCCCTAACGTCCGGATGGATGTTCCGGACAACACCACCCGTCTGACGCTGGACACCATCGCGCTGTGCTCTTTCAGCTACCGTTTCAACAGCCTCTACCGCGAGGACGTGCATCCTTTCGTGGGAGCCATGGTCCGAGCCCTGGTTGAATCCGGCGACCGGTCGCGCAGGCTCCCGGTACAGAACAAGATCATGCTGCGCAAATTGCACCAGCTCGAAGAAGACAATGCCCTGATGTTCGAGGTCGTCGACCAGATCATCCGCGACCGCCGGCGCAACCCCAGCCCGCCGGGCAGCGAAGACATCCTGGACACCATGCTCAACGCGGCGGACCCGCTGACTGGTGAGCGGCTGTCCGAGAAGAATGTCCGCTACCAGATGGTCACTTTTTTGGTCGCCGGGCACGAGACCACCAGCGGCCTGCTGTCCTTTGCCCTCTACGAGCTGCTGCGGCATCCGGCTGTCCTGGCCAGGGCGCGGGAGCATGTGGACGAAGTACTGGGCACCGAGAGCGCCCGGTTCGAGCATCTGCCCCGGCTGGGGTACCTGGACCAGGTGCTCAAGGAAACGCTCCGGCTCTGGCCCACCGCGCCGGCCTTCAGCGTCGCGCCGTTCGAGGACACCACGCTGGCCGGCAAGTATGAGGTCCCCGCAGGTCAGCCCATCCTGGTCCTGCTCCCCCAACTACACCGGGACAAGGCGGCGTGGGGCGACGACGCCGACGTTTTCGATCCCGACCGGTTCTCCCCCGAACGGGCCGCCGCAATCGCGGCCAATGCGTGGAAGCCCTTCGGCAACGGGCAACGCTCCTGCATCGGCCGGGGATTTGCCCTGCAGGAGGCCCAGCTGTTCCTGGCCAAGCTCCTGCAGCGTTTTGAGATCACGGCCGCGGATCCCGACTATGAACTGAAGATCCACCACACGCTGACCATGAAGCCCGAAGGGCTGTTTCTCTACGTACGACGGCGGCCCGTCCGGATCGGAGCACCAAGGGAACCCGCCGTCGAACATGCGCCGCGCGTCGAAGCGCCAGCCGCCGAGGCGGCGAACGGTATTCCGATACGCGTGCTCTACGGTTCGAATGCGGGAACCTCCCAGGACTTTGCCCAGCGCATCGCCAACGACGCCGGCCGTCGGGGCTACAGCCCCACCATCAGTCCGCTGGACGATTCAGCCGGCGGACTGCCGACGGTGGGGCTCGTCGCCATCGTGGCCTCCTCATATGAGGGACAGCCGCCGGATAACGCCCGGAAGTTTCTGGCCTGGACGGAGGCACTGCCGCCCGGAGGCCTCGCGGGGGTGCGGTACACGGTATTCGGCAACGGCAACAAGGACTGGGCGCGGACCTACCAGGAGGTACCCAAGGCGATTGACGCCCGGCTGGCGGCTGCCGGTGCGGAGCGGATCTACGCCCGGGGCGAGGCCAATGCCCGCGGGGATTTCTTCGGTGACTTTGACGAGTGGTACGCCGGATTCTGGCCGGCTGTAGATGCCGCCCTCGGGCAGGATACAAGCCCGCCGGCCGCGCAACCCGGGCTTCAGGTCCAGTTCGTCGGCAACGTGCGGGACCCGCTGCTGCGCCAGAACGGGCTGGACCTGGGAACCGTGGTGGCGAACCGCGAACTCGTCAATATGGCCAAGCCCCGGGCCCGGTCCAAGCGGCACGTCGAGATCGCCCTGCCCGACGGGATGAAGTACCGCGCCGGCGATTACCTGGCCGTACTGCCGCTGAGCCCCAGCGAAGTGGTGCAGCGGTCCCTGAGCCGCTTCAAGCTGGATTACGACTCGCATGTCCTGTTGAGCATGGAGCAAGGAGACACTTTCCTGCCCACCGGCATGCCCGTGGCCGTGGGCGAACTGCTGAGCAGCTACGTGGAACTGACGGTCCCGGCCACCCGGAGCCAGCTCGGGTACCTGGCCGACGTCGCCGAGGATCCTGCCCACCGCCGGGAGCTTGAGTCCCTCGCGGAGGACCGCGAGCGCCATGCGGCGGAGGTCCTCGACAAGCGGCTCTCCCTGCTGGAACTGCTGGAAACGTACTCCTCCTGCCAGCTGTCGTTCAGCTCTTTCCTGCAGCTGCTAACCCAGCTGTCTCCGCGGCGGTATTCCATCTCCTCGTCCCCGCTTTGGAGCCCGGACCACGTGACGCTGACGTTTTCCGTCATCCAGGCCCCCGCCTGGTCAGGCCGCGGGGTTTTTGAAGGCGCGGCTTCCACCTATCTGGCCCAGGCGAGGCCGGGGTCGCGGGTGGCGGTTACGGTCCGGCCCTCCAACGCGGCCTTCCATCCGCCGCAGTCCCTTGAGGTTCCGCTCATCATGGTCTGCGCGGGGACCGGGCTGGCGCCCTTCCGGGGTTTCGTGCAGGACCGGGCGTTGCGGGCCGAGGCTGAGGGGACCAGACCGGCACCCTCCATGCTGTTCTTCGGCTGCCGGGCACCGGATACCGACTTCCTCTACCAGGCGGAGCTGGCGTCCTGGGCGGATGCGGCCAACCTCGACCTCCGGCCCGTTTTTTCGACGATGCCCGAGGACGGCCGGAAGTACGTCCAGGACCGGCTCTGGGCAGACCGGGCTGACGTCGTCGAGCTCGTCAAACAGGGCGCAACTGTCTACGTCTGCGGCGACGGCAAGCACATGGCCCCGCAGGTGCGGGACACGTGCGAGCGGATCTACCGGGAGGCGACCGGCGTGTCCGAGGCCGACGCCGACAGGTGGATGGATGAGGTGGAGCGCACCCACGGCAGGTATGTGGCCGACATCTTCACGTGAGTGCGCCCGCCAGGCCCGGGCAGGCGCCCCGGTCAGGCCCGGGCGGGCCCGGTTACGTCCGGCGCAGGACGAGGAGGCCGTTGGCCGGCAGCCGCACGTCGATCCGGCCGTCCTGGCTTGGCAGCGTGGCACCGAAGTTGCCCAGATTCGTTCCGCCGTAAAACGAGGAGTCGCTGTTGAAGACCTCCTGCCAGCCTCCCGGCACCAGGCGCTCCGCCGTCGTCTGGACGGTATACCCCGTCCCGAAAGGGCGGTTGTTCAGGGACGCGATGACCAGCTCGCGGGTGGTGCCGTCGGAACGGACGAAGGCCAGGACCCTGGCGCCGTCCGCGGCGTGGATGATGTCGATGCTCCGCGAGCGGAGGGCGCGGCTGCCGCGGCGGAGCCTGATCAGGTCCTGGTAGTAACGGAACAGGTTTGCGCCAAGCCCGGACCGTTCGGCCAGGATGTCTTCGCGTCCGCCTGGGATGTCGTCGAACGTGCAGGGCTTCCGCGCACCGATCTCCTCCCCCATGAAGAACATCGGTGTTCCGGCGGAGAGAATGCTGATCCCGGCGACGACGCGGGTCCGCGCCTCGGCGAAGTCCCGCGTCGGACCGTAGAGGCTGGCGCCGTTGACGGCCGCGAGGATGGTTCGCAGGGTGCCCTTCGCGTTTCCGACTTCATCGTGGGATTCGTGATAGGCGATGTGCGCTTCCCCCGTCCTGGCAAAGGAGCCGCAGAACTGGCTCCAGGGCACCGGGTCGTCCGTCCCGAAACCGGCGCGGTGGAGGATCCTTGCCTTGTCCCCATGATCCGAGGCATCGCCGATGAGGTCGTGGTAGAAGTCCGAGAACCAGGTGGCATTGAAGCCCATCCCGCCACCGCCGGCGGGTTCGGTGATTTTGTCCCACCCCGAATGGTCCTCGGCGATGCGCATAGTGGCCGGACGGATGAGGTTCAGCGTGCGGCTCCACTCCCGCAGCAGCTTTTGCCCGTACAGCTGCGCGGCCGCCACCTCCGACCCGTCGATCTCGTGGCGGTGGTCCCGGTGGATCGCCTCGGTCAGATCCACCCGGAAGCCGTCGACGTGGAACTCGTCAGCGAACTCGGCCGCGCTGCTGGTAAAGAGCTGGCGGACGTTCTCCTCCCACAGGCGCGGGGTCCGTCCCGAGGACCCGTTCTGGAGGTACCCGTTGTTCGGGTTCGCGTAGTCGGCCGACCGGCCCTCGTACCAGTAGTAAATATTCTGCTCGGGCTGGTCGGAGTCGTATTGCCATTGGGCCCGGTCCGCGGTGTTGTCGAAGTGGTTGTACACGACGTCCTGGATGACGGCGATCCCGTTACGGTGGCACTCGCGAACGAAGTGCTTGTACTTGTCCCGTCCGCCGGCGCTGGACTCGATGACGAAATGGTGGGTGTCACCGTAGCCCCAGCTGAAGATCCCGCCGGTCTCGGAGACCGGCATCAGCTCCACCGCATTGACCCCGAGGGACGCCAGATGGTGTATGAACTCCATGGCGTCCGGCAGCTTGCCGGCGTCCGCCCGGCCGTAACCCAGCGATCCGATATGGAGCTCGTAGATGACGAGTTCCGTCAGCCGCGTCGGCACCGGCAGGCCGGCGGTGAACTCGGTGAGCCAGAACTCCTCGTCCGGAATCAGCTTCGGCGGGTCGGTGACCGGCTCGAACTCCTCCCGCACCACGTCCTGGTCGATCACCACGCTGCAGCTGACGCCCCCGTCCAGAGTGCCGGGATTCCCGTCCCAGGGCGGGTGCTGCGGGTTCTCCGGATTGATGGCGCCGCGTCCGATCTGCCACCGGGAGTGGATGTCCGTGCGCATCCGGTCAACGCCCTGCACGGTGCGGATGCGGTACATGTAGGGCACCCCACATAGGACTGGAAGTCCGGTTGAGGAACGCTGGCCCAGATCCCCCCGCCGATGCCGTGCAGCGCGATCACCGGCCGGCTGGGATCGATGCCGCGTCCGTCGTCGTAGATGTAGCCGTTGTCCTTCTTGCCGAACACGACGTCGACTGCCTGCGCATTCGGGGCCCATACCGCGAAACGGATGTGCTCCCCGCCGTACTTGTACAGTTTCTGGGCTCCCAAAAACCGGCTCACCGTCAGGCGGTACTGTGCCGAGTCATGCCCTCCGGCCGGCGGCAGGATGAAAATGCGCTCGGGCCGAACGGGATGGGGAAACGAGTCCTCCGTGGCGATCCCCCACTGGTTGGCTCCGGACGGGCCATCGTGGCGGACCCCCCAGCGGACCTCGCGGCCTGCCATGGCGTCGTCGAAGACCACGGTCGCTTCAAAGGCCGGGCAGCCGTCCTCGCCGGTGGTTTCCTGCATGGGAAGGTCGCTCCAGCCGTTCCACGAGCCGGCCAGCCGGGCATTGCGGAAGAGGCCCCGTTTGATCCCGGTGAGGTACTGGAATCGGACCGTAATCATCGGGTCCCCCGCTCAATAAGCCGATCATGCCGTCGGAGTCCGGCCAGCGTCCGATGGGTGCGCCTTTGTCCAACCAATTCTGTCCAGGTCAATGCGACCGTTTGACCACCATCGCGGAGCCGCCGCCGCGCCTGACCGGCTCGGCCGCAGCAACCATGCGCCCGCCGGACCTGAACTCGATTGCTGTTGCTGCACCGATCTCTGCCGCAGAGGTCGACGGCGCCCCCGCGGCGGCGAGCTTGTGGCCGTAAGGGGTCAGCTGAGGTCCGTACGCGGTGATGAACCCGGCTTCCGCGGTGACCATGTCCGAGTTCCGCTGCGCCGCACGGGGAGCCGCAATCGCTTCGGAGATATTCATGCCCAGATCCACCCTGTTGAGGATGGTCTGCAGGACGGTGGTGATGATCGTCGATCCGCCTGGCGACCCGAGCGCAAGAAACGGCTTGCCGTCCTTGAGGATAATGGTCGGAGACATCGAGGAGCGCGGCCGCTTCCCCGGCTCTATCCGGTTGGGGTCGGCCGGGTCATAAACAGCAGTGAAGTCCGTCAGCTCGTTGTTGAGCAGGAACCCGCGGCCGGGAACCACGATGCCTGACCCGCCCGTCTGCTCGATGGTGAGTGTGTACTCGACCACGTTCCCCCATTTGTCCGCGACCGTCAGGTTGGTTGTGGAGATGTTCTCGGTGTCCCGCTCAGCGGCTGGCGCCGCGGCGGCACCCGGGCACGCACCGTCGTACGAGGCCACATCCCCCGGCGGAACGGGCTTTGCTGCCGCGTGCTTCGGATCGATCTGGCAGGAGCGCTCTTTGCCGAAACGCGGGTTGGTGAGCGCACGGGTGGGGACGTCGACGAACGCGGGGTCACCCACGTATTTGCCCCGGTCCGCGAAGGCCAGCGCGCTGGCCTCGAGGTAATGGTGCAGGGCCGCCGGCCGGGCCATCTCGGACAGGTTGAACGGGTCGAGGATGTTCAGCGCCTCCCCGACGGTGGTGCCTCCACTGCTCGACGGGGCCATGCCGTAGACGTCCAGGCCGCGGTAGTCCACATGGGTCGGGACCTGGTCCAGGGTGCGGTAGGCGGCGAGATCAGCCGTCGTCATGGATCCGGCCGGGACGGGCAACGCCGTGCCGGGGGCTTTCGGCGGAGCCTGGACGGCCGCGGCGATCTCCTCGGCGAGCGCGCCCTTGTAGAGGCTGCCGGCGCCCTCTTTGGCGAGGAACCGGTACGTTTCGGCGAGCTCGGGGTTCTGGAAGACACTGCCGACGGCGGGTGCGTCGCCGCCGGGCAGGAACAGCTTGCTGGTCGACGTGAACGCTTCGAAGCGGGGCTTGTTCTCCAGCGTCTGCAGACGGAACGTATCGTCCACCACGAAACCCCTGGTTGCGACCTTGATGGCGGGCTTAAGGGTATCGGCGAGGCTCAACGTTCCCCAGCGGTCGAGGGCGCGTTCCCAGGTGGCCGCGGTGCCGGGCACGCCGACGGAGACGCCGCTGGTGACGAGATCCGGTGTGAAGGGGTAGGGCTTGCCGGTCGCGGGGTCGATGAAGGCGTCATGCCGCATCGCGGCCGGAGCGGTTTCGCGGCCGTCGATCGTGCTGACCCTGTGGGTTGTCGCGCTGTAGAACACGAAGTAGCCGCCGCCTCCGATTCCGGCGCTGTACGGCTCGGTCACGCCCAGGGTCGCGGCTGCGGCGACGGCGGCGTCAGCCGCGTTTCCGCCCTTGCGAAGGATTTCGATGGCAGCAGCCGACGCTTCCGGATCAACCGTGCTGACCGCACCGCCATACCCCGTGGCGGTCGCGGACTTTTCCGTTTCCCGCGGATCCGCGAAGGCGGGGCTGGTGACGGTCCCGCCGGATACACCCAAAGCCAGGGCAGTCGTGAGTGCAGCGAGTTGACGTCTCACGTGAAGCATGGTCCGCTCCCTGGTCAGGGTGATGCGTGGTGACGGTGCAGCCACGCTACTACTCCGCGGTGCCACACTCAACACCTCCGGGGTGTTCAGCTCCGGCGGGGCTTGGGGGCGGCCTAACCCGCACCCGGGTAGCCGAGGTGGCGCTTGATTTCCTGGAGCTCGGCGCTCAGTTCTTCGACCCGCAGGCTGTAACGGGCGAAGTCGGCTTCGCGGCGCTGCGCCTCCCGATAGCTTGCAATGAGGGCGAGTAGCCCTAAGGGCACGGCAACAACCAGCGCCCAGCCGGCTGCTGCCAGGTATTCCAGGGCGACGGGAAGCGCGGCGCGGAAATCGATAAATTGGTTGACGCCGTCCACTACCCCGTTCAGGACACCGTCGAGGTCTCCCAAAAAACGCCCCACGACGGGAGTATCAGCCAGTTTCGGGGCAGCGCCGAGCCTGTCCTCCGCACCACCGCCCCAGCGGGAGTCGCCGATGTGGGACAACACGTAGATGCCCGTGCCGATGTTCGCCACCGCAAAGACGAGCACGGAGCCGAGAGCAGCCCAGGAAAGCCGACGTGGCCGCCAGAAACACAGCAACAGTCCGGCGGCGATGGCCAAGAGCCAGGTCAGCGCCCTCAGCCACTCGCTGCTCACGTCGCTCAAGATATCCACGGCACCGCCCTCCCTAAACCCTTAGGAAGGTTACCGCGGCCGCTGGCGCCCCCGGGTCCGACACGGGCCGGAGGGGTCGGTAAGATTCGTATGGTGACTATCTCCGATTCCCAGCTCCAGCCAGTCACCGTGTCCGTTGCGCGCACGGTCCAGCCCGGCCGCACACGTCAGGCCAGCGCCTGGGCGCATGCCGGCCAGGAACTCGCCCGCGAATGGCCGGGGTATCTCGGTTCCGGCTGGGTCCGCACAGCCGCGGATTCGAACGAATGGCACATGCTGTACCGCTTTGCCGACGCCCGCCTGCTCCATGACTGGGAACAGTCCGACGAACGGCGGTGGTGGATCGACAGCGCGGCAGATCTTGTGGAAGTCACCCAGATCGAGCGGCGCACGGGTATCGAAGGCTGGTTCGCGCAGCCCGGCGATGCCCGGCTCAGCGTCCCCGAGACGGTGGTACCGCCCCGGTGGAAGCAGATGGTGAGTATCTTCCTGCCCTTCTTCCCGCTCAGCCTGCTGGCCAATTTCCTGCTGCATCCGCTGACCCAGGAGTGGCCGCTCCCCCTGCAGGTACTCCTGGCTACGTGTCTCCTCACGCCGCTGATGACCTATATCTTCCTGCCGGTCACCACCCGGCTGTTGGGGCCGTGGCTGCGCAAGAAGCGCTGACTCCCGCTGTAACTCCCGGCCATGATGCAGGAATAGGCGGCGGCGTGCCCGGCGGCCGCCGCCCGCAACCCCTACCCCGCGCCGGGGAGGGACACCTCCACCGCACCGTCCACGACTCGTGTGCTGAATCGCGGCTGGGCCGACGTCGCAGGTCCTCCCAGGACTTCACCGCTACGCAGCGAAAAGGCGCTCCCGTGCCACGGGCAGACAACGCACGCCTCGCCGCGTTCTTCGATTTTGCCTTCATGCAAGGGTCCGGACAGGTGGCTGCAAACGTCCGACAAAACGTGGACGTCATCGCCCTGCCGGAACACGAGCAGCGGCATGTCGGCCACCATCCGCCGCTCCAGCTTGCCTTCGACGAGCTCGTTCAGCGGCGCCAGGGGCTGCCAGCCGACAGGAAAGCGATGTGGAACATCCTCGGTGTGGTTAGCGCCGGCCGCCTGCCGGTAGCTGAGGTGCCCGCCGAGGAAACCGGAGACAGCAACTGTGGCAAAGCCAAGATAGCCGAGAACCTTCCCGTGTGTTTGCCGGCCGCGGGACCGCTGCACCAGCGACGCGAGGTAGAGTCCGGTGGCGGTGACGTTTGCCGCGGCGTGGACGAGGCCCACGCGCTGTTGCTGCTCGTGGAGGTCCGACCAATCGGTGAAACCTGCGACGGCGGACGGAACCGCGCTGATCGCCCCGACGCCGATCAGGAGGCTGGCCGCGCGCTCGCTTCCCGGCACCGCATCCAGGACGGCGGCCGACGTCCAAGCCCCTAACGGTATCTGGACGGCAAGGGGATGAACCGGATGGCCCAGGGGCACCCCATGGAGCACGTCGCGAAGCCACGGGAACCGGACGATCGAGTTCACGGCTCCTCTGACTCCCTGGACCACGGGATCAAGCCATCGGCTGTCCTCCAGGCTGGTCACGATATTCAGCAGCGGCAACTCTTTCATGTGCTTCCTCCATCATCGGATCGTTCAGCTGAGCCTAATTTCTCCGCACGCGTCTGCACAGCCCTGGAAGGAATGCGCCTTGGCCGGACCACCCGGACCTTGAGGCACTCTTGAGTAAGTCTTGCGCGTATGTACGCGGCCTCCTTGATCATCCGGCGACATGCTCGAATCAATCGGATAACGCAGCTTCCTAGCGGCTCCGACGGCTGGCGCTTAGTTTCGCGCCGGGACTTCGAGGGCAAAGCCTCGGGGACATCGACATCCGGGGGCCGCTGGCATTTTGGCGCCCGCGGACTGGGAGTAAGGTTGAAAGCCATGAACGACAACGACCGGTTGCCTCGGTCCTCCGGTCAGGATGAAGAATCGGTGGCCCCGCCGGACGGAACGCTGGTCATCAGCACGTGGAGCGAGCCGAACCAGCCGCAGGGTTTCCGCGCCCGGCTGCTATTCAGGCAAGGCAGGGGCGCGCAGCCAATTTCGGTTCCTTCTGCTGACCCGGAAGAGGTTCTGGATATCGTGCGTCGGTGGCTCTACGCCCAGGCCGGCTCACCACCGACGGCCGAACCTGGTAGCTGATGCAGGCACGATGCCTGCATTTTCGGTCAAGTCTTTGAACGGGTTATTGGTCCGGGCTGCCCTTAATCCCGGACGGCCGGCAACATCACCAGGTCGGCGATGAGCCGCCGGAGATCTTCGGAGGGTTCCAGGCCTATGTCCTTCTTCAACTGCGCTTGGAACATCTCGAAGGCCCGGAGGGCCGAAGCGTTATTGCCGCGCTGCCTTTCGGCCTGGACCAGAAGCCTGACCGCGCTCTCGTAGAGTGGTTCCAGTTCCTGTGCTGCCTGCGAGGCCTCCACAGCTACCTCGAAGTCGCCACGTCTTAGCGACTCCCGGGCGATGAGCAGAAGAGCGTGCAGGCGGTCCTGCCGAAGGCGGCCCTGTTCAAAGAGGACCCAGTCGTCGTACCAGCCGGGAAGCAGTTCCGCGTCGCGAAGTTTCCGCACGCACGAGGCGGCGTTCCCATTGACACCCACCTGGCTGATTTCGAGGATTTCAGCTCGCACGCGCTGCAGATCAACGCTCAGGTATGGACTCAGGGACAGCACTGGACCGTCATTGACCAGCAGGCCAGGAACTTGCCGGGAGACGATGTGCACGCTTACGCGCAAACTCTCCAAGGCCCTCGTTTCAGAGTTCTCCGGCCACAACAGCCCGGCCAGATAGCCTCTGGGCCGGGGGCCGTTGATCGCTAGCGCAGTAATGAGCCGCTGTTGCCGGGTAGCTACATGCACAATTTCAAAGTCTTGCCCTGAACCCTGGCGAAGTTGCCACGATTGAAGCAGGCTCAACTGAAATTGTTCATAGTCGTCATTGCCCATGGGCACCCCCAAGTCCAGCCTGGGTGCTAGTGGCTGGAGTAGCTGTAGCCGTAGCAATGAGCATCCGCAGTTTCATGCGGGATGTCAATGACGAAATGTCAATGGCTGACGCCGGAGTCGGGAGCAGTAACGGCGGAATAACGCCGGCGGTGGATCGTCCGATGTGAGGGCAACACTCGGGACGAAGGGGCCAACATGCCGAACGAATCGCAGGAGCCCGGCCGAAGGCGAAGCAGTGTTTGGCGCGAGCAAGTACTGACCCGGATCATGTATCTGGCTGCCCTGGCCGAGTGGATCAAACGTCAGGACAGTCCGGATCCACCGCCTGGTAACAGTGGTCCGGCGGCGCAGGCCAAAGCTGCCCTGGACGAAGGAATCGAACGGCACTTGGCCGCTGCACGGCAGGCTGCGGAGGGGCACTCCAGTAAACCCGTCCGCGGTGCGTCCGGGAGCGCGATGGAGTCGGCCCTCGGAAGCGTGCACGCCGCTGAGGAACTGTTGCTCAGGAGGGCCCCGGTCTCATACGTCAGGGGCCGCCTGCCTGACATTCACTCGGACGTCCGCAAGCATCTGGCGGCGAACGACCCACGCCGCATCCGCCTTGAAAAACTCAGCCAGACGCACTCCGACGTGCCGATAGATGAAAGCGCCCGCGAAAACATCATCGCGGCCATGGCGGCCGCCCACAGTAAATCCCGCAAGGAATTTGCCCGCGTTCGAAGTTTTCGGAATGTTCTTCTTGTTACAGCCTTGATCCTCATATTGATTTCCGTGGCATTGGCCCTGATGGGCTGGTTTCGCCCGAAGGATCTGGCGTTGTGTTTTTACCCCCAGGAACTCAGTAAGATAGTCTGCCCCACCAATGAAAGCCCGTTCAGCCCTTCATACGGCATCCCGGCGGGTGGAGACATCGACGACGTCGTGTCAGGTTCCGCCCTGCCCGGCGACATACTCCTGGTGGAGTTCATTGGACTGCTGGCTGCGGCGGTGTCAGGCGCAGCAGCCCTGCGCAGGGTAAAAGGCACCACGACCCCATTCGGTTTGCCCGAAGCCCTGGCGGTCGTGAAGCTGCCAATGGGCGCGCTCACCGCTGTCCTGGGGCTGGTGCTTATGCGTGGCGGCTTCGTGCCAGGCCTCAGCGCTCTGGACAGTTCAGCGCAAATCATCGCATGGGCAGTCATCTTCGGTGCATCCCAGCAACTCCTGACCGCAATAGTGGACCGCCAGGCACAGACGGTCCTGGAACAATTCGGCGGCAAACCGCACAGCGAGGCGGACCGACCGGCAACAGAATGATAAGGAACCTGCGGGCCCTTCTCCGCCTGATCCTTCCGGCACTCCGAAATGGTGGGGGAGTAACGCTGCAATAACGGCGGCAGGAGAGGCTGGATGCGTTGCTCAAATTCCCAGTGGAGGAACACATGCCTTTGAAACATTACGGCGTTCTCGCGGCGCGGGCGGTGGACCGCCGCCGGGAAGGTGCCTCGGACTCGCCCCACTACCAGGTCCACCTGCAGGACGGCGGTGGCACGAATTTCAGGGCGGCAATCAACGTCCAGTCCCAGCAGTCGCCCTCCGAACTGCTGTACCTTGCGGATGACAACTTCCGGCATCCGGCTCTGGGCCTGCTGCCCGGCCCCGGATCCGGTTGGACGCAGCTGCCGTCCGGCCCGGGCCGCGCCAACCTTGACTTCATCCGCGGAAACTTGTTCGACCCGGCGGCCATGCGCCTGCTGCCCCCAAACGCTGAAGGTCCGGACAACGACCTGGCGGACCTCCTGGACCACTATGTACTGCGGGCCATCGCCGACCCCGAGGCGGGGTTGTACGTTTTCGGTGAGCGCTGGGGCCCCGAGCCGGGGAAGGCTGACAAGATTTTCGGGTTCTCTCCGGGCAACGGGGTGCACGATGTCCATATGAATCAGGGCAACAGCACAGCTTTCCGCGGTGACGACGGCGTATGGCAGGACGGCGGCCTGCTCCTGCGCTTTCCCGGGGCGGACCGCTGGGTCGCGGTCTTCCTGGCCTTCCAGAGCCAGGCGTGGCATACCGACGACGCCACGGGGCACAGCATCGCAGGTGCCGGGCCCCGCCCGGGACCCGGCGAACTCCCGCTGCGAATCCTGGCAGCAATGGTCAACCCGGCAGGTCCGGCGCCCGAGGCGGAGTCCGTGCTCCTGCTCAATGCCTCCGCGGAAGCGGCGGACCTGACCGGATGGCGCATTGCGGACCGGCTGAAAAACAGTTGCCCGGTTCCGGCAGGCCGGCTGGCCGCCGGCGCGGTTCTGACGGTGCCCGTCGCCGACGGCGTGCAGCTTGGCAACAGCGGTGGCGTGATCACCCTGCTGGATCCGCAGGGGTTGAAGGTCCACGGCGCGTCCTACACGGCGGACCAGGCCAGTCAGGAGGGCTGGACCCTGACCTTCTGACCCGCCGACGTACCGCGGCGTTGGCGCTTTCCGCTCCCCGCATCCACGACCGGGTTGGCACCCTCGAAGGAAGAACCGAGCCATGACAGATGCATCCGTAACAGTTGACCGGTTGCTGCACACTCCCGGTCCGCAGCTCGATGACCTCTTCCGCCGGTCGCCGTCGGACCGGATCCCCTCCGGCGCCGGAGACGGAACTGTCATCTTCGCCCCGGACTCGCCGGCCGCCCCTCTGACGGCCGGGCTCGTCCGCCTGCTCGCCTGGAAGGGCAAGACCTTCGACCCGGCCACCGCGAGCCTGCGCAACAGGATGGGACCGCTGGGTACACCGGCCATTCCGGCGAAGGTCTACCGGGCGCCGAGCTGGCTAGACGCCAAGCCGGCGATCATCCTTGACTACAGCCACTCCGCCCTTGTGGTCCGGCGGATCCGCGACGAAATCCGGGAGGCGGAACCCGGAGTGTTCCTCGGCATCGTCTACTGGAACAGGCGCCAAGTGCTGAGGTTTGTTTTGGACTTCACCAATGCGAAGCGAGGCCGGCCGGTGCCGTATGCCATGAAGAGTACCCCGGGGACACCGGGCGGACCTGACAAGCCCTACCGGGATTCCCCGTTCTGGCGGGTGTTCGACGCCTTGGCGCTAAGGCTGGACCACCGGCGAGGGTGGCACCGGCTGCCCAGGCCGCTGGGCCTGCTCACCCTGGTCGGCGTCCGCAACATCCTGCGCCGCAGCAACCTGGTCGACACGACGAACCAGCCGCAGGAAAACCCGGCAGTCCCCCTTCCCTACTCATCATCGGTGCTGACCGAACGGACGGCCGACGGCAGCTGGAACAACCTCGACCAGCCTTCGCGGGGCATGGCAAACACACGCTTCGGCCGCAACGTACCGATCGAGAGCACCCGCCCTGAGCCGCCGGACCGTATCCTCGAACCCAACCCCCGTGAAGTGAGCCGCCGGTTGATGACCCGCGAACGGCTCATCCCGGCTGCGGCGGGCAATGCGCTCATCGCCGCCTGGCTGCAGTTCATGATCCGCGACTGGTTCAGCCACGGCAGCGGCTCGAACGAGAATCCCTGGGTCTTGCCGATCGGAACCGGCGATGACTGGCCTGAGCCGCCACTGGTCGTGCCCCGCACCCCCGCTGATCCCACCGCCCCCGCGGACTCGCCGCATCCTCCCACCTACCTCAATGTGATGTCCCACTGGTGGGACGGCTCACAGATCTACGGTGTCAGCCTGGCGGAGCAGGACTTCCTCCGGTCCCGGCAGGGCGGGAAGCTGCGCATCGACAACGGTATGCAGCCCTTCCCTGCCGATCCGGCCGCCAACCCGTCCCTGAAACCCGGGTTCTGGCTCGGAGCAGCCATGATGCAGACCCTGTTCGCGCTCGAACACAACGCCATCTGTGACCGCCTCGCGGCCGCCTATCCCACGTGGAACGATGAACAGCTGTTCCAACGCGGGCGGCTCATTACGGCCGCGCTGCTCGCCAAAATCCACACCGTCGAATGGACACCGGCGGTCGTTGCCCATCCCACCTCGGTGACGGCCCTGCACGCCAACTGGTACGGCCTCGCTGGCCGGCACCTGCATAACGTCTTCGGGCGGATCAGCACTGACGAGGTGGTCAGCGGCATCCCGGGATCGGCCACGCAGGACTACGGCGTCCCCTACGCCCTGACCGAGGAGTTCGTGGCCGTCTACCGGATGCATCCCCTGCTCCCGGACGAATTCGACTTCCGGGCAGCGGCGGATGACGCGGCCACGCTGGGCCAGAGACCCTTCGACCAGCTGACCGGACCTGCCGCGGTGGATCTGCTGCGCACGCAAAGGCTGGCGGACCTGCTCTACACTTTCGGGACGATGAACCCCGGACTCGTCACCCTGCACAACTATCCGAAGCACCTGCAGACGTTCCGCCGGCCCGACGGCAAACTCATAGACCTGGCCGCAACCGACATCATGCGCAGCCGCGAACTCGGCGTCCCCCGTTACACCGAATTCCGCCGGTTGCTCCACCTCCCCGTCCCCCGGACCTTTGACGAGCTCACCGATAACCCCGACTGGGCACGCGAGCTCGCGGACGTCTACCGCGGGGACATCGACCGGGTGGACCTGCTGGCAGGAATGTTCGCCGAAGCCCGGCCGGAAGGATTCGCCTTCAGCGACACCGCCTTCAGGATCTTCGTTCTGATGGCATCGCGGCGGCTGAACAGCGACCGGTTCTTTACCCGCGACTTCACCCCGGCCGTCTACACACCCGAAGGTATGCGCTGGATCGACGAAAACACCATGGCCACCGTCCTGCTGCGCCACTGCCCGGAACTGGCGCCCGCCCTCCGTTCAGCAGTCAACGCCTTCACCCTGTGGCCACGGACCGGACCGTTCACGCAGGAAGGATAAATAACGTGGACGAGTTGCCAGGCGGCCACCGCGAGAACCAAAGCAGTACGCCGTTCACGCCGATGGTCCTGGATAAGAGCGTCATCGCCATGCCCCTTCTTCGCATTCTCGCCCAGGAAGGGAAGGGGAAGGATTCGGACGACGCAAGCGGTCCCGCTCCTGACTCCAGCCCGGTCGGTGTGATCCTTGACCTGAATCTTGAGTTCAGAGGCGGCAGAGACAAGGCGCGCCAGCGGCTGACCAAACTGATCGAGGAAGCCAAATCCGGGGCCGGCACCGGGTCAGCCATCCAGGGGATCAATACGTCCAAGACCCACCGGCAGTACGTCTTTGCGCGGCTGCAGCCGGACGTCATTCGTGAGCTGGTAAGACTTGACCAGCTGGAAAAAAGCTCTGCCGGGCAGGCGATCTACCGGATCTGGCCCGACTTCAAGATTGGCACGCTGACCACGAAGTCTGTCAGCACTGTCAAGGCGGACGCGGCCCGCGTGTCCTTCTCGGCATTCGGCAGGGACATGGTGTGGGCCGTCCTTGATTCGGGCATAGACGGCTCACATCCACATTTCTCGGCGCACAAGAACCTTGACGTCGTGACACCGCTGCGGCACCGGGATTTCACGGGAAGCGGCAGCCCGCTGAAAGATGCTCTTGGTCACGGCACCCACGTGGCCGGCATCATCGCCGGCACTCTGGCCGCAGACGCCGTGCCGGGCAACAAAATCTTTGCTGCGACCCGTCAGCGGGACGAGAACGGCGAGGTCACCCTCTCGAAGCTTGAACTGGAAGCGATCTCGGGGATGGCCCCGCAATGCAAGCTGGTCAGCCTCAAAGTCCTGGACGACAACGGACAAGGAGAGGTCAGCAGCCTCATAGCCGCTATCGACGAAATCCAGCGGGGTTAACGGATTCGGCCGCCGGCTGCGGATCCACGGCGTGAACCTGAGCGTCGGGTATGCGTTCGAACCGGAGTGGTTCGCCTGCGGTCAGAGCCCGCTGTGCGTCGAGGTGGACCTGTTGGTCCGTTCCGGCGTGGTGGTGGTGACGGCGGCGGGAAACACCGGATACGGATACAACCAGACCGCCTTCAGGGGGCCGCCCGCTGCCGGCCTTGGGATGAGCATCAATGATCCCGGGAACGCCGAACTGGCCATCACGGTCGGCTCGACCCACCGGGAAATGCCGCACGTCTACGGAGTTTCCTACTTTTCCTCAAAGGGGCCCACCGGGGACGGACGAATGAAACCCGACCTTGTGGCCCCTGGGGAGAAGATTCTGTCCTGTGCTGCGGGAGTGGCCCTGCAGGAAGCGGAAGGCGTCACCTGCCTGTACGCGGAAGACAGCGGCACCAGCATGGCGGCCCCTCACGTTTCAGGCGTCATCGCCGCTTTCCTGTCCGTGCGACGCGAGTTCATCGGCAAACCGGAGGCCGTCAAGAACATCTTCCTTAGCTCAGCTACCGACTTGAATCGGGACCGTCATTCCCAAGGCCACGGACTGGTGGACCTGATGCGCGCGATTCAGTCCGTTTGATTTTCTGGAGAACATCATGACCGAGCTGTCCGGATTTCCCTATTACGAGGTGCAATTCACCAAAGAAGGTGCAACCCATGATCCGGCGGAAGTTGCCGCGCTGACGCAGCCGCTGGCCGGTGGCCCAGCCACTGATCTGGTCGTTCTAGTCCACGGATGGAACAACGACATGGACGATGCCCGGCGCCTCTATCGGGCCTTCGGGGACCGGATGCGCGCGGTCGCGGACGCAGGGCACCTGCCAGCAGCGGCGCAACGAAAGCTGGCAGTTGTCGGCGTGCTCTGGCCCTCGAAAAAGTTCGCGGAAACCAGCCTTATTGCGGGCGGGGCGGCCGGGCTGTCCGGCCAGGGGGCTCGGGCCGTTCTCACGCGGCAGATCGATGACCTCGCCGGAGTGTTCAGCAGTCCCGACGCAGACGCTGCACTGGCCCAGGCCAGGGATCTGGTACCGAAGCTGGAAGACAGCCCCAGTGCGCGGGAGCGGTTTGCAGAGCTTATCCGTTCCGTCCTACCCCGCGAAGCCGCCGAAGGCGCGGAAGAGGACCAATCGCGAGTCTTCTTTACCCTGTCCGGAGGCCAGGTCATGGCGCGGCTGGGCCAACCGTTGCCGTTGCCGCGCAGTTCCAGCGGCGGAGCGGCCGCAGTGGGCAACGCGGGACCGGGCCAGGGTGGGGCAGCGGGACTTGGCGAGTTCTTCAGCGGTACTAACGCGGCGGCGCGGAACCTGCTGAACTTTGCCACGTTTTACCAGATGAAGGAACGCGCCGGGACAGTGGGCGTCGAAGGACTGCATCCCTTGCTGCGCAGCATCCGCGAAGCGCAGCGCAACCTCGGGATCCGCGCAGAGCAGCCCAACCTCAGGATGCACCTGGTCGGACACAGCTTCGGTGCCCGCCTGGTGACCGCCGCGACGGCGGGCCGGGACGGCGCCCCGAGCCTCAACCCCGACTCGTTGACCCTGCTCCAGGGCGCCTTCTCACACAACGGCTTTGCGGAAAAATTTGACGGTTCCCGCAACGGTGCGTTCCGGCGGGTCGTCACCGACCACCTCGTCGGCGGCCCCATAGTCGTCACCAACACGAAGAACGATACAGCCGTCGGCACCGCTTATCCCCTGGCCTCACTCATCTCGGGCCAGGACACCAGCCATACCGGGGACCGGAACGATCCCTTCGGCGGTCTCGGACGCAACGGGGCACAGCACACCCCCGAGGCGAGCGATGGAACACTCCTGCGCCTCGGAGGCGCCTACGACTTCGAACCCGGGAAGGTCTACAACCTGAATGCCGACGAGATCATCAGGGACCACAGCGACATCTGCCACGACGAAGTCGCTTACGCCCTGTTCGCTGCCCTTGCCGCGTCATGAGCGTGCTCCGGCGGATTCCAGCACCTGACCCCTATGGAAGGAACATCATGGTCAGAATTCACCGGCCCTGCTGCCACATCGCCCCGCCGGATCTTCTGGGCCGGCTTGCCGTCGAGGGAAAACCCAAACAGCGGGAAGCCGCGGTACGCGCGCTGGCCACGTCAGCGGCTATCCGATCGCAACGGGCTGTGATGGGCCGTTTGGCCCGCCAGTTCAACCTGGACGCCGGAGGCATGGCCGGCCTGGGCCTGCGGGCCGACCGCCGCCAAACCGTCTACGACAACCAGAAAATGGGCAGGTCATTCCTCCCCGGCGTCCGGTCCCGGGGATGGCCGGAACCACCGGGCGAAGATGAGGCGGTTAACCAGGCCTACGACGGCAGCGCGGCAACGTACGAGTTCTACCGTAAAGTCCTCCACCGTAACTCCCTGAATGGAGCCGGGATGGAGCTGGTGTCCACGGTCCACTACGGGGTGGGGTTCGACAATGCGTTCTGGGACGGCGCGCAGATGGTCTACGGCGACGGCAGCGGCCGGATCTTCCAGGTCGGCGGGTTGACCCGGTCCCTGGATGTCATCGCCCACGAGCTCACCCACGGTGTCACCGACTTCACCGCAGGACTTGTCTACAGCAAGCAATCCGGCGCCCTTAATGAACACTTTTCGGACGTCGTCGGTTCTCTCGTCAAGCAGTACAGCCTCAAGGAGTCGGCCGCCGAGGCGGACTGGCTTATCGGCGAGGGAATCCTTGTCCCCGAACTGGGCAAAGCGCTACGCTCGATGAGCCAGCCGGGCACCGCGTACTCAGGGGACCGGCAGCCAAGCCACATGGACGACTACGTCGACCTTCCCGATGACAACGACCCGCGCAACGACAATGGAGGCGTCCACATCAACTCGGGAATCCCGAACCACGCGTTCTACCTGGCGGCAACGGCGCTAGGTGGTCACGCCTGGGAGGTCGCCGGAATGATCTGGTACAGGGCACTGACCACGCGGCTGGGACCCAGCACGCAATTCGACGAGGCTGCGCGGGCCACAGTCGACGTCGCGGGCGAGCTTTTAGGCGACGCCGAGGAGAAGGCCGTAAGAAAGGCGTGGGAGGAGGTCGGGGTTTTGTCGTGAACCTGACAATCCGCAGGGGCGGCGGCATCGCGGGCATTCTCGCGCGCACTGAACTCGACACGAACGACCTGCCGCGGCCTGATGCGGAAACGTTTGCCGCAGAAATGGACCGGTCGGGGCTGCGGGATCCGGAGGAACCTCCTGCCCCGGGCCGGCGGCCGGATGCCCAGCTCTACGAAATCGGCTGGGAAGAGTCCGGACGCCAGTACAGCCGCCGTTACTCCGAGGAGTCCCTGCCCGAGGGAGTCCGACAGCTCCTCGCGTGGGTGGACGGGCGGCCAGAGCGGGTCGAATCCATAGAGCGGTAGCAGTGAATATAGAGCGGTAGCAGCGAATGAGGACCATTGGGAGCCGGTTGTGAAACTCGTTCTGTTCGATCTTGGTGACACGCTGGAGAGCGACGGCGTCCTTCTGCCCGGGGCGATGGACACGCTCGAGGCAATCAGATCCGGCGACACTGGAGGTGGACCGGCGCCGCTGCTGGGTCTCGTGTCGGATTTCGACATGCCGACTGAGCCGTCTGACGTTCCCATCATCCAGCAGCGGTACTACGACCTGCTTGACGACCTGGGCATCCGGCCGTTCTTCGAGCCCGTCGCGGAGCGTGTCACCCTGTCCACGGAGGTGGGCGTGTTCAAACCGGACGAGCCGGTCTTCCGGGCGGCGGCATTGAAGGTCCATCCCGCGCTGGAATTCGACGACATGCTGTTCGTCACGGAGAACCTCGGCCACGTGCTGGCCGCCCGCCGTCTCGGGCTGGCGGCCGTGCACGTGCGCGGGCCGGGTCAACACAGTGGAGAAGTGGGAACACTGCCCGAGCTCGTTCCGCTGGTGCAGGCGTTCCTCGAGCGCGACGAACCGGTGGAGACCGTTGTCCTGGACGCTCCGCCGGGCGCGCGGATCACTCTCATGGACCGCATAGCGGCCACCACGGCACGGTGGACGAGGCTCGGTGACGTACTGGTGGTGCGGGCCCCCGCCACTCGGGCGGGACAACTCCTGACGCACCGCGGAGCGGCGGATTCGTCCCGCCGCTTGGTGGTTCCCGAGGAACGTCTTCACTTGGTCTTCCAGATCGGCCGTTTCTTCCAGGAGGATCATCCCAACGTTCGGGTCGTGGTGGACAAGGGCCGCTATCTGGTTGTCGACGTCGATCCGGATCTGTCATTGCTCGACGTCGGGGCGCATGCGTCCTGTTACGCGGTCCGCCCGCTTCCGGCCGACACCGTGGTGTTTGATCAGCGGGCGGCCCGTCCCCGGCCGCCTACTCCGGCGGAGGAGGTTGGCGTCCCGGCTGGTGAGGTGTCCCGCGCGGCGTTTGAGGAAGCCCTCGGCACGCTGGCTGGCCTGCAGACACGGCACTCGACAAGTGCCGAGTTCCTCGGCGCACTCGAGTGGGCGCGGGGCCGGCTGGCGGACCTGGGCTATGCCACTCAGGTCCAAACCGTGCCCGTGCGCGGCGGGACGACCCGCAACCTCATAGCGGACAGTCCCGGGGACGGCGTGGATCGCGAGCTGGTGCTGGTCACTGCGCACCTGGATTCCGTCAACGTACTGGGGGCGGCGGCGGCCGCGCCCGGTGCTGACGACAACGCCTCGGGCAGCGCCGGCGTGCTGGCTATCGCCGGGGCACTGGCCGGGAGGTCAAGGAGGAACGACCTGCGGGTTGTCCTGTTCGGTGGCGAGGAGCAGGGCCTGTTCGGCAGCCGTCATTACGTGAACGGGCTGGACGGGCCCGAGCGCGCTCGAATCAGCGCTGTCATCAACATGGACATGGTTGCCTGCCGAAACTCCAGCACTGCGACGGTGCTCCTCGAGGGAGCCCTCCCATCGCAGGCCATGATCGACGCGCTCGCCGACATCGCCCAGACACACACCACGCTGGCCGTCCAGACCAGCCTCCAGCCGTTCAACAGCGACCATGTGCCCTTCCTCGATCAAGGCATTCCGGCGGTCTTGACGATCGAGGGAACCGACTCGGCAAATGACCGTGTCCACAGCGAACGCGACACGCTAGACACCCTCGACATCGGCCTCGCCCTGGAGATCCTGCGGATGAATGTCTTGTTCGTCGCCCAGGCCCTGGACAGAGACATCCGAACGGCTCAACCGACCAGGTGAAGGAGAACGCAAGATGAGCGAGACAATCCAACCAAGCGTCACGAACCCCCGCGTCCGCGAATTGTGCGGGACGATGGAGGTGCACCGCAGGCTGTTGAACGAGAGCATCACTTACCAGGAACGCCGCGCCCTGATCGACAACCGCGCTCTCGCGTACGAGCTCCAGACGCGCAGCATCGCGCGGAGCGGCGTGACCACGATTCCGATCGTGGTCCATGTGGTCCACAATCCAGCCGATCCTTCCCAAAACATCAGCGAGACGCAGGTTCACAACCAAATCGAGGTCCTGAACCAGGATTTCCGGGCCAGCAATTCCGACGTGTCCCAGGTGCCGGCCGTATGGACGGACCGGGTGGCGGACTGCAACATAGAGTTCCAGCTCGCGGCCCAGGACCCGGACGGCAATCCAACCGATGGAATCACCCGGACGCCGTCAACAGTGCCGTTCTTCACCACCGAGCTCGACGACGTCAAGTCGAGTGGGACCGGCGGGGCAGACCCATGGCCCAGCGACGATTACCTCAACCTCTGGGTGTGCACCGAACTCAGGGACGGGATCGGGCGGGTGATCCTCGGATATGCCCAGTTCCCCGGAGGCCCTCCGACCACCGACGGCGTTGTCATCGCAGGCTTTTGCTTCGGCACCGGTGGAACGGCGCAGCCTCCATTCGATCTCGGCCGCACTGCAACGCATGAGATCGGCCACTGGTTGGACCTGCGCCACATCTGGGGCGACGACCGCGGCTCCTGCAGCGGAAGCGACCTGGTGGATGACACGCCCAACCAGGCGGACGCTACGTTCAACAAGCCGTCGTTCCCGCAGACCAGCTGCAACAACGGACCTGACGGCAACATGTTTATGAACTACATGGACTACACCGATGACGCGGCCATGTTCATGTTCACCCACGGCCAGTCGAGACGGATGGACGCGTGCCTCGAAGGTGCCCGGGCTTCCTTCCTCACCGCACCGGCTTTCGCGCTGGCTGCTGCCCGGCCCACGCCGGCCGCCGCGGCTCCCGCAGCGATGGCTCCCCCGGCTGAGGCACAGGGGGAAAGTCAGGTACCCCAGCTCCGACAAGAGATTGAGCGGCTCCGCCGGGACTACCAACGCGCCCGGTCCACCCTGGACACCATCCGGGCAGCGCTCAGCAGTGACGCCTCCGGCCCGGCCGACGGATGATGGGGAGATGAGCATCCCAGGCATGCGGGTGCAGAAGTGAGCGGTCCGCCAGCGGAGCTTGTCGGCATCTGGCTGCACTCGCACGAGGAAGACTCCGGCTCGACAATGGTCTTCCGCCCCCGCCACTACGCCTTCCGGCCCGCTCGTTGGCGTGACGCAATCGAGGTGCAGGCGGACGGCCGCTGCGTCTGGCACGGTAGCGGCCCCGACGACCGCGGACAGGCGATGCCAGGTCGTTGGGAGGACCTGGGAAACGGGCGGGCGCAAATCACGATCCCCACTGCTGCGGGCCAGCCGTTCCAGCGCCAGATTCAGTCGTGCGGCCCTGAAAAGCTGGTTGTGGAAAAGGAGCACTAGCCCGCAGGTAACACGATAACGCGCCCGTAACGGCACTGCCCTTTAGTGGAGGTGCAGGCCTTTACTGGAGATGCAAGCGAACCACCATACGCGATGCTCCTTGCACCGGGAGCCTTGTCGCATTGGGAGCACCCGTGGCATCGCGTTGGATCGGAAATCGGAGGTGGTCAGGAATGGCTGACGGCTCCGCCCCTCCCGTGCCCACACCCACGCGTCGCGTGTTGCGTGCGTACGCCTTCGATCCAATGTCCACGAGGCTTAACGGCCGGTTCCTTTCGGTGGACGTTCGGCTCGAACCCGAACTTGCTCCCGGACCGGTCGGTGGCTTGGTGCAAGTCATCGACTATGACGCGTACAGAGACACATGGTATCGGCCGGTGGATCTGAACGACCGGTACATCCTGGCCCAGCAGGGCTTGCAGCCCTCCGAAAGCGACCCCCGGACGCATCAGCAGGTCGTATACGCGGTCGCCATGAGTGTGATCGAGCGGTTTGAGCGCTTTGGCGGCCGCCGGTTCCGCTGGCCCGGCGCGGATAAGCTGACAATCGTTCCACACGCCTTCGAAGGCCGTAACGCGTTCTTCGACCCGGCCCGCGGCGCTGTCCTGTTCGGGTACTACCGTGCCTCAGTCCAGGAACCGGGCGCCAATCTGCCCGGCCAGCTGATGTTCACCTGCCTGTCCGTGGACATCATCGCGCACGAGGTCACACATGCGATTGTGCACCGCCTTCGCAGTCATTACCGGTACGCGACGAACCGCGACGTGTATGCATGGCACGAGGCGTTCGCCGACCTCGTCGCGTTGTTTCATCACTTCTTGTTTCCCGAGGTAGTCGAGGACGCGATCGCCAACTCAGCGGGCGAGATGATCAACGCGACCGCCTTGTTCGAGCTGGCCCGCGAGTTCGGCGAGTCCACCGGTCGCGGCGCAGCGCTGCGTTCGGCGATCCGCTCCGATCGCACCCCGGATGCGTACATGAAGGCAACGGAGCCGCACGAACGCGGGGCTTGCTTCGTCGCCGCGGTCTTTGACGCCTACCTGGACGTCTTCAAGGCGAGCATAGCTTCGCTCCGCCGGCTCGGCACGGGCGGCAGCGGGGTTCTCCCTCCCGGCGCGCTGCCTCCGGACCTCGTGAAGATGGCAACGGTGGAGGCGGTTCGCAATGCGGACCGGCTGCTCGGAATGGTGGTCAGGTCGTTCGACTTCCTCCCCGTGGTGGATGTGACCTTCGGGGACGTCGTTCGAGCCATCATCACTTCTGACCGTGCGTTGTACCCGGACGATACTCTTCGCCTGCGCGCAACCTTGGTGGAAGCACTGCGGCGGCGCGGGATCCATCCCCTTGAGGTGTCCTCGCTGGCCGATGAGGCCCTCGTCTGGGAGAGACCGAAATTCCCGATCAGTTTGACCCAAGGCCCGGCCGCGGTCGACTTGAACCCTCTGATCATTGAGGCGACACGGCTGCTTGATCTCACAGACAGGGACGTCTCACAGCCCGTGGGCGCAAGAACAGGGGCGGACGGCTATAGCGACGCGGGTGGGGTGATGGGCGCGGCCTTGCAGCAGTGGGGTGCATTCAACGCCCTGAGCATCGGCCTGGACCCCGACCTCCCGGTTGAGGTGGTGGGCCAGCACGTCGCCTACATGCAGGCTGCTGATGGGCAGCCGCGGCCATTTGTGGCGGTCCAGTACCTGCAGCGTCATAAGGAACTGGAGGAACCCGCCAGCGAGGGAACCGAGCCGGTGCGGATGTACTCGGGCACAACGATCATCGCGAAGGTCAACGGCCAGGTCGAGTACCTGATCGCGAAGCCCCTGCCAATGAGCGGAGAGTTCACGACTCTTGGCGCGAAGGCGGCCGCAGCGGGGACAACCGAGCAGCTGGCCCAGTACTGGCATGGCGAAGGCCGCCTGCGATGGGAACGACTGCAAGCCTGGTTCGAACAAGCAGAGTCCGCCGACGCAATGGCACCTTGGACCAGCCAGCCTGCCGTGCACCGCATGACGTTCGCGCGGCTCCACGCCGGCCTGGCCGAAGGAGATTGACGGTGCCCCCGCAACCGGCGACAACCGCCACGGTGCGCATGTACAACGTCGGCTTCGGCGACGCCTTCCTCGTTACCGTGCAACAAGAACCGATGGTGTGGCGGATGCTGGTGGACTGCGGCGTATTTCCAGCCGGCCAGACTCGCCCAATATCGGAGTCGGTCAAGATCATCATCGACGACCTGACGGCCCTCGCCGCCCCAGGAACACCGCCCCGCCTTGACGTTGTGGTGGCCACGCACCACCACATCGACCACATCTCAGGCTTCGCCGACCCGGCATGGGCCAAGGTGCAGGTCGACGACGTCTGGGTGCCCTACGTCGAGGATCCCAACGACGAGGACGGCAAGAAACTGCGCGGTGAACTGACCCTGGCCGCGAACACCCTGCGGAGCCTGATCACCGCAGCGGCAATGCGGATCAACGCAGCCGATGGCAGCGCGCACGCGAAACTCGAAACCGCCGGGATCTTCGCCGCCAATTCCGAGGGCTCCGAGGCGGCGACTGATCGTCTCCTCGGACGCAACGGCAAAACGTTCCTGAACAAGGCCCACGCCCGGTATCTTCCGGACCGCGATCCGGAAAAAAACACCCTCCCGACGACGGTTCCCGGAGTGACCGCCCACATCCTGGGGCCCTCACGGGACCCCAACGTCGTCAAACGCATGAAACCACCCAAGTCCGTGGCATGGCTCAAAGCGGCCGCCGACGAGCGTCCAAAGGACGCGGACACCAGGCCCCTCTTCGACCCGGCGTACGCGGTCCCGACGGCCCTGGTCAACCGGGACGTCCCTGTGGCGCTTCAATCCGCGTCCAGGTCACTGGACCTGGAGTCTCTCAGCAACGCGGACGAGCTCCTCGCGGCAGCAGCGATTTTGGAGAACTCCGTCAACAACACCAGCATCTATTTCGTCCTGGACGTGCAGGGCACGCGGCTGGTGTTCGTCGGGGACTCGCAGCATG
Organism: Arthrobacter sp. B3I9; assembly: GCF_030816935.1. NCBI lineage: Bacteria > Bacillati > Actinomycetota > Actinomycetes > Micrococcales > Micrococcaceae > Arthrobacter > Arthrobacter sp. B3I9. The sequence continues at coordinate 2,581,774 of NZ_JAUSYO010000001.1, forward strand.
GGGCCTGGGAGCACGTCCTGAATGACCCGGAATCCCTGAAGCTCGTGACGGACCCTGCGTTCTACAAGGTGGGACATCACGGCTCCCATAACGCAACCCCAAAGAGATTCGCGAAGGAAGTCTTCGGGCGGGACCATTACGCGATGATGCCTTTTGGCTGCGTCGACCAGTGGCCCTCGATCCCTGAGCCGAAACTCATCGCCGCGCTGACGGAGGCCGGCACGCATCTTGTCCGGGCCGACGCACCTCTGGCGGGGTCCAAAGTCAAGCTCCACCCCAGCAACCTCTGGAGTGAAGTGAGCTTCACCGTCCCTTAGCGTCGACGCCGTTCTGGGCATCGGGACGGGCTAAGTCACCTCGCGTATGACGGAGCGGTGCCATTCGCGGCTGACCGCGGCCACCGACAGCAGCGTCAGCGCCGCCAGGACAACCACCACCGCCCACTCCATCGATCCGCTGCCCCCGTCAGGTTCCACGCCAAAGAGAACCTCAATCCAGTCGCGGTTGAAAAGCGTCAGGATAAACAGGGCCGCGCTGGCCACGGCACCGGCCGCCTCCCACCAGAAGATCTTTTTGAGCTTCCTTTTCATGTTCCTGCCGGTCCCCTCGTTATGGACCACCTCAAGGAGCCATTAGGAATGATGTCGCGTTACCCGCGCGTTATCGCGCGGAAGTCGGCCATACCCCATGTACCGCTAACACGCAGGCCGTCCGGCGCGACCGCAATTCCCGAAGTCCGCCCCACCACCGGAGCCCGGTTTCCGGTCTGGCCGCGGGCGACAACGCTAGGGCCGAGAGGAGTCCAGTTATTCTGTCCGGGGATAGCGGGCATTCCAGGCAGGATCGCCGGAGCTGTGGCAAGCCCTGGGGCCTCTGTCTCGAGGCGGCGCCGGTGATAGGCGGCAAGAACGTCCTCCCAGTAATTGCGCGGGACCGCCTCCAACTTCCCGTCGATTAGGCGCTCATCATGACGGATCGTGTCGGCGGCCGCCGCTACCGCCAAGCCAGCCGAGGAGTGCGCGGCGGACAGCACGGGACTCTGGAGCGCCGGTTCGACGGTGTCCTTCGGGCCCAGGCGGGTGTAGGTCTCCTCGAGCCGCGTGAAGAGCCATTCGACCGGCCCCTCGTAGGGGCGTCGCCTCCCGTCCGTGGCTGCTGGCCTCCCCCCGGTCGCGGTTGTTGATCCTGCGGCACGCTCCTTTGTCATGGTCGCTCCTCGTCTCGACTCAGCGCCCGCTGGGCCCTCTTATCGTGGTTTTCCACGCTTTATTGGACTCGGTACCCACATTGCACCGACGCACCCAGCCTCCCCTGCCGCCGTTATTATGGCGTTACTGGCTCAGGACACCGGACGCTGGGAAGGGACCAACCATGCTGATCTGCGCAACCTGCGGCGTCGAACGCGACGAACCTGTTCCGGAGCTCTGCCCGATCTGTGCGGATGAGCGGCAGTACGTGCCGGAGGATGGGCAAAAGTGGCTCGCACTGGACGAGCTGGTGCAGGAGGGCCAGCAGACATTGCTGAAGGAAAACGAGCCGGGACTTTTCGGGATTACGACGGAACCGAGGGTCGGAATCGGCCAGACCGCCCAGCTTGCCGTCACACACGAGGGGTCGCTGCTGTGGGATCCGGTCGGATACGTCGATGACAACGCTGTGGCGGCAGTGCTTGAGCGAGGCCCGGTCCTGGCTATCGCCGCCAGCCATCCTCACATGTTTGGCGTGCAGGTCGAATGGTCGCACCGGCTCGGTGGGGTCCCCGTACTTGTGGCGGACGCAGACCGGCAATGGCTGGGGCGCACTGATCCCATCATCGACTACTGGTCCGGCAGTCTGACCATCGCCGAAGGGCTGACGCTGCACCAGACCGGGGGGCACTTCCCGGGCAGTGCGGTTGTCCACTGGGCTGCAGGAGCGGACGGCAGAGGAGTCCTGCTGACCGGTGACAGCGTGTTTCCTAATCCAGACCGTCGCTCCATTGCCTTCATGCGCAGCTACCCGAACCGCCTGCCGCTGTCCGGCGCGGTGGCGTTGCGGATCGCCGCGCAGCTGGAAAAGCTGGAGTTCGACCGGATCTACGGCAACTTCAACAACGTGATCGCGTCCGGAGCCAAGGCCGTTCTGCACGATTCGGCCCAGCGGCATGCTGCCTGGGCGCACGGAGACTTCGACCATCTGACCTGACCTGTTCATCTGACCTGGCTTCGACCATCTGACCTGGACCGTCCGTCTCTCCTCACCGTCAGTGGATCAGACTGCGGCCGCATCCTCCGTCGAATACATCGTGAGGGTCGCCGGGCCGACGCGCTCCGCGGCCGTGAGCCGCAGCTGAACGCCGTCCGGGTAAAGCCTGCGGCCTGTTCCGACGGCAGTGGGGAAGGTCAGCAGCCGGTACTCGTCGACGAGGCCGGCGGCCTGCAGCTGTGCGACTATCGAGCCGCTTCCGATCACCACGACGTCGTGCGTCTGCGACGCGTCATGCACCCACGTTGCCAGTGAGCCGGGAATGCGGCTCGAGTTGGCCCACTCCCCTGCATCGACCCCGCCGTGGGTGACCACCACTTTGGCGGCGGCATTCATCTTCTGCGAGAACGGGTCGCTGCGTGCCGGCCAAAGTGTGCTGAAGTGCTGCCACGTTCTGCGGCCGAAAAGCAGAATCCCGTGCTCCAGGATGGGCCCGAGCCGGAACTTGTCACCGGCCACGGCCTGCGGCCCGTACCGCATTGCCCATCCGCCGAAGGCAGTCCCGTCGCTTCCGTCGGGATCCTCCACAACGCCGTCGAGGGTGATGAACTGGACAACAATCAAACGGCCCATGATGCCTGCTCCTTGGTGGGATGGATGCTTCATCAGGTCATACGGGCCAGGGCGCGCAAAATCATCGGCGTGGCGAAAACTCACCCTCGAAGAGCTCGAACAGCGACGCGTCCTGGTAAACCAGCACGTGCCCGATCGCCCCGAAACCATCGCCGTCGAGCAGCTGCAGGGTGTGCGGCTCCCACGCTTGCGGCGTTCCCCGGTAAAGCAGAATGCCGTGCTGCCCGTTGGCCGAAACCGTGCGTGTTTGCCATTCCGTCCCGCGCCAGGAGAACAGATGCTTCATGAAGGCGCGGTAGGGCTCCCGTCCGCGCGTCCAGTTCGGCACGGGCGGCATCTCGAAAACAACGTCCTCGGCCACAAGCGAGGCAAGCTCGTCAGCGTCCGCTTGCTCAATGGCACGCGCATACCGCTCCACGGCCCCCGGCGCCAACGGCTGGCGCCGGGGTGCTCCATCCCGAACCGCATCCCGTGCCCGCTGCAACGCGGAGTTGACCGATGCCACGCTCATCCCAAGCACCGCACCCGTTTCCGCGGCAGTGAAGCCCAGAACGTCGCGGAGCACCAGGACGCCGCGCTGCCGCGGCGGCAATTTCTGCAGCATCGCCGTCACCGCCAGCCTGACGTCCTGCGCCCGTTCAGCGGAACTTTCGACGGCGGACGTGGTGCACCAGGAGGTCGGCGCCGGCATAAGCCACGGGACGTCAACGGCGGCCACCAGGGGTGCACCGACCTCCAGCCCAGGAGCCTGGAGGTCGCGCGGGAGCGGACGCCGCGGAGCGGTGCGCAGCCGGTCGATGCATACGTTCCGCGCGATACGAAAGCACCACGTCGGGAACGAGGCCCGCTCCGGATCGAAGGAGTCCCGAGCACGCCATGCGCGCTCCAGGACGTCCTGGGCGGCGTCCTCCGCATCAAACGGCGAACCCAGCATCTGGTAGCAGAAAGCGACCAGTCCTCGACGCAGTCGCGCCAACTCAACCGCGGTATCGTGAGCCACGAGGCCAATGCTACGTGCAGCTGCCCGCATGGCGGCTGTAGAACGCAGCGCCGCGGCGCGGCAGAATGGACGGCGTGGGCCGGGGCGCTACGTTGGGAAAATTCCTCAAGGCCCCTCAGCCAGGAGAATCCCTCAAACAGGAGAACCATTGTGGCGACGATTGCAGTACTCGGTGCTGGCGCGCTCGGAGCGGCCATGGCCGCCCGCTTAGGCGAGGCAGGCTGTGACGTTCAATTGTGGAACCGGACGCCGGCACGGGGTGAAGAGGCGGCCGGGCAGGCGGACCGGGTTGTCGCGGCAGGCACGGTCCCGGCAGCCGTCGCCGACGCGGACGTTGTGTTGACCGTGCTCCGTGACGGACCGGCGGTGGCCGGCGTCGCCGAGGAGATGTTGCCCGCCATGCGTCCGGACGCCGTGTGGGTTCAGGTCAGCACGGTCGGGCCCGTCCACGCACGTACGCTCCGCGACCTCGCCGCCGGGCAGGGCATTGCATATCTTGACGCTCCGGTATCGGGGAGTACCGCTCAAGTCCAACAAGGCTCGCTGGTTTGGCTTATTGCCGGCCCGGAAGCAGCAGTGGACGCTGCCCGCCCCGTGCTGGAGATACTGGGCACGGAAATCCAGGTCGTCGGCACCGGGGCGGAGGCAAGTTCCCTGAAGCTGGCCATCAACACCTGGCTGGCCGCCTCGGCAGTCGCGGCGGCCGACGTCCTGGCAGTGTGTGACGCACTGGACGTCCCGCACGAGACGTTGGTCCGCACGCTCAAGGCCACACCCCTGGCCATGCCTTTTGCGTTCGCCAAGATGGACCTCATGGAGAAGCGGGATTACCCGGTGGGGTTCGCCGTCGACCTGGCGCTCAAAGACGTGGACCTGACGTTGGAGAACGTGGAACCCGGGCTGCCCTTCGTCGAAGCGGTGCGCGACCGCCTGAAGTCCACGGTGGAGGCCGGTCACGGCCGCGAAGACGTTGCCGCGGTGTATGAGACGGGGCGCTAGCCGAGCTTTGCGCCAGCCTGCCAGGCGGCCGGCAGGATCAAGAGAGGCCGTTGGCGGGAAACCCGATCATTGCTAGCGTGGCGGCATGAGCCCATCGAAGACTCCCCCGGAGATCCTCAACGTAGCCGGCAACGAGGTTCGCATCTCCAGTCCGGACAAGGTGGTGTTCCCCGAGCCCGGGCTCACCAAGCTGGACCTGGTGCGCTACTACCTCGCCGTCGCGGACGGTGCGCTACGGGGCGCCGGCGGACGGCCCATGGTGCTCAAGCGCTTTCCGAAGGGCATCGGCGCCGAGCCCTTCTTTCAGAAGCGCGTGCCCGAAAACCACCCCGACTTCATCTCTACGACGACGCTGCGCTACGCGTCAGGGACATCGGCCGAAGAGGCCGTGATCCACGATGCTGCCGGCTTGGCGTGGGTCGTGAACCTCGGATGCCTGGACCTCAACCCGCACCCCGTGCGCGCCGAAGACCTCGACCACCCGGATGAGCTCCGGGTCGACCTTGACCCGATGCCCGGCGTCGACTGGTCCCAGATTGTCGACGTCGCCTACGTCGCGCGGGAGGTGCTCGACGACGTCGGGCTGGTGGGGTGGCCGAAGACGAGCGGTTCCCGGGGACTACACATTTTGGTGCGCATCGCGCCGCGGTGGTCGTACCGCGACGTGCGGCTCGCCGCCGAGACCCTTGCCCGCGAGGTCGAAAACCGCGCTCCAGGCCTCGCCACCGCACGGTGGTGGAAGGAGGAGCGGGGCGAGAGCGTCTTCGTTGATTTCAACCAGAACGCCAAGGACCGCACCGTGGCGTCGGCGTATTCCATCCGGCCCCTGCCCGACGCCCGCGTGTCGACGCCGCTCACGTGGGACGAGGTCGCTTCCGCCCGGCCCGACCAGTTCACGGTGCTGACGGTGCCCGAGCGGTTCGCAGACCTCGGCGACCCCCACGCCGGGATCGACGACGCCGTCGGCTCCCTCGACGGGCTCCTTGCCCTGGCTGCCGAGCTCGGCCCCGCCGAAAAGCCGCCGCGCGGCGGCGACGGCTCGGGCCGCCGGCAGTCGGTGATGCCCCTGATCGAGGTAGCACGTACCAAGACCAAGCCGGAGGCGCTCGCGGCGCTCGACGAATGGAAGAGCCTGCATGCGGACCTCCTCCCGGCCCTGCATCCCGCCGACATACTTGTGGACGGGATGCGCGGATCGAGTTCGCTCTGGTACCGGGTGCGCGTGAACCTCCAGCATGTCCCCGAAAATGAGCGTCCGCAACAGCAGGCGCTCATCGCCGACTACGACCCCTGGGCGGGCAAGGAATGGCCGGGGCGCCCCGGATCATGAAACCGCCGGTTGCTCTGTTCCTGGGTTCGCGAGGGTTTCATCCGATTCTGTTGGGTCTGCTGCCATAACCTGTCACCGTCGCCCCACCGGAAGCACTGTCCGCTTGTAGGTGGTGTTCGCGACCGCGGCGAGGGAGCAGTACCAAGCGACAAGCGCTGTCACGATGCCGAGCCAGCCGCCCAGGGCGGTCAGCCCCGCTGCCCCGGAGAAGGCGCCGAGGAACAGCGCGATGAAGGTCAGGGTCAGGAAGACGAAAACGGTAAAGACGCCCATGCTGACGCGCCACGCGGAGACGGTCATGTAGGCAGTGAAGATCGCCCAGGCGAGAAGGTAAAGGCCGATGCCCTTGCCGGCGTCCGCAGCCGGAAGGCTGCCCGCGCTGAACTGGCTCAAGAACCAGAAGGACAGCCAGAATGCCCCGTACGAGCAGAAGGCCGTCGCGCCGAAGACGTTGCGGTTGGCGAATTCCCAGATTCCGGCGGCGAACTGCGCGAGCCCGCCGTAGAACAGCGCAAGTCCCAGGACTACCGGTTCGACCGCCTTGGGGATGAGGCCGGCATTGATCACGCTGAGGACAAACGTGGTCAACGCGAAAGCGCCCAGGCCTAAAGCAGCCGGATCAGCAAAGGGCGGGCTCACACCTGCCTGCGAAGACACAACAGCCCCTTGGGCCGGCAAAGGATTTTCAGTCCTGCGACCACTTTCCGCCGGGAAAGTCCCCGCCGGAGAGCTTGATTCGACACTCATGGTACGGCTCCTTGGTCAGCACCAGCACCATCGCTGGTTGCTTATACCAGCCTATACCTGAATGCGCAAGCCACAGCTGATGCGGGCCGTGGTTCAGGTCTTGCCCCCGACAGCTCGCACGCTGGAGACTGTGCCACGCACGTGACGGATAACGGCGCAGTAACGCGGTAACGCTTCACTTGTGTTTCTATCCTCAGCAAGGGAGACGGCAATGCCAGACTCAACCTTCAGTGCGGTAGCGCGGAAAATGCTTGGAGCCATTCGTCTTACTTTCGGCACGCTCGCCCTCACGATGCCGCACGTGCTGGTGGGCAGGTTCTCCGACCAGGGCCAGAACGCAACAGCGGCAAAGTACGCCTTCCGGATGTTCGGCATCAGAACCGTCATCATCGGTTTGGATTTGCTGCTGCTGAAAGGTGCTGAATTGGAGCGTGCGGCCAACATTGCCCCAATAATCCACGGGAGTGACACTGTAGCCGCCTTCCTGGCGGCACGTTACGGAAAGCTCCCCAAGCGGGCAGGTGTCACGCTGGTCACCATTTCGGCCTTCAATACCGTGTTGTCCCTCATCGGCCGCAAGCGCTGAGCCGCACGCATCGGCGCAGCACTCTTGGTGCCGAGACGCGGGCCTTTACAGATTTACCGGCAGGAAGAGCATCGCTTATGGCACACGCATCCAGCACAGCGCAGGAATTTCTGCGCATCCCGGACTCGGAGCTTGATGACCTCTTTCGCAGGTCCCCTGCGGGGCGCATACCCGTCGGTGACGGTGAGGGAACATTCATCATCGCGCCGGCGTCCCCGGTTGCGGCGGCCGCAGCCTCGCTGGCCCGCCGGGTCGCCTGGCAGGGCAAGATTTTCGACTCCGGGACCGGGACTCTCCGCAACAAGGTGGGGCCGCTGGGCACGCCCGCCATCGCGGCGAAGGTCTACTACGGACCGAGCCGGTTCGATGCCAACGAAGCGATCATCCTCGACTACAGCGGTACTTCCCGTGTGGCCCGGTGGATCCGCGACGAGATCCGGGAGGTAGCGCCGGGGGTGTTCCTGGGGATGGTCTACTGGAGCAACCACCGGATCCTCAAGTTCGCTTTGGATTTCACGCACGCGAAGGGTGACGGGCCAACGCCTTACCAGAGTGCGGTGACGGTCCGGGCGCCGTTGCGTCCGGGTACCTCGGCCGAAGCCCTGCAGGAGTTGGCTCGCCTGCAGTCCGCCGCACCCCCGATAACCGGCATTTTCGACGCCCTGCAGAACGTGCATTTCGCCCGGGTTTTAGTCATTCCGGACGGCGAGGATCTAAGCGGTCGGCCTATCCCGGCGAGCCTGGTTTATGCCGCAGACGTCGATGGACCGGCCCGTCGACACCTGCACGACCTTGGCACCGCCGGCGCAGAGTTCACAGATTCGGTCTTCCGCCACTGCGAGGGGTTTCCGCAAGCTCCCGCTGCGGGTGCCCGGCTGGCCTGGCTGCGCCGCCACCAGGTGCGCACGGGCGCCTACTACGTCAATACTGTCGGGAGGGGCGTGCAGCAGGTCCGGGGCGAAGCCCATCTCCATGAGGCTTTGGAGGACATCCTTGACCAGCGCCGGAACGAGCTGGGAGTCCTGCCCCCGGCGCAAATTCACCGGATCCTTCGGGACGAGATCCGGAGCCGGACCGACCTCGCTTTTGCCCTCAGCAGGGCCCGGTCTTTGCCGCTGCTCCGCCGGTACAGCGAGAAGGCCCGGCTCGCGGCCGTTCTCCTGCTGCTGATAGCGTTCAGCCCCGTCCTCGTTATCGCGGTTGTGGGCGGGCTGCTGGCCATCAGGTGGCGGGAGATACGCGACTGGGTGGCCACCGAGCGGCCGGATCCTGCGGCCGTCCGGATCCTCCGGGCCCAGGAGGACAGTCCCACAGCCAACCCGTTCGCTGCCTTCGGCGTGATCAAGGCCGGCCGCCTGCGGCAGGCCAGCACGATCGTTGCTGTGTGGTCGCTCGACGCAGCTGCCCGCCACGTGTTCAACAGGGGGTCGCTGGCGGGCGTGACGAGCATCCACTTCGCCCGTTGGGTTTTCCTGGACGAGCACCGGCGGATGGCGTTCCTCAGTATCTACGACGGCAGCCTGGAGAGTTACATGGATGACTTCATCGACAAGGTCGCCTGGGGCCTGAATGCGGTTTTCAGCAACGGCCAGGGCTACCCGCGCACCCGTTTCCTGCTGCTTGACGGGGCACGGAACGAGCAGGCTTTCAAGAACTACCTGCGCCGGCATCAGCTGACGGTCCCGCTGAGATACTCCGCGTACCCGCAACTTACCGCGGTCAATATCGAAAACAATGCCCGGATCAGGCAGGGACTGACCCGCGAGCTCGACGACAAGGAGGCACAGCTGTGGCTGGCCCGCCTCTGAACCCCTCACCCTCACCGGACCTGTCCGACCTCCAAGGCTTGCTGCGGTCGGGCTATACTTCACTGCCCCATGCCAGGTTTTGCCTCTACACTGCGGCCGGCCGCAGCTCCGGGCGTGCCTTTCTCGCCGCCCTGCACCCGATAGTCACCTCCGCAGCGGAGCGCGAGGTCAAGGTGGTGACCCAGGTGGCAATGACGGCGTCCTGCCTGAAGCAGCTGTCGGTATCGGACGACGTCATCGCGCAGTTCCCGCTGGAGTTCCTCGAAGGCATGGCCACGGCCGAGCGAAGCGTCTTTCTGGGGGACGTCGGCGACCAGGACCCCGCCAATTGGGCCTGGGGCGGACCCGGCAACCCCAGGGTCGACCTGCTGGTGATGACATATGCGCCTTCCGCAGACCGGCTGGAGGCCGCCTGCACCCAGGTCGATGCCCTCGCGGAAACCCACCAGCTGTCGATGGCCGGGGTGCTGACCACAAGCCCCTGGTCGACCGAGGAACCGTTCGGGTTCCGTGACGGAATTTCGCAGCCCAGGCTGGACGAATTCGCCTCCACGGCGCGCCGGGCGCAGGAGGGCCTCTTCTCCGCGCCCCGGCCGGTGGCCATCGGCGAGTTCGTGCTCGGGTATCCGAATGAATATGGCCATCTGACGGAGCGCCCGATGGTGCTGCGGGCCTCGGATCCGGACCGGCTTCTGCCGGACGACCCCTCGGGGTCCGGCGAAGCTGACCTTGGCCGTAACGGAACCTACCTCGTGCTCCGGACCCTCCGCCAGAGCGTCGACGAATTCTGGGCATACGCCAGGCAGGCGTCGGGCGGGGACCCGGTGGCGGCGACCGCCCTGGCCGCAAAGATGGTGGGACGGTGGCCAAGCGGGGCACCGCTGGCCCTGGCTTCCGACCAGGACAGACCGGAACTGGCACAGAGTAATGACTTTGGTTACCACGCCCATGACCGGCTTGGCCTATCCTGTCCCATTGGCGCCCACATACGGCGGGCAAACCCGCGTGACGCCTTGGATCCGCGCCCGGGCTCTGCGGAGTCCCTGGCAGTCACCGACCGGCACCGCCTGCTCCGGCGTGGCCGCAACTACGGGCCCGTGAAAGACGGCGGCGCACCGGGGAATGAACGCGGGCTGCAGTTCATCGCCCTGGTAGCCAACCTGTCCCGACAGTTCGAGTTTGTGCAGCACACGTGGCTCGACAGCACCAAATTTGACGGGCTGTACGAGGACGTTGATCCGGTCACCGGAACCCGGGGCCCGGGAGCGTCGACTTTCACGGTTCCCGGGACGCCGTTCCGCAACCGCTACCTCGACGTCCCCTCGTTCGTCACCACCAGGGGCGGGGCGTACTTCTTCCTCCCCGGCATCCGCGCCCTGAACTATCTCGCGAACGGTCCATGACATGAACACTGGCCGGGCACTCAATGACATGCTGACCAGGGTGCTGTGGCTGGGGCGCCGCATTGATCCCCTGCTCCGGCCGGCCATCGACAAGCTCGTACGGCCGCCGCTGCAGGGCGCGGCGCAGTGGGTCGTCCGGCACCGCCTGCCGGATCCCGGCCCGGGCCTGGCACGGGAACGGCGGATAGCCGGCGAAGAGCAGATCGTGGGCGAGATCATCGCCACCATGGAAAAGTTTCTCCGCCGGGAGTACGGCCCGGGCCAGGCGCAGCGGGCCGGCAACACGAAGACCTACGGGGTGGTGCGCGGCGAGTTCGAGGTCCCGGACAGCATCCCGGAAGACCTGCGCCACGGCCTCTTCGCCCGGCCCGGGACCTATCGGGCCTGGGTCCGGCTGGCCGGGCCGGGCCCCCTGGCCCCAGCCGACCTCCACGACAACGCCATTATGAGCATCGGCGTCAAGGTGACGGGAGTTCCAGGCACAAAGCTCATTGAGGACGAAAAGAATACGCAGGACTTCCTGGGCATCAGTGCCCCCACCTTCACCACGCCGGATGTTCGCGAGAACCTGCAGCTGCAGCAGGAGGTGTGGAACCGGACGCCCCTGCTCTACTTCATCAGGCCCGGAAGATCACATTGGGCCGATCTGATCATGCAGGGCCTCTACGCCAAGACAGCCGCAAGCCCGTTGCAGGCCACCTACTACAGCTGCGTCCCCTACCTGCTTGGCGCCGGCCAGGCGGTGCAGTTCCGCTTCGTCGTCAGGCCCTTTCCGTTCCGGCGTGTGCCGTTGCGGCCGGGCCCGGACTACCTCCGCGAGGCCCTCGCAACCACGCTCGCCGAACGCGACGTCATCTTTGACATGCTGGTGCAGGTCCAGACTGACCCGCGCCGGATGCCCATCGAGCATGCCGGCGTCGTTTGGCCCGAGCGGCTCTCCCCGCCCGTCCCAGTGGCGGTACTGCGCCTGCCACGGCAGCATTTCGATTCCCCCGCCCAGCGTGCCTTCGCGGACAACCTCTCCTTCAACCCCTGGCACGCCCTTCTAGAGCATCGGCCGCTCGGGAACCAGAACCGCGCCCGTCTGGCCATTTACACCATTTTGTCGCGGGTACGCCAGCAGATGAACGCTGCACCTCCCATCGAACCCACCGGCTCGGAGGAGTTTCCGGCTAAAGCATCGGCACGATGACCCTGCAGTTCCCCGTCATCAGCGTTTTCCGACATTAGGCCGGGCACCAGTCGAGACATAGAGAGACACCCCAGTTCAAAGACCGGGGTGTCTCTCTTTGTCTCGACCCGCGAGCTTCGAATCCTTGCCAGGTTCAGCTGATCCGGCTGCCGGTGAGTGGGGACCAGGAGATCTGTCCTCCCTCGTAGTTCTGCGCGACGCTGCCACCGCCGGTGGGGAACTCGTTGGTTGTGGGGTAGCCGAGCCTGCCGTTTTCGTACCCTTGGGCCGCCCAAGCCTGCCGAATTGCGCCGACGCTGACGTGTGCTCCCGTGGCCGGGGACCAAATGATCGCGCCGCCCTGGTAATTTTGGTAGCAACCGCCGTTGCGCAGCCCGCAGACTTCATTGGTAGTCGGATAGCCGAGCCCGCCGCTTTCGAAGCCAGTGGCGGCCCACGCGGCGCGGATTCCGCCGACACTCACGTGCGCTCCCGTGGCCGGGGACCAAATGATCGCGCCGCCCTGGTAATTCTGGTAGCAACCGCCGTTGCGCAGCCCGCAGACTTCATTGGTAGTCGGATAGCCGAGCCCGCCGCTTTCGAAACCAGTGGCGGCCCACGCGGCGCGGATTCCGCCGACACTCACATGCGCTCCCGTGGCCGGGGACCAAATGATCGCGCCGCCCTGGTAATTCTGGTAGCAACCGCCGCTGCGCAGCCCGCAGACTTCATTGGTAGTCGGATAGCCGAGCCCGCCGCTTTCGAAACCAGTGGCGGCCCACGCGGCGCGGATTCCGCCGACACTCACGTGCGCTCCCGTGGCCGGGGACCAAATGATCGCGCCGCCCGGGTAATTCTGGTAGCAACCGCCGCTGATTAAGCCGCAAACGACGGCCGAGGTGGGCGATCCTAGGCTTGCCTTTGCGGCCTCCTCCCCGATACCAGTCGTGGCAGCGGCCGGTACGGTTCCGCCGGGAGCGGGAGCGGGGCCCGGAGCGGGCGCCGGGTCCGGTGCGGTGCCCGGTACGGTCCCCGGGGCGGTCTCCGCAGTGAGCGCCAGCATCTGCACGTTGTCCACGTAGGCCGTGATGCCGGTGCCGGTCGCCCAGATCTGCAGGCTCGCCGAGGCCACGCTGGTCGAGGTCGGCGTGTAGTCGAAGTTCATCGCCTCCACCCACCGCGTGTTCTCCCGCTTGCGGAACTGCCCGGAGATCCACTTCCCGGCGGCGTCGAACTCGTCGACGTAGAAACCCACCTCACCGCTCGTGATCGCAGCCACGTTCAGGAAGGCCTTGAACACGTACTTGGTCGACCGCGACACCGGAACCATCGGCGAGAACAGGTGGCCCGTCGTGGTGCCCGAGACCAGCTTCACCGACTTGGCGGCGTCCGGATAGCTCCCGTTGTTTCCGGCGTCCGCGGTGACCGTCGCCGGGGAATCGGTCCGCCAGCCGCCGGCAATGCCGCTGTTGAACGTCGGATTCGCGAACTTGTTGGGGCTGCCGTTCACCAGGCCCTTGCTGATGTTGACGTTCTTGATCTGGCCGGCCGTCACCTTGGTCTTCACGTAGGCGGCAAGCTGGTCCAGCTCAGCGGTGCCGTACTGGTAGTCGTCCGGGTTCTTGCTCGGCGTCGGCCGGATGTCGTGGAACGTGAACACCACCCAGGTCTTGTTGGCGATTGCCTCGTCGACCTTGGCTTTGAGGGTGGCGACCGGGGTGGTGACCTCCTGCACGGGGACGTTGCGGAGCAGATAGTCCCCGAGCGGCCAGGGGTTGTTGCCCGTATCGGCGAAGCCGCGCATCGAGCTGTAGTACTTGGCCACCTGGGCAACCGCCGACATGTCGTAATCGCCGTACGGCGGGGCAAACGCAGTGGTTTGAATGCCGTGGGCGGCGAAGGTCGACTTACTGTTCGCGAGCTCGGCGGTGACCTGCGCGGCCGTCAGCTTGGTGGCCTGGCAGTCGCCGCCAGCGCTCACCAGGCACTGATGGCTGACGGTGTGCGACCCGATCTCCCACCCGTAGGTGTTTTGCAGCTGCAGGATCTGGTCCCACGTCATATAGGGCACATCCGTGTCCGCCCGGCAGGTGTTGGGCACAGTGGTCTTGCCGACGCAGTTGGTGATGACGTAGTTCGTGCCGGTGAGCCCATACTTTTTCAGCGTCGGGGCGGCCTGCGTCAACGCGCTGAGGGCCCCGTCGTCGAAAGTGAAGGACACCAGCGGACTCGGAGCCGGGTTGTCCACGGCCGCGGACGCTGCCGTCGGGGACAGCAGTGCGACGGCCATGGCTGCCACCGCCAACCCGATCGTCCCGAATGTGGCGCGCCCCCGCGCCACACCGGATCTGGTTTTGGTCATAATCGATTCCGTTCTTCTCGGGTGGCTTGTGGCTCGCCTTCGCACGGGGGGCGTTTGTACCCGGCCGCTGTGACGCAAGGAGTGGGAAGAGAGTGGGGAGTAGGACTCAGCCTTCTGTAGCCGGGAGGTGACCGGTCAGGCAGGAAGTCTCGACGGCGCCCTTTACTCTCGATTCCGCCGGTTCGACTTTTATCGAGGGGGTTCATGAGGAGTCTCCTCAGAGTCGGCCATCCCGGAGCCGCTGAGCCGGCCCGTTAAAGGTCCAAGGTACGGATGGTTTTCGGCGCAATCACGAGTAGTAGCTACTTGGAAGTTTTCTTGGGGTACTTGGCAACGCGTTTCGCACGGCCGGGAGACAGGTGGTTGTCGATGGTGCCACGGCTGGCGACGGGCGATGTAACGTACCGGTTGGAACGGTGGTAACGGGCCGAAAGAAGAGGGGAAGACCGCAATAGTCTTCCCCTCTTATCTGTCCCTGAAGGCTTGCGTCGCCAGGGCTGCGGTCAAGCGCGGGATCGGCCGCGAACGAAGTGGACGACCAGGACGATCACGGCCACAACCAGCAGGATGTGGATGAGTCCGCCGCCGATGTTGGCCAACAGGCCGAGCAGCCAGAGAACGGCGATAATTATGGCTATCCAAAGCAACATGACATCTCCTTCGTTCATCTGCGGATGGAGATACTGCCCCCGCCCGCTGTCTCTATGGTGCGCTCAGCCTACGACCTCGTGGGCCGAAAAGGTCGAACCTGGTCGGACTTTCATCATCGGACTTGCAGCCGTCGGCTGCCCAGGTGACGTTGCCGGGTCGGATGGTCGTAGTGCTGGCCGGCCGGGTCAGGGCCGAGGAGCATGAACACAAGAAGGACGATGGCGCCGGTCCGCTACACGCCACCATTGCACCCTATGCGCTCATGGGGCTTCGTCTTCGAAGAACAGCGCCATGGCGTCGGCCGGCCAGTCCGTCGCACGACTCGTTTCCTTGTCGACGTGGGCAACGGTCATGACGCATCGCGACACGTTATTTCCGCGGGAATCGGCCATGGCGCACTCGATAAGCGCATCGGGTCCGCGGAACTCGCGCACGAAAGACGTGATGGTGATCTCCTGGTCGCCCCGGGCAGGCCGCAGAAAGTCGATCTCCATCCGCCGGACCCAGACCATGAACGGCAATGTGCCCAGCGTCTCCAGATCCCACCCGATATAGTCCCGCAGGCCCTCCATCCGGTGATCTGCGTAATAGGTGGCGTATCTCCCCGTGCTCACGTGGTTGTACGGGTCGAGCTCGGAGAACTTAACCCGGTGCGTGCTCCTAAAAACGATCGGTACCTTCGCCATTGAGCGTCCCCTCGCTTGCCATAATATTGCTCGCCCAAACCGCAAGCGAGCCGCTCCGCCTGCCACGTCATTTCGGTTGTGACGCACCAGCCGGACGGCGACCGGGTCCGGCCCGTGATGTTGAACTCTTGCTCAGCTCAACAGGAATACCCAAACCCAGCACAGCCTTGTTCCACTAGGACCCCGACCATCGGATGGCCCGTGAAAGGACCTCTCTTGCCCACTACCTTCATTCCGTTCACCATGTGCGCCACCGTCCGTGGCAACCACATGCGCTCCTTCCACACCGACCTGGAACGCCTCACCTCAAGCCACCGCGGGTGGGCGCCGCTGGACGTGGTCAAGTCCACCAACACAAAGGCTCTCCTCCGGGGAGCGATTCCACAAAGCGTTCACACCACCACGGACGCCAGTCTCTCCCGCTACCTCCAACATCGCCTTGTCACCGATAAAGACATCCACCTCGATCTCGTCGTCAGCATCGAGCGGTAACAGAAGCCTTCGCGGCCCGGACCCGAAACGCAACTTTCAGTACGGCTCAACAGAGGTTTCACTGGCGGGCATGGGGTTGACGTTGACGCCCACGTCGTCGAGTCGATCCTGACATGGCGCCGCAGCCCGGCTTGCGCTGACCCCTCCTCAGGCCACTTGTGGCTGCAGACCGGCCGCCTCAATCGCCATGGATGCAGCCGCCTCGTCGTTGTCAGAGCTGTCACCGCTGATTCCGATGGCACCAATAATGGCGCCGTCAGCATCCCGAGCGAGCACGCCCCCGGGAACCGGAACCAGGCGGCCGCCCAGTGTGGCAGTTACCGCGGCAATAAAGTAGCCCTGCTGCTCGGCCCGCTCCATGATCGCCCGTGATCCCATCCCCAAGGCCAGTGCCCCGTAGGCCTTGCCCTGGGCAATTTCGAAACGGCTGTTCGAGGCACCGTCCTGGCGTGCGGCAGCGATGACGTGGCCGCCGGGGTCAAGCACGACGACGGTGAGCGGCTTGAAGCCCTGTCGCCCACCCACCGCCAGTGCCTCCGAGATAATTGACTGCGCGGCCGCCAGCTCGATCTTCATGAAGCGCTCCCTGCAAAATTCTCAATCTGCTTCTGCTTGGCGCGGCCCCGGTGAAGAACGGGCTCTGTGTACCCCGAGGGTTGCACGGCGCCGTCGAGCACCAGCTCCCGGGCGGCCAGAAACGCCTCGGTGTCGAACGCCGGGGACATCGGGAGGTAGCCCGGGTCCAGGGCGTTCTGCTCATCGACCACGGCAGCCATCCGCCGCAGCGACGCTTCCACCTCTTCCCTGGTCACGATGCCGTGCAGGAGCCAGTTGGAAACGTGCTGCGAGCTGATGCGGCAGGTGGCGCGGTCCTCCATCAGCGCTGTGCCCTGAATATCGGGGACCTTGGAGCATCCGACGCCGTCATTGACCCAGCGGACCACGTACCCCAGGGTGCTCTGGATGTTGTTATCAAGTTCGTTCTGCCGTGCCTCTGGGGTCCAGCCGGAAGGGTCGCCCACCGGGATCGTGAGCAGTTGCCGCAGCGTCGAGCGCCGCTTTCCAGCGAGCCGGACCTGCTGGGCATCCACGTCGACCTGATGGTAATGGATGGCATGCAGTGTCGCGGCGGTCGGTGATGGCACCCAGGCGCAGTCAGCGCCGGCGAGCGGATGCGCGCCCTTCTCGGCCAGCATGTTAGCCATGTTGTCCGGGGCCGCCCACATCCCCTTTCCAATCTGAGCCCGGCCGCTGAATCCGCACTCGAGCCCGACGTCGACGTTCGCGTCCTCGTAGGCTTGGATCCAGCTGGAATTTCGCATGTCGGCTTTGCGCACCATCGGGCCTGCGAGCATCGAGGTGTGGATCTCGTCGCCCGTACGGTCGAGAAAACCGGTGTTGATGAACGCTACACGGTCCCGGGCCTCCCAGATACAGGCCTTCAAGTTGGAAGAGGTGCGACGCTCCTCATCCATAACGCCGATCTTCAGCGTGCGCGGTTGGAGGCCCAGGACGGTTTCGGCGCCGGCAAGCAGAGCGCAGGCCACAGCAACCTCAGCGGGCCCGTGCATCTTCGGCTTCACGATGTACACCGACCCTGTCCGCGAGTTTCGCCCTGCGTGGGGGCCGCGCAGGTCATGCACGGACCCGAGGCCAGTGAAGAGAGCGTCCAGGATCTCCTCTGGAACGGGGGCACCGGCGGCATCGAGTACTGCGTCGCTGGTCATCAGGTGACCCACCTGGCGGATGAGCAGCAGCGAGCGCCCTGGCAGGACCAGTTCTGAGCCGTCGGGGGCTGTATACGCGCGGTCGGGATTGAGCCTGCGTATGTAGCTGCCTGAGCCTTTGGCGACCTCGGCGGTAAGGCTGCCCTGCATCAGCTGCAACCAGTTCCGGTAGCCCGCGACCTTGTCTGCGGCGTCAACGGCCGCGACAGAATCCTCCAAATCCATGATCGTTGTCAATGCGGACTCCAGCACGATGTCCTTAACACCGGCCAGATCGTTCGAACCAATAGGGTCGCTGCGGTCGAGCTGGATTTCGACATGCAGGCCGTGGTGAACGAACAGCACCGCTTCTGGTTCTTCCACAGATCCCCGATAGCCCGCGAACTGCCCCGGCTCTGCCAGCCACGCCGGACCGTCCGGCATCTCGGCAACGAGCACACCTTCTGCGATGCGGTACCCGGTGACATCGGCATGGGACCCGGCAGTCAGCCCGATATAGTCGTCGAGGAATTGGCGCCCGCGGGCTACGACGGCTTCACCTCGGACGGGGTTGTAGCCGCCCGAGCGCGTCCGTCCGTCCGCCTCGTCGATGACGTCGGTGCCGTACAGCGCATCGTAGAGCGAGCCCCAGCGCGCGTTGGCCGCGTTGGCGGCAAACCGCGCATTCAACAGCGGGACCACCAGTTGGGGCCCGGAAATAGTGGCGATCTCAAGGTCGACGCCGGCGGCGGTGATGGTGAACTCCCCCGGCTCGTCGACCAAGTAGCCGATCGAGCGAAGGAAATCCTCGTAGGCGCCGGCATCTGTCTGCTCCCCAGCCCGGGAACGGTGAAACTCATCGATCTGCTCCTGCAAACGTTCACGGGTGGCCAAAAGCTCTTTGACCTGCGGCGAAAACTGCTGGATCAGATCCGCTGCGCCGGCCCAGAACGCTTCCTCCTGAATCCCAGTGCCGGGCAGCGCCTCGGCACCGACGAACATGTACAGGTCTTCGGCGACGCTGAGGCCGTTCGTCTTTACATAGTCGGCCATCTGGGCAACCCTCCTGAATTCCACGATATGGAACATTAATGTCACCTGACGGTAGTCCCGCGCTACTTGCGTGTCAATGGGAACGCCCGCCTGGGAGTATGCGGATCTGCTCTTTGCCAGAGGGACCGGAATCGACAGTAGGGGCAAAGGTGACGCACACTCACCCGCTTCCCAACAAAGCCGTGCGCTGGGGCTGGGACCGAGTAGCGGGGAGCGCCGAGTAGCGGGGGTGACGAAACGGCATCGCTTGCAGAGTGTCAAAACGTAATTCCACGATCGGGGCGGTCCTTCAGAGCGCTGCCGCCCAAACAACGCTTAAACTACCGGCCGTCAAAATACTCGTGACATATAAGGGACTCCACCATACGGAATTTCCGTCTCCTATTGCGAAACACTAGGACGAACCCTACTGTGGTAGCAACCTCGACGCCGAGGCAGTTATCAACACTAAGTCGCCTCAGGATTTTCGCAAATAAGGAGCAGAAATGCGTCAACAACGTAGCGTTCGCAGGGTCACTTTCATCGCATTGTCGCTAAGCCTCATTTCGATGACATCGTGTGGCCTGAACTCGTCACCGAGTGACGCGAAACCGGCTGCGGCAGCTGACGCAACCAGTTCAGCGCCAGCCCGGGACGAAGCTCTCGCCGCCATGGTTCCGGAAGAGACGAAAAAAGCGGGAGTGATCCGCATGGCCATCAATCCCGCCTATCCGCCGTTCGTATCGACCGGTTCAGACGGCAAGACACTTGAAGGGTTTGAACCGGACCTCGCAAATGCCGTGGCATCCATGCTGGGTGTGAAGATCGAATTTGTTCCGACGTCGTTCGACGCGATAATTCCTGCCCTCCAGGCCAAATCGGTTGACATCGCCATGTCTTCCATCGGTGATACCAAAGCCAGGGAGAAGATCGTCGATTTCGCAACCTACTACCACAACGGCACCCTGATCTTGGTAAAGAAAGGGAATCCCAAGAACATCAAGGCGAACCTTGCCTGCGGTGCAAGCATCGGCGTCATTCGAGGCTCGCTCCAACAGACGACATTCCTCCCTAGCCAGACTGAAGATTGCACCAAGGCGGGCCTCCAGCCGCCGGTGGTCCAGGCTTACCAGGACGGACCGCAGGCGCAGCTGGCACTCCAGAGCTCACGCATCGAGGGCGTAATGCTCGACGCGCCGCCGTTGTTGGACATCGCGCAGAAGAACCCGGAGGCCTTTGAAACTGTCGGCCCCCTCCTCAAGAACCCCAACCCGGGCGGCGTTGCGTTCACCAAGGGGAGCGCGCTGGTCCAGCCCATAAATGCAGCCCTGAACAAGCTTATGGAAGACGGCACCTACGACAAGGCGCTGAAGAAATGGAACCTTGAGCCGGTCAAAATCGAAAAGTCGGAAATTAACGGCGCCCTTTCCTGAACTCGGGAGATCGCAGATAGAAGGGTAGGCCGTGATCGCTTCAGACGAACTAACTCATCAAAACGAGCGGACCGCACCGCTTAAAGTAGTCAAGCTGCGCCGCCCTGGGCGGTGGGTGCTGTATTTCATCATCGCCGTGCTCCTGGCCATGCTGGTCGATACCTTACTCACAAACCCCAACTTCGGATGGGCCACTGTCGGCGAGTATTTCACGTCGCCGCGCATCCTGGACGGCCTGTCGAAGACGCTCCAGCTGACGCTCATCGCTATGTTGATTGGGGTGGTACTCGGCGTAATCCTCGCCATAATGCGGTTGTCCACCAACCCGGCGCTGTCAGCGGTGAGCTGGTGTTACATCTGGTTCTTCCGCGGGACACCGGTCTTCGTGCAACTCCTCTTCTGGGGATACATTTCGGCGCTCTTTCCGACGTTATCTTTCGGTATCCCTTTTGGACCCAGCTTTTTCACGTCCGAGACGAACACTCTGATCACGCCGCTGGTGGCTGCCATTCTTGGTCTTTCTCTAAACGAGGCGGCGTACATGGCTGAGATTGTCCGTGCCGGAATATCATCGGTGGGCAGGGGTCAAGTTGAAGCGGCCCAAGCTTTGGGAATGTCCAGAGCCCGCATTCTGCGGAGGATCATTCTTCCCCAGGCGATGCGCGTAATCATTCCCCCGACGGCAAATAACACCATCTCAATGCTTAAGACAACGTCCCTGGTCAGTGTTCTCTCATTCCCTGAGCTTCTCTATGCCTCCCAGCTCATTTATTCCGTCAACTTCAAGACCATTCCGCTCCTTCTTACTGCCTCCATCTGGTACCTCATTGTGACGTCCGTCCTCACAGTCGGTCAGTACTACCTGGAACGCCGGTTCAGTAGGAGTGATCGGACGGCCAGCCATGGTCGGTTGCGCAGTCTCATTAATCTGCAGCGACGGCGAGGAGCCAGCAATGGAAGCTAGCGTAAGAACGACGCCGAAAGGGCTGGGGATGGAGCCGATGGTACGCGCCGAGAGCGTCTGCAAGTCCTTCGGGCACGTAGAGGTTCTGAAGGGAATCAGCCTGGAAGTGAAGCGGGGAGAAGTCGTCACCCTGCTGGGACCTTCCGGCTCAGGAAAATCGACATTTCTCCGGCTTATTAATCACCTGGAGACCATCAGCGCCGGCCAACTCTATGTAGAGGGTGAGCTCATCGGTTACACAGAGCGCCACGGCAAGCTGTATGAGCTCCCGGAGGCGGAAGTGACGCGAATGCGGGCCGAGGTGGGCATGGTTTTTCAGCAGTTCAACCTGTTCCCGCATATGACGGTCCTACAGAACATCATGGAGGCGCCTGTCGGCGTCAAGCGCCAGAACAAGAAAGCCGCCGGCGATCGCGCGCGCACCCTCTTGGACCGGGTCGGGCTTGCCGACAAAGCGTCTGCCTACCCAGGACAGCTGTCCGGTGGGCAGCAACAGCGAGTCGCGATTGCACGCGCTCTGGCCATGGACCCGAAGTTGATGTTGTTTGACGAACCGACGTCTGCTCTTGACCCTGAGCTGGTTGGTGAGGTCCTCGATGTCATGAAAGACCTCGCAGCGACAGGGATGACCATGATCGTGGTCACTCACGAGATGGGATTCGCTCGCGAGGTTGCCGACTCCGTCGTCTTCATGGATGGGGGCGTTGTGGTTGAGGCAGGTCCCCCAGAGGAAGTGCTGCTTAGGCCCCAACACCAGCGGACCAAGAGCTTTCTCAGCAAAGTTCTCTGACCGCCCCTGGAAACGTCACCAAGTTAGGAACTGAAGGCATGAATATAGTTGTCGTCGGCGCGGGAGTAATCGGCGTCAGTATCGCAGTAGAACTGGCCCGTCGCGGCGCCAGCGTTACCGTCGTGGAAAAGGATTGGCCTGGCGCTGGAACGTCCTCGACCTCGTACGCCTGGGTGAATTCCCATAACAAGGAGCCTTCAAGCTATTTCGAACTCAACCTTGCCGGGCTTAAAGCGCACTGCCGACTCGCCGCGTCAGTCCCCGGCTGTAACTGGTTTGAGAGTCGTGGGCACGTGGAGTTTGCCACTGATGAGGCCCATCGGAAAGACCTCCTGCGCCGGATCGGCCGCCTCCGCGAACGGGGATACGAGGTGGAACGGATCGACGTCGAGCGCGCCCGCACCTTGATACCGGACTTACTCATACCGGAAGAATGCGACACAGTCGCATTTTTTCCCGGTGAGGCCCACTGTTACCCCAACTTATACTTGGCATACATGCTGGAGCAGGCGTCGAATCTGGGAGTCACGCTTCGTACGGGTCTTGCGGTCGAGCGGTTGGAGGCACGGAACGGTGGGGCGCTCGTCGGTTTGAGTGACGGGTCAACTATCGCAGCGGACCGGATAGTCAGCGCTGTGGGCAGATGGACCAGCGAACTTACTGCCCTCGCCGGAGTTTCGTTGCCCATGTCCGAGTTTGAAACACCCGGCGATATCACCGTCGGCTACCTGGCCGTAACTAACCCTCTCCCCATCTCCTTGCCTCGGGTGTTGACCAGTCCCTGGTTGAACGTGAGGCCCGACGGCGGCGGCCGGCTGTTGCTGCAAGCACTCGATCTCGACGCCAGTGCGGATCCAGCGGAACAGCCTACGGCAGACTCTGTAGTCGCGAAGGAACTGCTTGCCCGTCTCCAAACAGTCCTGAAGCATACTGAAGGGGCGGAAATAGAACGTATCAACGTGGGGCGGCGGGCAATCCCTGCTGACGGCCTGAGCGTACTTGGAGCCGTTCCCACGGCTCCGTGGCTGTACGTAGCGGCAACGCACAGCGGCGTCACGCTGGCGCCGTTCGTCGGTGCGGGAGTCGCACGGGAAATCTTCGGGGAAGAGGAGCTGCTCTTCCAGGGTTTTCGACCGGAGCGGTTACTTGGCAACACGCAATTCGACCGTCCCTCCGCACCCCGGAAACCCGGGGAGCAATAGCGGAAGGACCGTCGCGGAATCGAGTGGGAGCGGATGTGGGCATCACGAACTGAGTGCCGGCGGCGTTCCCACATCGCGATGGCATCTAGTCGTGGTTGAACTCTTTCGAGATCGCTTGAGCGGCCTGACGAAGTAGTGGTATGGCTCGGTCCGCGAAAGCCTTATCCACGCGGGAGACAGGACCTGAGACTGAGATTGCCGTGGGAGTAGGCGCATCGGGTACAGCGATCGCGAAGCACCGCACGCCAATCTCCTGCTCCTCCTCATCGATGGAGTAGCCGCGCTTTCGTATCCGATTCAAGTCAGCGATCAGCGACTCCGGGTCACCAATGCTTTTGTCAGTGGGCGTCGGCATACCGGCTCGAGAAACAATGCGGCGAACCACCTCGTCGTCCAACTGGGCGAGAATTGCCTTGCCCACGCCAGTGTCATGCGTGTGGGCCCGGCGGCCAACCTCGGTGAACATACGCATGGAGTGAAGCGACGGAACCTGGGCCACGTAGATCACCATGTCCGAATCGAGCATTGCCATGTTCGCGGTCTCGCCTAGCCGGTCCACGAGGGACTTCAGCTGCGGTCGGGCAAGGGCCCCCAGTTGTTTGCTCGCGCCTTCTCCCAGTCTTATTAACCGGGGACCCAGTGCGTACCGGCGGCTCGGAAGCTGTCGAATGTACCCCACTTTGACGAGAGTACGCAGCAGACGATGAATTGTAGGGACGGGAAGGTTGGCGGACCCAGCAAGTTCACTGAGGGTCACTTCACCACCTGCGTCGGTGATCAGTTCAAGAAGCTCGAACGCACGTTCCACAGCCTGAACGCCCCCTGGGGCTTTTTCAGCCATCACCGTTGCTCTCCTTATTGCGACAAAGTTTATTCGTATCGTGGAAACTTCCCCCTTAGAGGCAAAGATACAGCACCGTGCCTACCGGCGAGGGCTTGGGCGGGAAGTGACTGAGAGGAAGTTGGCCGCCGTCCTTCGATATGTTGGTTCGGTAAGGCCAGCCACGAGCAAACCGACTCATCGGGAGAAGACGTGAAAGCGATTGTGTACGAAGAGACAGGTCCGTCCTCGGTGTTGAAGCTTCAGGACAAGCCGGTGGCTGATCCCGGCCCTGGCGAGGTCCGGGTCCGCGTGGTGGTCTCCGGGGTGAACCCCACCGACTGGAAGTCCCGGGCAGGCGGAGGAGCAAGCACCTTACTGGAAGCACCGAAGGTTCCCAACCAGGACGGCGCCGGTGTGATCGACGACGTCGGCTCCGGAGTGACGGGATTCAACATCGGAGACCGCGTCTGGCTCTGGGACGTTGCCTGGGGCAGTAATGAGGGCACGGCACAGGAGTACGCGGTTGTACCGGCGGCCAAGGCAGTGGCTCTTCCGGACGCTGAATCCCTCGACACAGGCGCGTCCATCGGCATTCCCGCTCTGACAGCGCACCGGGCCCTGACCTCGAACGAGGACGGCCCCGCCCGGCTCTCCCCCGGCGCCCTGGCGGGACGAACGGTACTGGTCACCGGCGGCGCAGGCGCAGTGGGACACGCTGCCATTCAGCTGGCGGCCTGGGCTGGAGCAAATGTCATCACGACCGTCAGCGGCGACCGGAAAGCTGAACTCGCACGCCTCGCCGGAGCCCATACCGTCATCAACTACCGCACCGACGACGTCGTCGCTGCCGTCCGCGAGGCAGCCCCCGGCGGAGTGGACACCATCGTTGACGTGAACGCTCCAGCCAACGTCGACTCGGACGTGCAGGTGCTCAAGCCAAGCGGAACCATAGCCATCTACGCGGCGAATCCCGGGGAATCAGTGACGGTTCCCGTCCGTGAAAGCATGACAAAGAACGTCCGATACCAGTTCATCCTCACCTACACCGTGACGGACGAGCAGAAACAGCACGCCGTGGCCGCCGTCTCCGAGGCGCTGGAGGACAGTGCGTTGCGCGTCGACGAGGAACACGGCCTGCCGCTGACGCGCTTCCCGCTCGAAGATACCGCCGCAGCACATGACGCCGTGGAGCAGGGCACCGTCGGGAAGGTACTCATCGATGTCACGCCGTCGCCCTGATCCTTGGGATTTGACCCAGGGAACCGAGGCCAAAAGCGGGGTCCACCCCTACTGCCCGGAGGGATCGCGGTCAGCGCCTCGTCTCGAACCTGGTCATGACCACGCCGCCGGGAAACGACCGTGTCTCCACCAGGTCCGGGTTCACCCGGCTGTCCAGATCGGGGAAGAACGGCGTGCCGCCGCCCACCAGGACCGGATGGGTGGCCAGCATGTATTCGTCGATCAGCCCGGCCCGCATGGCCGCCCCGGCGAGTGTTGCGCCGCCGATGCTCATCGAGCCGCCGTCCTCGGCCTTGAGCCGGGTGATCTCGGCGACCGCGTCGCCGGTGACCAGGCGGGAGTTCCAGTCAACCTTGTCAATCGTCGAGGAGAACACCACCTTCGGCGTGTCCCGCCAGTTCCGAGCGAACTCGATCTCCGCCTCGGTGGCGTTGGGCTGCTGGTCGCCTGTCGGCCAGTAAGAACTCATTGCCTCCCACAGCTTGCGGCCGTACAGCGACAGGCTGTTAGCCCGCTCCTGGTCGAGCCACCACTGGAACAGTTCGTCGCTCGGCCCGCTCCAGCCAATGTCATCGCCGGCCGCGGCAATGTAGCCGTCCAGGGTCACGTTCATGGCGTAAGTCAGTTTCCGCATGGCACCACCCTTCCGTCAATCGGTCCCAGCCTAGAGACCCGGCACGGCGCGCTACCATCAGTGCGCTTTCTCCACCCGCAGCCCTCCTCCACCAAAACCGGGAACCACGATTTTTTCGAATGCCAGACAGTCGACGTTTTGAGCTGCTTCCGTCCCTGTAGTCCAAACCCGCCCGGCGCCTTGTTCTTCGGTCGGATTCGCCATTCTCCGGGCTTTCCACGAATCCATCCGGAGAACATTCGACCGGGACGCGTTACCTGTGCTTGATGCCGGCCGACGACCATCTGGCGCGTGGGCCCCTATCGGCCGGAGTATTGGGAGTATCACTAGGCATGGCCTCGGTACGGGACCCAGGGGAACCGATATGGCAGATGAAAAACCAACCAACTGGTGGGCCACGTTGCCCGGCGTTCTGACAGCCGTGGCGGCCGTGATCACTGCAGTGACCGGGCTTCTGCTCGGCCTGGGACAGCTCGGTCTATTCGACGCCGCCAAGCCCGCCACCGCATCCAGCCCACCTACCGGCACAGGACCTTCGCGACCCAGCAGCCCGATGCAGCAGGACAGTCCGGCGGCGTCAGCATCCGGTGAACCGCTGCCGGATAACGGTACAGGGTGGGCCGTATCGCTTCCCGATGAGCGGAAGTACCGGTCTGCCGACGTCGAATATGAGATTCTCGATGCGAAGGCCCGTCCCGACGTCACATGGAAGATCTCATTGGCTTTCTCAGTCAGGTGCACCAACCGCGGCATGTACGACATAAACTTCTGGGACTCCACCTTCAGGCTGAACGCCGGCGGCGTCAGTGTATCCCCCGATTCCGGTCTCAACGACCTCGTCCCGGCTGATTCAAGCAAGTCCGGTGAGGTCAGTTTCACCGTTCCGGCGGACACGCGGGACCCGGTCCTGCGCATCAAATTTCCGACGGGAGAGAGTCGCGTTCAGGTCGCCCTGTCACCGCCCTCAGGACGGGCTGGGTGACGGCAGGGCAGATCCACCGGAGCTCTCGACTCATCCGGACGATGGCCGGCTTGTGGGCTGACCTCGACCGATCCTTCGGTGCTGCCGACATCCTGCTCTGCCCCACCTCACCCGTCACCGCCCCGCGCATCGGCCAGCGAGAAGGCTTCGCCGCGGGACGGAAAACCGTATGGGAAATCGCGCTGGCCTTAACTGGGCCCTTCAGCGTGCTCGGCTGCCCGGCACTGTCCAAACCGGCGGGAGTAAACGAGCACGGGATGCCCGTGGGAGTACAGCTCGTCGGACGTCACGGCACCGAGGAACCCTGTTAGCCCCTGGACCCATCCAGAGTGTTCAGGTCGGACCCGGTGAATGGCGTAAGCCACATTTCGGACCTACCTCCTGCGCTCCTTCACTCGGAAGTTAAGCTTTCGTCATGACGGATCCGTCCCACTCCCACGGCACCAGCAGGCAGGCACCCCGCAGCTTCAAGTACGTCCTCATGCTTGGCGCCTTGGCCGCGCTTCCAGCCCTGACCACGGACATGTACCTGCCCTCCTTGCCCGCCGTGGAGGCCGTTTTCCAAACCACCCAGACCGCCGTCCAGTTGACGTTGTCCGGAACCCTCGTCGGTGCTGGCATCGGTCAGCTTGTCATCGGACCCTTTTCTGATCGGTTCGGACGACGGCTGCCGCTGGTCGTTGGCATTTCGCTGCACGTGGTCATTTCATTGCTGTGCTCCATTACGCCGGACATCGCAACGCTGACGGGGCTGCGTGTGCTGCAGGGTTTCTTTAACGCAGCGGCCGCCGTGGTGGCCCTCGCCGTCATCCGTGATCGCTTCGTCGGTTCCGCTGCCGCCCAGTTGCTATCCCGGCTGATGCTGGTCATCGGCGTTGCACCGCTCCTGGCCCCCACCGTAGGCCAGGCCATCTCTGGCCTCTGGAACTGGCGCGCCGTCTTCTATGCGCTGGCGCTTATCGGGATGGTCCTGGTGGCAATCGTCTGGAAATTCATGCCGGAGACGCTGCCGGAGGATCGGCGCCGTCCGGGCCACCCCAGGCATGTTGCCGGAGCCTACTGGTCCCTGCTGCGGGACAAGCACTTTATGGCGCTGGCCGTCATCCCCGGGCTTGGGCTGGCCCTGATCATGAGTTACGTCGTGGTTCCCCCTTCGTCTTCCAGAACGAATACGGCCTTACCGCCCGGCAATTCGCCCTCGTTTTCGCCCTCAGCGGCGCCGCGCTTGTCCTGTCGGCGCAGCTCAGTGCCGCCCTGGTTCGAAAATCCCCGCCGGCCCGCCTCCTGCGCACAGCCCTCTTAGTGCAGCTGGGCCTCGCCCTGGTACTGCTCGTCGTGGTAGTTACGGGTGCCGGCGGCCCGTTCGGCCTGCTGGCCGGACTGTGGCTGGTCCTTGCAGCCCAAGGCATGATTCCGGCCAACGCCTCCATATTGGCCCTGCAGAAGTACGGCCACATGGCGGGTACGGCGGCCGCAGTTATTGGCGCCCTCCAGTCCGGCGTCGCCGGACTCATCAGCCCCCTGGTGGGGGTTCTGGGCGGAAATGCACTGTCGATGGTTGCCGTTATGATCGGCAACTGCGCCCTAGCGGTGACTGTGCTTGCGGCGGGAACTGCCGCGTACCGGAAGGGTGGCTGGCCGGAACACGCGGAACGCGATGATGACCAGCGGGTCAATGCCGACGATTAGGGGACTCTTCCCCCGCGGCAAACGCTGAGCGCCTTCGCTGCCTCCCTTCATACGGAGTCAACTTTCTTGTGGCGCCCGACCCGCGCCCATAGTGTCCTAGTTACAGATCATGAGTTCCAGCACTGAGCCCTGGCTTGTTGGACGGCAACCCTCTTCGTGGTGGGGTGCCCCAGGTGAAGATCCGGCCGCTTCGCAAGAGCGTTGCGGCAAGCATCGAGCCCCGCTTCAGCGTGACGTCCTCGTGGACGGAAAAATCCCATGTCTTATATCTGCCTGATCCTCTCCGGCGCTGCCCTCCTGATCAACGCCCTCGGCCTTCTGGGCCGCATTCCGGCCCGTGACAGCGGCGTTTTCAACATCGTCATCGGCACCCTTCAGCTGGTGCTGGCCGTGCTCCTGGCTGCTGCCGCCGGGGTGACCGTGAACTGCTGCTGGGAGCTGCCGGCGTCGTCCTTTTCGGCATCACGTACCTCTACGTCGGGCTCAACGCCGTGCTTAACCTCGAGTCGGCCGGGGTCGGCTGGTTCTGCGCCCTGGTAGCTCTCCTCGCCGTCTTCTACTCTGCCGCCAACATTGCAAAAGACCCCTTCTTGTCGGTGCTGTGGCTGAGCTGGGCGGTCCTGTTGTCCCTGTTCTTCTTTGTTCTAGCCGGGGAAAGTCCTCCCTCTCGGCATTCACCGGCCGGGCGGCCGTGCTCACAGGACAAATCACGACGACGGCGCCGGCGCTGCTGGGGCTCAGCGGCGCGTGGCCGGCGGGATGGTTCCTGGCGGGCATCACCGCCGTCGTCATCGCCGGCCTGTTCACTGCGGCCCTGGCCATCAGCAAGTCCGGAGGTCCACGGAATCCTGCCAGCCCCGTACCAGCCGCAGCGGCCCAACCCATCTCCGCTTAAACGCTCTCCAACGATCAGCGCATTTGATTCCCACCCAGCGTTCACGAAAGGCAATCCCATGACATCACTAGCCGCCGCCACCGACCAGGTCGACTACGAGACCCTCGCCAACCGGTTCCGTCCCATCTTCGCAAGGATTGCCGAAGGCGCCAGCGCGCGCGAACAGGACCACCGGCTGCCCTTTGCCGAAATCAAGGAACTCACGCAGGCAGGCTTCGGTGCCCTCCGTGTTCCCGTGTCCGACGGCGGGTCCGGCGCCTCCCTGCCCCAGCTCTTCCGCCTGCTCACCGAACTCGCCGCAGCCGATTCCAACATTCCGCAGGCCCTGCGCGGCCACTTCGCGTTCGTCGAGGACCGCCTGGTCTCCACCGGCGCTCAGCGCGCCGTGTGGCTGGAACGATTCGTAAAGGGCGAGATCGCCGGCAACTCCTGGACCAAGGTGGGCACCGTCAAAATCGGCGACGTCATCACCAAGGTCAGCCCGGACCCGGAAAGCACCACCGGCGGTTTCCGGATCAACGGCACCAAGTACTACCGGCAGCATCTTCGCAGACTGGATTGACACCTTCGCGCAGCGCACCGATAACGACGTCAAGGTGATCGCCGTCGTCAACGCCCACCAGCCCGGGGTCACACACTCCGACGACTGGGACGGCTTCGGCCAGCGCACCACAGGCTCCGGCACCAGCACGTTCACGGACGCAGCGGTCGAGGCCGAAAACGTCATCGACTTCGACACCCGATTCAAGTACCAGACAGCGTTCTACCAAGCCGTACTCCTGGCCGTGCTGGCCGGAAGCATCAAGGCCGCCGAACGGGAAATCGCCGCCGAGGTCCGCAACCGCACCAGGATCTTCTCCCACGGCAACGCCGACTCCTTCGCCGCCGACCCGCAAATCCTCCAGGTCGTCGGCCAGGTCTCCGCCCGCGCCTACGCTGCCGAAGCCACCCTCGAACGTGCCGCCCGCGCGCTGCAGGGAGCCTACGACGGCGCCTTCCTGGACAACGCCAAGGAAGAAGAACGCCTCAACGACCTGGCCGAACTCGAAACCGCCCAGGCACAGGTCATCCTGACCGAACTCTCCACCCGTGCCACCTCGGACATCTTCGACGCCCTCGCCGCCTCCGGCACCAGCACCAAGAAGAACCTGGACCGGCACTGGCGCAACGCCCGCACTGCTGCCAGCCACAACCCGTGGGTCTTCAAGGCCCGCATCGTGGGCGACCACGCCGTCAACGGCACCACTCCCCCGCGCGTCTGGTCCATCGGCGCCGGCTCCAAGGAGGACACCGCCAAATAACCTGCAATGCCCGATCATCTGCGGGCATACGAACCGCGCTTACGGCCAGTATGCCCGCAGATGGGCCTCGGAGTTCGTCCGGTCTCAGCGCCATGCGAGGAATTTCGAACCTCAGGCGGGCACTGCCGTCTGGGCGCTGACGGTGCAGATCGCGTTTCCTGGGTCCCGAGCGCTCCGTTACAGGCGGCCCTGGCTTCCGGACGGAGGCAAAACCGGTTGAAAGGTTCAACGCGTCGTAATGCGAGACCGACTAGGAGGAGCCAGATGAACAGGAAACCAAGGACGAACCGTCGACCCAAGACAGAAACTAGCCGGCAGGCCACACCACCAGCCACCAACACAAAACCCCGAAGGGGCCCATAAGTGAACAGCCTGTCAGCAGAGAGGCTCACAATTTCCTGAAGTGGGAAACGCTGTGCCCGAGGGGTTAATTAGCCTGATGCATTCGGTCCAGGGCAGCCGTCATCGCACTGCATACGGACCGCCTGCATTGCTCCCCCGTCGAGCTTGAAGAGTTCTCGGCATTGGAGCGAGTCTCCACACGGGTTCTGCGGCAGCCTCTGACACAAGCTCAGTGACCGGGACGGGCCCGCGCTGGCTATGAATGTCCTTGAGCCCTTTTAGGATGTCTTGTCGATACCGACATCTCCCCGCAATAGGGATTCAATTGCCCCGCATCTTGACGAAGCCCTCAGTGTCGTATAGGCCTATACAAAATCGGTGTCCACATACATGCGGGGTGCTCTCATGACGGCTAAAATCTCCCCCCGACCGTTGATTCTTGTGCGGGGCTTCGGTGGCCCCGAAGTATCCGATGATCAAGCCAGCCCATACCAGGGCTTCAACGACGGTACTGTTTACCCCACTCGGAGAGGCGAGAACTACATCTACGAGGGCTTCATTCTTCGCGCACTAAAATCAACGGAGTACGCGTATCACGATGCCACCAACGTGGTTGGGTTCTATTCCGACAGGGTCCCTGCACCACGAGCGATTACAACAGATCTTGATCTGGACTCCATGGAGGGGACGGTCGTCCTTGACCCTTCGGTTGAGAAACAGGTTCTGTCTGGCGGAACCGCCGGTACGATTTGGGTTTACCGATTCTACGACCTCCGCCCCCGCGCACTAAAGAACTACGGCCAGGGTTTGGCTCGGCTCATCGGCTTGATTGAAGGAGCAACGACCCGGCATGGTGAGGAGTTTAGGGGTGTCGACATTGTGGCCCACAGCATGGGCGGACTTGTTGCGCGCGAAGGTGTCTTTGCGATGGAAGCCGAAAAGACGGGCTCAGCCAAGCAGAAGATCCATCGGATTGTCACGTTGGGAACCCCGCACCGCGGAATAGCCTTTCAGCGCGCTCCATCGTGGTTGCTTCGCATGCTGCCGAAGTTGAATGAGGCGAGTGAAGAGTTCGAATCATTCAATCCTGAAAAGACCACCTTCCGTGGATGGGAGGAGGCGTTCGACGTCCGGAGAATCCTGACCGTAGTCGGTACTGACTTTCGGTCATACAACATCGGGGTGTCCTCCGCGATGAATCGACTGGCGTCACTGATCGACGAGGGCGACTTCGCCTACAACAGAAGTGATGGGCTGGTGAAGCAGGCTTCCGCACAGTTGCCAGGGGCGCCCCGAACTTTCGTGCATAAGTGCCATGGGGGCCCCGACTCGCTCATTACCTCTCGTGAGGCATATGAGATCTCGATGCGCTTCTTTCATGGGACGCACAAAGTATCCCTTTCCCTCGACGATGCCGAGATCACCCGCGGCCGTGACTGGTTCGGAAAGAGCGAGTTCTATTTCGGCGTGTCGATCAAGCCGCGGCATGTCGACTTTGAACTGTTCCATCAGAGCCCGCCGGCCCAGAATTGCTATGGCCCGTTCCATGAGCAGGACCTATCTGATGAGTTGCCCGTGCTTGAGGACGAACTCAGGAAGCCGTTGGCGGAGTTCGGCGACGGAACCACGGGCTGGGCAGGACCAGACCGCCTCATCTGGGAGGGTTGGGTGGATGCTGGGGCAATACTGGGAGACGCGAAGGGAATTGTGTTCCGCGCCGACTTCTACGTAGGAGAACGAGATGCTTTCGGTGTCGGTTTCTCGGACAACGTGGTCTTTCGGAAGCAGTACTACATTCAGGCGTTCCCGGGAAAGTCACCTCGGCTCTTCGTCCACACCGGTGAGGGATATTTGGTGGGCGAGGATCCACCGACAATAGAGCAGCTTCAGACGCTTGCAAGAACGGATAACCCGCAGGTGCAGGAGGCTCAGTTGGTCCCAGACACCAGCCAGACATGGTCCTTCAAGATCGGCGGAACCGGGTTTTCCGCGAGATTGCACGTCCACATCACCCCTGATACATGAGTGGTGCAGCGTTCGGGATGATCCAGTCGCGCCTATCGACCAGCAAAGACCTTGAATGGACCAGTCGCTAAGGCCCAAGAAGGAACGAGCTCTCCAGGAACTGATTGGCCCGCTCCACGATGTCTTTGCTCGCCGGTCGTAGGGTTTGATCTGCACGATTCCTGTGGCGAGGACCTGGCGAATGCCTCTACGCCTGCGTTACAACAGTTCCGCCTCCCGAATGTCGGTCTCGTTTACCCAGATCAGCATGCCGTGGGTCGGCTTCCGGGGATGCGATGAGCCCCACATTCCGGCTAGCCGGTACTCGTCATCCAGGAGTGTCGGTGACGGTCGAAAACTGAGCCATTGTGACGGCGGCGAAGTGGCTCATTTTCGACCAGCGCTGACAGGGGTGCAGAAACAGTGAAGGCGAAGGTACCCGACAACTCCAAGCTGGCCCCTCCCGGCTAGTACATGCTATTCATCGTCAACAAGCAGGGAGTCCCGTCTGAGGCCAGCTGGCTGTCCCTTCACCAATGAATACCGCGGCACGGGAAACCTCTTCTAGCCCCTCCCTTGGGTTGAGGAGTTCGAATTGTCGCGTTGCATGGCCCCTTGGTGGCGCCAGTTGCCTGCTCTGCAGCCCCGGCAATCGTCTAGTTGAGATTGGAGGGACCGGCAGCGAGCATCGGGCACCCGGTCGCTGCCGGTCCTTCACTCGTTTTGCTAGGGAACCTACGTTGAAGGCGTCACCTCCATGCGCTGATTCCTATCCAGGACGGCTATTTCGATGCAATCACCGCCGATGTGTGATTCCACTGGGGCTCCGTCCGTCGGTCGGCCCAGAGAAGCTTCCCGTCCACAGCGGCCGAATTGCCGAACAAGGACAGTAAGCCGCACCCGACCCCGGTTGGACAATCGAGTTACCCCACGCCTCCGCCCCAATCGGCCCGAACACACGAGCTTTCGTATGAGCCCTCCAATTGGGGGCAGCGGGGAAACCCAATGAGCTCGAGCAGTGCCCCGTTATGCGGCCTATTTATAATCATGGAATAGGAGTAATTATGGCCGTTCCGGTGGAGCCATTGGCGCCCGCCGCCCCGTTCTGACCAGAAGCGCCGCTCGAACCGGGCGCACCGGCGGTCCCGTTGGCGTTGAATGACAGAGGTCCGCCAGTGCCGCCGGCCCCACCGCTACCGCCGACGCCAGCGACTGCTCCCGTTCCCCCGGCGCCGCCTGCGCCTGCATTCGCAGCGATTTTGGCGGTTCCCGCGGAGGCGTCCACTTTGTAGGCGATGGATACCTTTCCGCCGTTGCCGCCGTTGCCGCCGGCGCCGCCGTTACCGCCAGTGCCGCCTGTTCCTCCCGCCCCTCCGTTCGAGCCTCCGGAAAACCAGACGCCATTGCCTCCCTTTCCACCACCGCCGCCGGGCCCGCCAGGCCCGCCCCGGCCCCCACGGCCTCCATTTCCTCCCGTAACGATGAAGGTGACATCCAGGCCGAGAATGTTGGTTACTACACTCACGGTGCCGCCCGACTGGCCAGCCCCGCCATCCTGTCCGGTTATTCCACTCGGGCCAGCAGATCCGGCCGTACCTGCAGTGGACCCACCGAAGGCCCCTCCATCGAGCCCGTCCGGGCCGTTGGCCCCCGGACCAGGTGAGGCCTGGGGCGCATCCTGCCCATCCACGCCGTCTCGGGGAATGTTTACGATGTCCCCCATGTCAGGCTCCTCGAATTTCGTTGCACTGGATGGCAAGATCATCCGTAAACTTTAGCTGTCCCGCGATAACCACGGTATTGGCCTTAATTTCTGCGAGAGGGCTAGACAATATAACCGTTGCTCCAACGGGTACTACGAAGTCTGCAAGCTGCAGATTCATCACGACGCCGCCGGAAATTTCTCTAACGAAGCGGAGCATCTCTCTGCTAGTGAATCGTTGGCCTGCAGAGATGATCCTCTCTGCCGGGCCGCCGGCGACTAGACGACCCGATCCGGGCAGTGATCTGTCATCGGGGGATGAGAATCCACGCATCCATTCTTGGATAAAGCCAAAGTTGCGAACATCAGCAAGCGTGCTGATAGCGCGCATCGTTTGGCACTCTATAAATGGACTATCAGCGGGGGCGGGAAATTCCAGGATGTCCCCGTCCTCCAAAATGAGATTCTGGTCGCTCAGGCGTGCCACGGTAGTCCCTTTCTGCTTGGTCAGTGCTCAGTGGCGAGCGTCTTTCTATGAAATGCCTTCCGGAGATGCACAGACTCCTGTGAGGCTTGCCCCTTGGGAACAGGGGGGTGTCAAATGGTCGGGCGCTTACAAACTACTGAGCTATCGTTACGGTGGCGTTACACCAGTGAAGTGTCTTCGGCTAGCGTGGGTTTCGCTTCTGCGAGCAAGCACCGACCACTCAAGCTGTCCGGCACAGCGCAGGGCTGTGCCAATCGAAAGGGTCACTGGGTATGCCGAGGCGGCCGGATGCCCGAGAACCAGGTTACAGACGAGTCGTTCGCCTTACTCGGCTGGCGCAAGGAATGTGCCATCTCCGGGGCTTGTAAATACTATGAGCCGAGCCCGATGCGCTGCGAAACTGCTGGGTTGGCTGGCGAACACTGGCCGGCAAACGGCCGGCCCGTTCCTGCCGACACCCGTGCCGCTCCGGCGGCCCGAGGCAACCCTGGGGCTGACCGACGTCGTTACGAGCCGAGATGAGCGCTGCCGCCACCACCGAAATCGGCGAGCACATCCTGGATACCGCGGTTGGCCAGTTCAGCGTAGACGCCGGCCCAGAACTTCGCGCTTTTGGTGGCCTCGACCCAGATGCCAGGACGCTTGATGCCCTCCATGGACCATCACCCCAGCAGCTGGCATAACGACATTTGCTCTAGAGTCACCAGCGGAATCTAACCACTGCTGGTCCTTTGTCATGGCGAACGCACCAGCTGGAGCAAACAAGGGATTTCACCTAGGCGACCGTGACGTCCACCTTCATCTCGGGGGCACCGGGCGTGCCGGAAATATCGATGCTGACGCCCGACCAGGTACCGGCCGGCAGGTTGAGGGCGGGCGTCGTCGTCCTCGTAGGCGCCCAGCCCGGTCATTCTCAGTTGGCATGGGAATCTTCAATCAGAGGCGGCGACGCCGAACCACTAGGTGAGTTTTGTCTCTGCCCGGCTGTAACGCTGTCGTAACGCTGTCGCCTGTCCAATCGTCTCCGTAAGCAAGAACGCCGCAACCACGATTGGGCCCTGTCATGACCACCAACAATCAGACCAGAGTCGACGTCCAAACTGATCGGCCGAACGAAGTCGCACCATCGAACACGACACCTGTCGATCCGAAGATTCATTCCAGGCTTCCACGCGGATTTGACGTTCTTCCGACCTCGTCCTTTAAGTCGGGACGCTTCGGGCGCATGTTCCGCAACCTCCCCGTTTTTGAGCATCAGCCCGACGACTTGGCTGCCCTCGCAGCAAAGGTGACGGACCAGGGCGGGGCACCCCTTGCGGAGAACCCCGATATACCCGCTGGCTACACCTATCTTGGACAATTCATTGACCACGACATTACCTTCGACCCCGTTTCGAGCCTGCAGCGACAAAACGACCCGGACTCGCTGCACGATTTCCGAACCCCACGCTTTGACCTCGATTCGGTCTACGGCAGCGGGCCATCTGACCAGCCGTACCTGTACGTTCAGTCGAATGGGGTCACTAAATTCAGGCTGGGAGAAGAGGTCGGCGTCGTACCGGACGTGGCGAGCGGAAGAGGCCCCGACCTCCCTCGCAACGAGCCACGCCAGAATCCCGACGGGACCGACAACTTTTTCGGGCGTGCGCTTATCGGGGACCCGCGTAACGATGAAAACATCCTCATCTCCCAGCTGCACCTGACTATGCTGCAATTTCACAACAACGTCACGGATGTGGTCGCACAAACCACACCATTCACTGGAGACAACCTGTTCAAGGAAGCCCAACGGCTGGTGCGGTGGCATTACCAATGGATTGTCATCAACGACTTCCTTCCCAAAGTTGTCGGGAAGGACGTGATTGATGACATCCTCCGACATGAAAGCTATGCGGTCGGAGGTGGGCAGGCCGTCGAAATCATCAGGCCACGGTTCCTCTTCTATCATCCGGGCCGCGAGCCGTACATTCCTGTGGAGTTTTCCGTAGCGGCGTACCGGTTCGGACACTCCATGATCCGCCCGTCGTACCACATCAACGCCTTCGTGAAAGGAGCACGCAGCGACCAGCCGATACCGATATTCGGTCCCGAGCTGCCTCCCGACGACGAGCTGGAGAACCTCAATGGGTTCCGCAGGCTTCCCCCGCAGTGGGCGGTCGAGTGGGAATTTCTTTTCGACTTTCCTGGGTCCGAGGTGCAGCCGCTTTCCACCATGGCGATCGATGCCCATTTGTCAGACCCGCTGGCGAGCCTGCCCTCCGCCGTTGCCTCAGATCCGCCGCCGTCGCTCGCGGAGCGCAATTTGCTTCGCGGACTACGCCTAAGCCTGCCTTCAGGGACATCCGTGTCCAACGCTATGGGCATAGGACCAATGACTCCGGAGGAATTAGGAATATCGGACCTCAGCGGTGACCTGCAGCTTCATCCGCCGCTCTGGTACTACATACTGAAGGAATCGGAGGTCCGCGCCCAGGGCAAACGACTCGGACCCGTTGGCGGCAGGATCGTGGCCGAGGTTCTGCTGGGTCTCGCGGCGGGCGATCCGCTCTCCTACCTCAGGGTCGAACCAAACTTCCAACCGATGAAACCGATGGCGCGGGACGACGGTTCGTTCGATATGGCACAACTCATCCGGTTCGCCAAACAGCCCGCTGTGTAACTCGACGGTGACCCCTTCAGCGATGAACTGCCATCCGATCCGTTCATAACGAACCGAGACAAACCATGCCTTTGGAATACACAAAAGTCCCCGACTGGTTCAGCTGGGAGAACCAGGGCGGTGGAGTCGCCGTCGTGGCTTTGGACGGAGCCCAGCACCTGTTGGTCATGATGGTCGACTCGGGACCGGCCCAAAATCGGGGCCTCTTCCGACTCGGCAAAGACCTAAACGATCGGGGCGTGGTCACTGGAGGGTGGACCGCATGGACTGACGTGCCGGACTGGTTCTCCTGGGAAAACCAAGGGGCCGATGTGGCGGTGACAGATCTGGGCGCAGGTGTTCAGGACCTCATCGTCCTATTGATCGACAACGGCCCAGCGAAAAACCGTGCGTTCTACCGGGTAGGGCACGATCTTAGGATCGATGGCTCGATCCGGAATGGTTGGTCAGGGTGGCAAGAGATACCCGACTGGTTTTCGTGGGAGAACCAGGGAGGCGGCATCACCGTCCTTGGACCCGATTCCCAGGGGCGGCGGGACCTGGTTGTCTTCATGGTGGACAACGGGCCCGGACTGAACCAAGGTCTCTACCGGATAGGGCGCCAGCTCGACAAGGACGGAATGGTAACGGGAGGCTGGTCACCGTGGCGTGAGGTCCCGGGTTGGTTTTCATGGGCCAACCAGGGAGCGGCGGTCACCTCAGACGGTGCCTCACGCGACCTGCTTTTTTTCCAGATCGACGACGCCCCCGTGATACCTGGTGTGAGCGGTCAAAACCAGGCTTTCTTCCGTTTTGCCACGGGCCTGGACGCTGACGGCACTAGTCAAAACTGGGGTCAGGAGTGGCTTGGCGTCCCCCACTGGTTCTCTTGGAACAACCAAGGCGGCGGGGCCGCTATCGCAACTCTCAACGGAACCAAAAAGCTCTTCGCCCTGCTTA
Source organism: Arthrobacter sp. B3I9 (assembly GCF_030816935.1). Taxonomy (NCBI): domain Bacteria; kingdom Bacillati; phylum Actinomycetota; class Actinomycetes; order Micrococcales; family Micrococcaceae; genus Arthrobacter; species Arthrobacter sp. B3I9. Next base: position 2,620,649 of record NZ_JAUSYO010000001.1, read on the forward strand.
TTGATGCCCCGGAAGGACAGAACGGCGGCTATTACCAAAGCATGGACTTGGATATGACCCCATCGCTGTATGGTTCGTGGGAGGTGAAGACGTTTCATTCCTCCGTCCTCGCCGTGCATACCGCGCTCCTCAAAACAGGCGATGTGCTTTTCTTCGCGGGCTCAGGCAGCAGCAAGACCCGTTTTGAGTCGCACGATTTCGGTGACATAGCTAAGGGGGTCCCCCTCAGTGCCGTCTGGTCTCCACCTGATGACAAGTTCTCGCATCCACCGACACTCGTGATCGGCGGCCGTCCGTATGACCTGTTCTGCGGCGGAGACACCGCTCTCGCCGACGGACGCCTGCTTTCGGCCGGCGGCACCCAGACCTATCCCTTCACAGGCAGTAAAGACGCCGCCGTCTTCGACCCGAGCACGGGGACCTGGTCGCTGCTCAGTGCAATGGCCCATGCTCGCTGGTATCCGACCGTGATCACCCTTGGCGATGGTTCGGTTCTGGCAGCGTCAGGCCTCGATGAGAAGTTCGAGGGCAGCTCCCGGGCAGTACTGGAGATGTACGAACCTGTTGCGGACGCGTGGCACGACCTGCCTTTCCCCCACGGCTCCCTGGGTCTACCGCTCTATGCCCACCTGTTCCTCCTCGAAGACGGGCGCGTTTTCTTCTCCGGTGGCCGGATGGACGACGTCCTGGATGTCCAGCCGTGCGTCATCACCCTCGCCGCCCACGGCGTTCCTTCGGTTCAGGAAGTTCCGGATCTTCTCGACCCTGCGCTCCGCAACCAGTCGGCAAGTGTCCTCCTCCCGCCTGCTCAGGACCAACGCGTTCTGATTTGCGGCGGAGGGCCCGAGGGCAAAGAAAACAAGACACACGCCACCGACGGTGTGAGCATCGTTGACTTCAAGGCGGCCGCTCCGAGCTACAAACCTGCACAACCGATGGCGTTGGGCCGCATCCACCTTAACGCGGTGATTCTTCCTGACCGCACCGTATTCGTCAGCGGAGGATCCCTAAAGCAGGAGAGCGAGCCGCTCGCCCGCCTCCAATCGGAACTTTACGATCCGGCAACCGATACCTGGCGGTTAATGGCCACAGCTCAGGTTCCCCGGCTCTACCATTCAACGGCCGTGCTGCTTCCCACGGGTCAGGTCGTTGCCGCGGGTGGCAACCCTGAAGGCGGATCCCAGGCAGTCTTCGAACCACCCGACCCGAACGAAGAAATGCGGATCGAGGTTTTCAGCCCCCCTTACCTGTTCCGCGGGGATCGTCCCCTGATCAAAGGAGCTCCCTCTTCATCCACTTACGGCGTAGACATCGAGATCACCACCGCCGAAGCCGGCGACATCAAATGGGCGTCTCTTGTCAGGCCGGGGGTGACCACCCACTCGTTCGACACGAGTCAACGACTTGTCGACCTGGAAATAACGTCCCGAGACGCGGAAACAGTGACGGCGAAGGTACCCGGCAACCCCAACCTGGCCCCTCCCGGCTGGTACATGCTATTCATCGTCAACCAGCAAGGCGTCCCGTCTGAGGCCACTTGGCTGTCCCTTCACCAATAAATACCGCGGCACAGGAACCTCTTCTAGCCCCTCCCCTAAGCCGAGGAGTTTGAATCAGCGCGTTGCCTGGTCTCCTCGATGGATCCTCCCGCCTGACCTGCAGCCTCGGCAATCAGGGCGGAAGCCCAGCGCAGTGGCCGTTGTCCAAAAGGCGTCTCCTCCTATCCCGCGACGAGCGCACGGAGGTCGCTGGGGTGTGTGCGCCAGCGTCTGGGCGCAAGCCCTCGTCGGCTTGATTCACCCATGCCCCTCAGATCCTCGTTAGTTTTACGTGGAGATCTTCGTCCGGGCCGCCCGCGAGGACCGGGTAGGCCTGCGTGGTGAGGTAGTCGCCGGGGGAAAGTGTGCCGGTGCCCGCCAGGTCCACATGCACCTGAAGGATGTATGAGGGCCCCACGGTGTTGCTCGGCACAGAGACCTCAAACGGAGTGTTCGGAGTGAGACGAGCGTCTGTAATGACGTTCTCCGCGATCACTTCGGATGTCGCGTCGGCACGGCCGACTTCGAGCACCCGGACAACCAGCCGAGCGGCGCGGTCTGGTATCACGCCCGGTACATGCAAGACGCCATGGACCGTCTGGTTAGGGCGAATCGGTTCCTTCTCTTCCCCATGTTCTTCGCGTCCGGACACAGTCACTCCTTCTTGTCGAAGCGACTCAACAGGCTTGCCATTGCCTCAGTGATCGGCTGCTCAGAGCGGTCACTGACGAACAGCCACTCGCCGGAGGGATTGACCTCCAAGAACACCAGTCTGCCATCGGGCAGGCGCATTAGGTCGACCGCCCCATACACAAGTCCAAGCACAGCCATCAGGCGCCGGAGGTGGACGATCCACACCTCGGGCAGTTGCACCGGACGGAACTCTGCAGTGTGCATACTCATTCTGTAGTCGTGCGGGTACAGACTGTACTGCTTGTCGATTTCGACGGCGAATACCTCATCCCCAACAACGGTGACCCGCAGGTCTGACACAGCGTCCACGCGCTGCTGGAAGATCGTCGGGGCGAGCCGCAGTTCATCGAGCCGCGCGAGCTCGCCTTTTCCGACCAAGCGGGTCTCACGCCACTGCGCCTCGGTTGCCCGGAAGCTCTTGAAGATCGTTCCTGCGTGCTTGTTCGCCTCGATGAACGCCCTGGCTTTCTCGGGGCTAGTCGTTATCAGAGTCTGAGGGAAGGGGATGCCGAGCCGCGCGGCGATAGTCAGCTGGTAGGGCTTGTGGGAGGCACGTTCGTCGGCATAGGGCTCGTTGATCCAAGATGCCGGAGCTGAGGCCAGAACACCCGCGAAGGCCTCGTGACACTCCTGGTACGTCCACTGGGCAGCGGTTGGGTCGAGCTCAGGATGAAGCTCGTACGGCCGCGGACGCCGCCACCAACCTGCGCGACAGTCATCTAGGCAAACGGCCGCACCATCGCTCGCCGCTATGGCTATCCTGACATCGTCTGTGCCCATCGAGGCGTCAAGGGTCATCTCAGTCGGGAACTTCGCCGTATCGAGCAGTACCGCCGGGTGCTCGTCGCGCCCGAGCGCACCGAGAACCGCAGCGGCGTGATCGTCGCCCGCGTGCGAGATGACAAGGATCACTTACAGTCCCATTGCCAGTATTAGAGCATCCCGCTCGTCGCGGAGCTGCTGCAGCTGGCTGGCGAGTACGATCAGCGATGCCGTCGCCTCCTCGATCCGGGTGTCGTAGACAGTAAATGGGTCCCCGGTGTCCGCATCGCCGGCGGCATAGGCGGCAGCAATCGGGTCTTGATGGCCGGTGGCAAGGCCGAACGGCAGGACTGCGCCGAGCACCGGGCTTACCACCTCGCCGGGTCCCGGCCCGATCGGGATGTCGGCAGGGGGCTTGACGACCCCATCGTCCCGCAACTTCTTAACCCCACCGGTGTCATCCCGCAACTTCTTAACCCCACCGGTGTCATCCCGCAACTTCTTAACCCCACCGGTGTCATCCCGCAACTTCTTAACCCCACCGGTGTCATCCCGCAACTTCTTAACCCCACCGGTGTCATCCCGCAACTTCTTAACCCCACCGGTGTCATCCCGCAACTTCTTAACCCCACCGGAGTCGTCCAGTAGCTTCTTAATCGGGTTCGGATTAAGGTCCGGATGCATGACTCGAATGGCCGCGATGTCACCGGCGGAGAGACCGTTGCGCTGACCGATCACAGCACCGGCTTGGACGGGCACAATAGTGGGCATCCCATTCTTGCTGAAAGCATTGGCCGGGTAGTGCATCACTGAACCGTAATCGTACGCGCCAATGTCGTCGCCATCGGCGATGTGCTGGTTGAAGTTGTGCTCCATCCCAGATTGGATATTCGCCCATTGAATCGTGACAAAGTTGTCGCGGTCCTCTCGGCTCTGCTCATGCCACAGCCCCACAGTGTGGCCCATCTCGTGGATCGCGTTGCCGGTGCCGCAGCCCGAGCCCAAGCTGATCTGTTGTTTGCCCCCCTGATGTCCCACTTGAGACCAGCAGCCGTCCCCCTCGAAAAACTCGACGTAGTCAGTCTCGGTGGTCCGGGCCACGAAGCGGATCGCCGTATTGGCATGCCAGTGGTTGATCGCGTCGGTGATTCGCTGCTGGTTAGGCATGCTGCTGGCGATCTCATATGGAATGTGGCCGCCCGGCCAGCGGTGCCCCGTGATGGCGACGGCTGCCTCAACCGTCGGGTCGAGTGCGGCACGTACCGCGTCGTTGCGCGACTCAACCTCGTCGATCGACCCGAGCGAAATATCGCCCTCGAACATGGCCTGTCCGTCGACAGATGCGTAGTTCAGGGCCTTGACGCCGAAAGTATCGCCAGTGATCAATGCGGTACCGGCGATACCTGAGGTGGGATGTTCACCCCTGGGTTCGTCAGAAGTATTCTTGCCAGATTCATTTTTTGCCATTACAACCTTCTAGAGTTATTACGGGTCGGCGGAAAATAACGCGCTTGCTAGGATTGGACCCAGTTTCGCCGCGTGCGGGCGCTGCCGTTTATTCATGTCTATCTCTGCACGACGGGGACGGTAAATCCTGGGAGTCCGGAATTCCTGTTCTGGAATGTGCACAGCAATCACTTCGGACTGTGGGGTTTTTTTGGAATCGGCCCAGCAGGATACCAGGATCCGGCAACACATCCGGAGCTGGGAAGCCCTTTGAGTGCCAGGCAGAAACGGCGGGATCACGCACAGGAGCCCTTCACTCAAGACGCTCGGCACAAGGGTTATGGCGGAACGCGGTTCTGTACTTCAGCAATCGCATCCCAACGGCAGGAAGTCTCACGAGGTCCGTTACAGAGAACGTGTTCATGTCAACCGAAGCGTCCATGGAGCGACGCTACGGCAAGGCCCGTTACTCCACCGTTACTGGGTCCTACATCGGGCCCCACGACGCCGTGACGTAAACCAGACAGGCGCGGCTCAGGGGGAGCAAGCGTAGGCACATGCGCAGGGCCTTACGGAACGCTGCACCGAGCGCCAGCAGGCGGAGTTGGCCCCCTGGCGGCTGCCCGAGCGGCGCGTTTCTTTCGGGTTCACGAAAGCGAGGAGGAATTAATGGGAACCATCGTCGATTCCCGGACCGCCCCGCGGCGACGCCGAACAGGACCGGAACCGTGAGCATCTATGCTCTGGCATCGGCAGGATTAGGCGCTGCGCCCCCACTGAAGCAGGAACTAGAACATGTGCCCTTATTCGCCTCGCCAGATGACGACCGCGTAGAGGACGACGCCGGCACGGTAGGTCAGTGCGAGCCTGCGACTTGGAGGGGCGCGGGCGGCGTGAGGAGTGTCAGGATGTTTGGCCTAGCAAGTCGTAGGGCGAGGCGGCCGGGTCCTGCGGATCCAAGGAAGAGGCTGAGGTTGGGTGATCCTGCCGCGCCCGAGGGCCAGCGGTCGCCGTGCATGGCATACCGCTCGTCACCTTCGATGATGGAGCCTTCCGCCAAGCTGTAGGCGCTGAAGGGTGTGTCGGGCTCGGGCGGCCCCATGGCGATCTCGGCGACGAGCAGGGCCTCTGCAACGCCTCGGTCCAGCGCGAGCTCCCGGTGAGGTGACCGAGCCTGGCGAGGGCGAGTGCAACGCCGGTCGTGCGGTGGGACAGCCCGACAAGGTTGCCGCGGAGGGAACGGCAGGGTTGGCCCCCGAAAGTACCATGAGAGGACGGCTTTCCGACGGCAAATATCCTGTAGCACACCACACCGATATCTTGGCGTTGGCACGATCTCGGTGACGCAGGCGGAATGCATTTCGGAGCTCTCGGCGACGTTGGGATCTCCACGGGAGACATTCCCTCTAACGTCAGGGGGCGATACGGCTGCGCGTCGGGGCCAAGAAGTACATGGACAGCGGGGGAGGAACTGGTCAAACGCCTCCCCGGCGTGCCAAGGAGACGGGCCGCAGCGACGACAACGAGGGCGCTATCCTTTACCGGCTGGACTTCTACCACTGGCAGACCGATCCGGTGGCGGAGTATGCCCAACGCGGCAACCTGACCCGTGTCGACGGCATAGGCGGCATCGACGAAGTCACCGAACGCGTCACGGAAGTGATCACGTCGCAACGGACGTGATGGTCCCGACAACAGATATTAACGCTCCTTCCGGCGTCAGGAGGAGCCGCCTTGCTGCCGGCGCACTCCCCCGTCTAGCCCTGGGAGCGCTCAGCCACGACGTCCGAAGCCAGGGACCCGAGCCAGGGGCTGCGACTCAGGTCCGCGTCAGAGTTCCAACCGTCCTGCACCTCAGGTGCCTCGGCACCCCCGGTGGGCGGCTATATCCGTAGTACGGCAAGGACCGCTATTTTTCAAAACCCGCTGTTCTGCTCCTTCCTGGACGGGACCTGTCACGATAAGCGAGCATCGCTCTTGGCGAACGGGCGCAGCACCATGTCGCCGGGACAATGCCCGCCCGCAGCCCAGAAATTCCAGTAACGGCGCAGTAACAGCTACTGGGCAGACTTAGCCAAGAACTCCGGCGCTAGGTGAAATATGATCTGGATTCCTTCATACGAGCGACTCATGTCGTCGTGCGTCTGGTTCCTCCTTAAGGAACTCATCCTCCAATATGTCAGCCATCGAACGGACTTTGGGGCCGCTCAGGCTGGGCTCTACGGGGCATCCGCTGCACGAGGAGAGGCTTACGGGCCCGGCATGCGCGTGCGTCAACACCACATAAAAAACCGATCCACCGACGACGGGGGCGGGCGTGGAGCACGTGGTGGAAGTGGAGGGCGCGGACGAGTTGAGCGAGCAGGCCATCGACGACCTGTCCAAGGGTTTACTCCGCTCGACCCGGCGACGAGCTCCATGCCCGAATCTTACTATGGAGCAGAAAATGTCTGACTCGCCCCTTTTACCGCTTCTAAACGAACTTATCGTTGAATCAGGTCACCGGACTTCAGCCCAAGTCGATGATGCCTTCCGACTTGCAGCTGCTATTCAATCTCAGCGTCGGCGTGACAGGGTGAGCCACCGAGAGGGTATCACCCGGTCGACCCTGCTTTTGGCACTCATCACCGTCGACCCCAGAGTCGGCAAAGCCCTTGCCAACGTTGGTGTTACTCGCTCTCAACTCGCGGGCCTGCTTAGCCTGACCGGTAGTCCGGCACAGGACGAACTCGATGATGGGTACGCCGAACAGGAGCTCGCCGAAGCAGTAAGTGAGTACCTTGAGTCTGTTCCAGCGGGTGCCGAACTTGGAACGGCTGATCTGGCGATGGCAATTTTGGCGTCGGCGGAGAAAGGCGTCGCAGGTCGGCTCCCGGACCGTCTTAAAAGATTAGGGGTCAACTATCCGGCCGCCTTCGCCTCACTGAGACAGATACGCGCCCGCGACCCCGCCGAACCAGAGCTAGGACGACTGCGTAGGAAAGCATCAGATGCCCCTCCCCCTCACACGTCGGAGTCTAAAGCCGTCGTCGAGCAGGCGCTTGGTGCTGTCGGTGCAGTGGAATGCTCCGCCGTGATCACGTCCCGCCCCTGGCAGCTTGACGTCGACGCCGTGGTTGTCTCGGCCGCACCGAGCGGTGGTCTCGGGAACCTAGGCAAGGCATTACGCGACAACGTCCGAGGCGTTCTGTGGCCAGACGACGATGTCTACTCCCTCTCCCCGGATCTCCCGCAGGTGGTACCAGTCTCGACATCGGCAGACGCGCCCGGCCTGAAGTGGGTCATCCTCGCCTCCGCGCGCGAAACTGACAGTTCTCGAAAAGACCCAAGCTATGTAGGCCCGGGAACTCCCGACGCCGCAGGACGCGGAATGGCGTCTGCCATGCGCAAAGCCATTGAACGGGGCGTCAATTCGCTCGCCGTCCCCCTGCTCGGAGCCGGTGCAATTGGCCTGCCTCTTGAAATCATGGCGGCCGTGAACGTCCGTGCCGTCCGCAAGTCCTTGGCTCATGAGGCGCCGTCCTCTCTGCAGCGGGTCATGTTCGTCGGTTTAGACCAGCGAACGATAGATGCCATTCGGACGGCCTGGAAAGAGAGCGAATTGGAGGAGCCCGTTGCCCCAACGGGCTCGCCAGCGACTACAGATCCGGGCGAATTCAAATACCGCAGCGACGGAGACTTCGGTCAGGTCGCCGAGGCAACCCGGCTGGCCGGGGGCATCTCCCGCGACCTCGTGGACGCCGGGGAGCGGATACCGTTGCGGGACGACCATCTTGGGGTCGGCACGTACGTCACCATGTTGGCTACCGTCATCGCGAACCGCCAGACCCCCCTGCCGCTGTCGGTTGGGCTTTTCGGCGAGTGGGGCTCGGGCAAGAGCTACTTTATGGGGCTGCTGCGCGGTCAGGTCGACAATTTGGCTGGCAGTGGCGACGAGGCTTACGTGGACAATGTCGTCCCGATCACCTTCAACGCCTGGCACTACGCCGATACCAACCTGTGGGCCAGCCTCGGCAATGAGATCTTCGAGCAGCTCGCCGGCCCGCAGGCTACGGCGGCCGAGCGACGTGAAGCCCTGCGCGAGGAGCTCGCGGACAAGCTGCAGCGCGCCCAAGAGCTTAGGCTCGCGAACGAGCAGGCCGAGCGGGAGACCGCCCGACTCCGCCAGGAGCTGGAGCAGGCGCGCAGCGACGCCGCAGGGTCCGCCGCGGCGCTGGCGCGCTCGGTCGCCGCCTCGCCCACGCTGCGGAAAGAGTGGGCAAAGATCTGGCGTCGGCTGGGCGTGCGCGAAGAGGCGGAGAAGGGCCAACTACTGGCCGGCGAGATCCGCCAGGCAGGCGCAGAGGTGAGCGCGCTGAAACTGGTCGCCTCCGGACGGCGAGGCCTAGTCGCCGCGCTAGCGGCAGCGGTCGCCCTCGGGCTGCTCGCCGCGTCGCTGTTCTTCCGCGACGAGGTGGCCCGCTGGCTGGCCGGCAGTGGCCTGACCGGGCTGGCCGTTGCACTCACCTGGATGACTGTGGCAGTCGGACAGGTACGCGCGGGCCTTGGCTTGCTGCGCACGGTGGCGGGCGAGATCCGCAAGGAGATAAAAACCGAGGTCGACGAGAAGGTCACGGAGGACATGCAGGAGCTCAGGCGTGCGGACGCCCGCGAGGCCGTGCTGCAGTCGCAGCTCGTCGAGGTCCTGCAGCGGGCGGGCGAGCTCGGCGGGGAGTTGGCCCAGCTCAGTCCTGGGCAAAGGTGGTACGGCTTCGTCTCCGCGCGGGCGAGCAGCGACGAGTACCGCCGTGAGCTCAGCCTGATCTCCACCATCCGCCGCGACTTCGAGCACCTCATCGAACTGATGCAGGACTGGCGATCACTCAAGGATCCCGATGAACAGCACCGGCCGATCGACCGGATCGTCCTGTACATCGATGACCTCGACCGCTGCTCGCCCCGCCAAGTCGTCGACGTCCTCCAGGCCGTGCATTTGCTCCTCGCATTGGACCTGTTCGTCGTCGTGGTCGGGGTGGACCCGCGGTGGCTGTTGCACTCGCTGCGCGAGCAGTACGCGTCCGTGTTCCGAGGTCGGGAAGATGGCCGCCTCCCAGAGCACCCGGATCTGCCGGACGATGAGGCCGTCTGGCGTACGACCCCGCACGACTACTTGGAGAAGATATTCAACATCCCGTTCGTGCTGCCCGGCATGACCGGTACCAGCTTCGAACGTTTGATCCGTAAGCTGTCGCTGGCAGAGGACGCTCGGGTTCCGGAGGACGATCGACTTCCGTACGACAGCTTCCCTGCCGAGGCCGGATCCGAGGTCGCCGCGGCCAACGCAGGACCCGAGGTTACCACCGCCAACACCGGACCCGAGGGAACCACCGCCAACACGGGACCCGATGGAACCACCGCCAACACCGGACCCTTGGGAACCACCGCCAGCACCGGCGCGAAGCCGGCGCCGCGTCAGCTGAGTGAGGACGAGCTCAAGTTGTTGGCTGCCCTCGGCCCGCTGGTGCGCAGCCCCCGGCAGGCGAAACGGCTGCTGAACCTATACCGATTGGTCCGCAGTACGCGGGATCTCAGCCCGGCCTCGGCATTCCTCGGTAGCGATTCCACGCCCGGTCAGTTTCAAGCGGTCGGTTTACTGCTCGGCTTGCTGACCGCGTACCCCCGGCTGCTCGGCCAGCTGATCGCCGCCGTGCCGGGCGAGCACACCCTTGGAGGACTATGTTCCCGTCAACCCACGGAGTCGTGGCGCCACGTCGTGGAAGGACTCCGACCGCGCAGCTCCGACGGGCGATGGTCCAACGACGTCAGTGACGACCTTTCCGACGAGGACCGCCGCGAGTGGGAAGAGCTGGTCCAGCGGGTAGGCTCGGCGACAGCCTTGGTCACCCTGTCCGACCTCAGGGCATTCCAGCTTTGGGCCCCCAGGGTGACACGATTCTCCTTCATTCTCTCCCCGCTCGTAGTGCAGGAAGCGCAGTCGGGGCCAGGCACCGACTGATCGCAGTGCGCCTCTGTCCACAGTGCGCGGCTGGCCGCGCGCCTTCACGGCTCCGTCGGTCCTCGCCCAACCTGCATGGTGGGGACGTGGCCGGGCTCTGGTCTGCCCCGGCGCCGACACCGGCCGACGGGGCGCTAGCCCGGTGCCGGCGTAGGGCGCGACGCAGATTAGGTGTCCTACATCGCGGCACAGATGCATCATGTCCTCTCGACTGTGCCGGCAGACGGCATTTGGCCCACCCGAGATCTCGGAACCCCAAGCAGCTCTACAACGGCCAGTTGTACGGACCACGTTCCTACGAGTGGCAGCGTCGAGTTGCTGGCTCAAATGCGGGTGTGAGGACCTTCCTTTCGGATGAGAGCGATCTCGCTTTCGATCACACGATGCGAGGTCGGTATCGATTTTCGAGATCAGGTGACCGTACTTGGATTGAATAGAGGGAGGTGCGGAGGATTAGGGAGCTGACCGGGCGCCGGAACCGATGCCTCCACCTAATCCGCATTTCCGAGTAGCCTTCTTCCTTCCTGCTCGTTGCAAGTGTCCCGAACACGCTTGAATGACTAGCTGATTTGGCCGTCGACGTTCATGGCGGTGTAGAGCCACGCGCCTGTGCACTGCACCCCGAAACTGAAGTGGTGGTAGTTCAGCGGCGTTGGGTCGGGCCCGTCAGCTGCCCGGCGGGTCATGTGCACTCCAGCCCAAGGCCGCATGGACTTCCATCCGAACCACCGAATGGGAGTTCCAATGGATCTTGAGTTCTACAAGCCGGCTGAGGCGGCGGCCCTAATGCGGTGCACTTGGGGCCTGGCTGCGGGAGGGCGCAGACAGCGGCAGTTTCCCGCACGTCTGCTGGTGCAAGGGAAGGATCATCTTCACCTCACGGCACATCGCGTAGATCGCGCGTCTAGGCGAGATACCGGTGCGTGCCGGTTCAACCCCGCAGGAACGGCTGGTCGGCACAAGGGCACGCCGCCTCGGGCCGGTCAGCAACCCGCACCCTGACCGGGACTGAGGCACCGTCCTGGATCTGCGAAGATGCATGGGTGTGCCGGAAGTCATGGATGCTGGGCGACTTCTTCAGTCCATGCGCCTGAGCCGCATGAACCCAGTAGTGGTGCAATAGAGCTCATGGATAATCCGCTCCCCCTAGGGGTCGTAAACAGGGTTTCCGCCTCCGCCTAAGCTGCGACAGTCAAACGCTCATTCGCACGTGTTCCAAGGTCACGCCACCGCACCAAGAACGACTCGAACCGTCCTTTTCACCCGCGTGCTGATGCTGGCAACAGCGAAATGCTACGCCGCTGTACACCCAATTTGTAGCATTTCTACTCAGTCAACAACCCGAAGGCCCCCTGACCTGCGGAAGCACAGTGCCCGAGGTGGGGCTCGGACCGGGCTCCACGCCCCCCAAACCCGCCACTCCCCCCGCAAACGCCCCATTCCGGCCCGGTCCGGCACCGGTACGGATCGAATCCGAAGCCGAGGGTGCGTTCGTCCCCGGAACCGGAGAAATCGCCTCCCGCGCGCGCCTGCATGGCCGCCCAGTGGCACTGAGCTTGCGGTCTTTGCCGGGCTTGGTGCGCTGCCGCGACCGAGCGCCTCAGGGCAAGTCGCAGTCTGTGAACCAATGAGAATCAGCTGCTGCACCTCCTTCAGACATCTCATGGCCGAAAGATGGAAATGTGCCTGACCAGTGTGTTCAGACTCGTGCCACCTATGGAAGAAGCCGGACGATACGTGAAGCGCGGTTGGCGGAAGAGTTGCGAAGCGAGGCCATGGCGACCAACTCACCTTTAGTCACCCAATCAGCACCAACGGACGACGAGTAGTTTCATTCCATTGGTCACAAAACCGTGGAAAACCGGGCCCGAAGAGCCCACTTGCGAGGGACCCTAGACACCTTCGTCCGGCAAAGGCCGCCGGCAGGTGTCGTTCAAGGAAGAGCCGGAGGGTCCGGCTCTTCCTCTTCGTCGAACCAGCGCACTACACTGCTTCCTCCGTACGCCCTGCTCAGCGTCTCCTGCAGCCCTTCGGCCTGTTGGATGGCAAGGTCCAACTGCTCGACGACGGTCGTGACGCCAGCCACGCTTTCGTCGTGGTGTTCGGCGAAGTGGACGCCCGGCATGGTTCGACGATGCCACTCAACGAGCTCACGCAACACCTGCTCCATGGAACGCTGCGCGTCAAGAAGGTCGCCCAAGAGGGAGTAACTGCCCGACGGGCTCTCCAGACGCGTGACTACATCGGCGAGCCGGTGCGCGTCCTGCCGAAGGCGTTTGGATGCCTCCACTGTGTCTCCTGCGCTCATAGCTGTACCCTCTTCCCGTTCGCCGTTCGTGACAACAGTCTACGAAGGACGCGTGGATAAGCGATCCGGATGCCCGGCTCTAGGAAAAGGCAACCGAGATACACTCCGGCAAGGTCAGCGGCAAGCACTCCCGGCCACGAGCCGGTCCGGCTAGGCTCCTGCCATGGAGCGAGATCGAGAAGTCACCACGCGGATCTATCCGCAGGGTGTCCCCTCGTGGGTGGACACCCAGCAGCCCGACGTCGAAGCGGCCATGCAGTTCTACGGTGGCCTGTTCGGCTGGGCGTTTGAGGATGCCATGCCGCCAGGGCCTCCGGCCCGGTACGTCATTGCCAAGCTCGGTGGCAGAGACGTCGGGGCGATCACCGGTCCCAGGGAGGGTACTGCGAGGTGGAGTACCAACATCTCCGTCGATGACGCGGATAACGCAGCTCGGCGGCTGGCGTCGATCGGCGCCACGGTGCGATCGGCACCGGCGGACGCGGGAGACGGCGGCCGCGGCGCGGTGCTGACCGATCCCGAGGGCGCCGAGTTCCGCATCTGGCAGGCGAGGCGGCGCCTCGGGGCACAGACGGTCAACCTGCCGGGCGCCTGGAACTTCAGCGACCTCCACACGGTTGATCCCAAGGCTGCTATCGAGTTCTACAAGGAGGCGTTCGGCTGGAAGGCTGACGATCTTGGTTTCGCGACGTTGATCCGCCAACCCGGCTACGGTGACCACCTCGAGGCGACCGTCGACCCGGGCATCAGGGCACGGCAGTCAGGGATTGCTGGTCCCTCCGGCTTCGAGGACGCGATCGCCTGGGTCGTGAGCATCGGCCCGGGCGAGCTACCGCACTGGCACGTCTCGTTCACCGTGGCCGACCGGGACCAGACGGCCGCTGACGCGCAGCGGCTTGGTGGCCACATACTTGGGCAGGATGACACCGAGTGGACCCGCACCGTCCTGATCCGCGACCCTGGTGGGGCGATGTTCACCGCCAGCCAGTTCACGCCGCCATCCAACTGAGCGGTTGACCGTGTCGCAGGCCTCTTTCGCCGCCTACCCACGGGGCCTACACTCGATTCACTGATCTTGACATGGAATCGAGTGTGCGCCGTGTTCCGCTGCCCGGCAGGGAGAGAGCGGAAATTCTGACGGGTCAGGGGGCGGCCGAACCGATCGGAAGAGGCCGCCGGCCGATTGGCGCGCGGCCGACGCAATTCCGTTAGAGGGAGAAGTTCGGCATGAGGATCCTCGTCGATCTCACCAAATGCCAGGGCTACGCCCAATGCGCCTTTCTCGCCCCGGAAGTCTTCACGATCCAGGGGGATGAGGCACTCACCTACAACCCGCACCCTGACAGCACGCAGCTCACGAGGATTCGGCGGGCCGCCGCTGCGTGTCCGGTGCAGGCCATCCGGCTCGATCAGCTGGACGGGCGCGACCGATCTCTGCACCGGGACGCAGCACCCTCGACGGCTGCTCCCGTCGAGGACAGCGGGGGCACGTTCAAGAAAACCGGACGGATCGTCATCGTAGGGGCGTCGATGGCGGGACTGCGCGCCGCGGAACGGCTGCGCGAGGAAGGGTTCACCGGCTCGCTGACTCTGGTGGGCGAGGAACCGCACGAGCCCTACGACCGGCCTCCCCTGTCCAAACAGGTCCTGGCCGGGTCTGCGCCCAGAGAAGACACCTCACTGCCCCGCCACCGGGACATCAGCGCCACCTGGCGGCTGGGAGTCGCGGCGACCGGGCTGGACCTGGCTGCCAAGCAGCTCCACCTCGCCGACGGCAGCCGGATCGGATTCGACAAGGTGTTGATCGCCACCGGTCTGCGGGCCCGCCCCTGGCCAAACGCTGCAGAGGCGGCCCTGACAGGCGTCCTGACGCTCCGAACCCGCGAGGACGCTGCAACCCTGCGACAGCACCTTGCGCGGCACCCCCGTCGGGTCTTGGTCATCGGCGCCGGGTTCATCGGTTGTGAGGTCGCTTCCGTGTGTCGGGAACTCGGCCTGAACGTCACTGTGGCAGAAGCTGGTCCGGCTCCGCTCGTCGCTGCCCTTGGCGAGGTGATCGGCGCAGCCGCCGGGGCGCTGCAGGTTGAAAAGGGCGTGGATCTGCGATGCGGCGTCCGCGTCCTGTCGCTTGAGGGTAATGCCACTGGGCAGCTGCGCCGGGCTGTCCTGTCCGACGGCACCACGCTCGACGTGGACGTGGCCGTCGCCGCGCTGGGCGCCGTCCGCAACGTCGAATGGCTCGCAGATTCCGGTTTGGCATGCGGCGTATGGGGCGTTGCGTGCGACGCCGGCTGCCGCGCCTTCGACGCGAACGGCCTGGTCACCGATGACGTCTTCGTCGCCGGCGACATTGCGCGCGCCCCACAGCCGATGTACGGCTACCAATACCTCGCCGTCGAGCACTGGGGAAACGCCGTCTCCCAGGCCGAGGTCGCGGCACACAACATGGTCAGCCCCGAGACCGAACGATGGCCGCATCTCGAGGTGCCGAAATTCTGGTCAGTCCAGTTCGGCACCGAAATTAAGAGCGTCGGCGTGCCCTCCGTCGCCGATGAGGTCGCCGTCGTCCAAGGATCAGTGGACACGGGGCGATTCCTGGCCGTCTACGGCTACAAGGGCCGCCTCGTTGCGGCCGTCGCCTTCAACCACAATAAGTGGCTCGACTTCTACGAACCGTTGATCGAGCAAGCCGCGCCCTTTCCGCCGTCGTTTCACCACATCGACGAGCCGGCCCATGCCCGGCCCGTGCCGGCCGGGTTCAAGCCCGCGGCCAGCCCCACCCAGGACGCGACCGTCGTCGTAACCGGACACGATCCAAATGAACGCCGCGCCAGACTGACCAACGGCGCAGCCGATCGGACCCCGTCCCGGAGCCCCACAGAAACCTCCCCACTATCAAAGGAGCCTTCACCATGAGCCAGGCCAGCTCCTGGGAGCAGATCCTCGACTACTCCAACAGGGCCAACCCCTACCCGTTCTACACCGAGCTCCGCGAGACGCCGGTGACACGGCTTCAGGACGGAAGCTATCTGGTGAGCGGCTACGCGGAAATCGCGGCCCTGCTGCACGACCCTCGGGTAAGTTCCGACATCACCCGCAACCCGGCTGCAGCAGCGGCCGGCGCCGTCGGCGGCAACGGCGACGAGACCGGCATATCTCCGACGTTCTTGAGCATGGACCCGCCCGATCACGACAAGTACCGACGGATCGCCATGCGCCATTTCGGACCGCCCACGACCCCCGGCCGGGTCGCCGGCCTGGAACCACGGATCACCGAAATTGCCACCGAACTGATCGACAACATGGCGGGCCGCACCAGCATCGACATCGTTGATGACCTGGCGTATCCACTGCCCGTCACCGTGATCTGCGAACTTCTCGGCGTCCCTCCCGGAGATGAACAGCGCTTCCGGGTCTGGATAGACATCGCACTGCAGTCCACGGATCCCGGCGTCGATCCCGAAACGCAGCAGAAGAAGAGAGTAGAAGCCGGGAAAGAACTGCGCTCCTTCATGGAAGAACTGGTGGAGACCCACCGTCAGGCACCGGGCAATGACTTGCTCTCAGCGATGGCAACAGATGACGGCCCGGAAGGCCGAATGTCCGCCGAACAGTTGGTGGGCACCGGGCTTCTCCTGCTCATAGCGGGACACGAAACCACCGTAAACCTCATCGCCAACGGCGCGCTGACCCTGCTACGCCACCCGCACGAGCTCCAAAGACTGCGCGACGACCCCGAGTTGGCCATCCCGATGGTCGAGGAACTGCTGCGCTACGAGCCGCCAGTGCATTTCATTCCCTTTCGCACAGCCCTGGACGACATCAACATCGCTGGCACGACCATCCCCGCTGGCTCCTCACTAACCCTGCTCCTAGCCGCAGGCAACCGCGATCCCGCACACGTTCCGGACCCAGACCTATTCATCCCGGACCGACCCAACAATCAGCACCTCGGCTTTGGCGGCGGCATCCACCTCTGCTTCGGAGCACCCATGGCCCGGCTCGAAGCCCAGATCGCCCTCACCGAGTTCGCCACCAGACTGGAGAACCCGCGGCTCGCCGACGACCCTCCCCCATACCGGCCAAGCCCGTTCCTGCGCGGCCCCTCGCACCTGCCGATCCACATCGACGGCGTCACCGCTCACCACTAGAAAACTGCTGGTTTTCGCGTGTATCGGGACTTATCGTTGACTATCGTTCGCGATTCACTCAAAGGAGACCAGCATGCGTAGTTCATTTCCGGGGGGCGGCTTCGGCGGCCCAAACATCGACGGTATGTGGCAGGCCGTTGAGGAGTTGCGTTCAAGGTTTGAGAAGCGTTCAGGAACCCGCGCCGGCCGAGGCGAGGTACGGTCGGCAGTGCTGGGACTGCTCGCGGAGCGGCCGATGCACGGCTACCAGATCATCCGTGAAATCGAGGAGCGGAGCCGTGGCAGCTGGAAGCCCAGCGCCGGCTCCGTCTATCCAACGCTGCAGCTGCTGGCCGACGAGGGGTTCATCAGCGCCGAGGAATCGAACGGCCGCAAGATTTATTCGCTGACTGAAGCAGGCCGGGAGGAAGTAGCTGGAGCCGGTGGGCCAGCACCTTGGGAGTCGACCGGTCCGACGTCGGGCCATGGCTTCGCGGCGTTGCCCAAGGCGGGCATCGAGCTAGCGCAGGCCGCGGCCCAAGTGGGCCGCACCGGCTCGCCAGAACAAGTGCAGGAGGCTGTCAGGGTGCTCGACGACGCACGCCGCCGGCTGTACTCGATCCTCGCACAGGGCTGACGGGGGGTGGCGTCGGTTCGTCGGGAAGAGGCAGATCCGTTACCCGGCGCCGCGAACATCCGTGCCCGTTACCGCCGCATCCTGCGCTTCGCCGCGTGGCATCTCGCGGCGACCTGGTGGTTTGAGCTGTTCCTCCCTCGAATCGGGCTACTCATCATTGCCGAGCGCACCAGGGCGAAGAGGATGCGGCGTTTCGCGCAGCGCTTCCGCGTCCTCGCGGTGGACCTCGGCGGTCTGATGATCAAGGTCGGTCAGTTCCTGTCGTCCAGGCTCGACATACTTCCGCCCGAAGTCACCAAGGAGCTTGAGGGACTGCAAGACGAGGTGCCTCCCGTCCCGTTCCCCGCAATCCGGGCCCTTGCCGAGGCGGAGCTGGGTGCGCCGCTGGACCAGGTGTTTGCCAGCGTCGAGCAGACGCCTATTGCCGCCGCATCCCTCGGGCAGGCCCACCGGGCGCAACTTCTCTCCACCACTGCTGCCGACACCGGACTCGAAAGCGTGGTGCTGAAGGTGCAGCGGCCGGGCATCGACGCGATCGTCGACGTCGACCTGGCGGCACTGCGCAAGGTGGGCGGCTGGCTTAGCCACGTGCGCCCGGTGGCCAATCGTGCCGACATGCCCGCCCTGGTCGAGGAGTTTGCGCAGACCAGCCTTGAGGAAATCGACTACATGCATGAGGCGGCGAACGCGGAGCGGTTCGCGGTTGATTTCGCCGACGACGACCGGGTGGACGTGCCCGACGTCGTGTGGGAGCGGAGCACCCGCCGCGTACTGACCCTCGAAGACGTCACAGCGATCAAGATCACCGACTCGCCGGCGCTCCTGGCGGCGGGTATCGATCCGGCCCTGGTCGCCCCGGTTTTCGCCTCAGTCATGTTCGACCAGCTGTTCACGAACGGTTTTTTCCACGCAGATCCGCACCCCGGCAATATCTTCGTCACTCCGGTCAAGGATTCCTCCGCAGAGCACCCCTGGAAGCTGACGTTCATCGACTTCGGCATGATGGGCGAGATTACGCCGAGTACGCGCAGCGGCTTGCGGAAACTGCTCATTGCGGCCGCTTTGCGTGACGGCAAGGGGCTGGTCTCGGCGATCAGCGACGTCGGCGTGTTGGTACCCTCGGCCGACACGGTGGAGCTTGAGCGGGCGATGACGCACCTCTTCGCTCGTTTCGGCGGGATGGGCTTCGCCGAGCTTCGCGAGGTGGACCCTCGGGAGTTCCGTGATTTTGCAGTGGAGTTCGGCGACGTTGTTCGCGCGTTGCCCTTCCAGGTGCCGGAAAACTTCCTGCTCATCATCCGTGCGATGTCCCTGACCTCGGGGGTGTGCAGTTCGCTGGAACCCCGGTTCAATCTATGGGACTCGGTTGAACCCTATGCGGCACAGCTACTGCGCGACGAGCGCGGCAACTTCGTGCAGGACGTCGCCCGGCAGGTGCTCGATACCGCGGGGGTGGCCCTGAGTCTGCCGAACCGTCTGGATGGACTCCTGACTCAAATCGAGGATGGTTCACTGCCGGTGGCCATTCCTCGCCTCGAGCGGCAGGTGGGACGGCTGGAACGCACGGTCCAGCGGTCTGGATCGGCACTGGTATTCGGCGCCCTGCTTATCGCAGGTTCCGTGGTCCGGGCGGACGACACGGTGCTCGGCAATGTGCTGATGATCGCGTCCGTGGTTCCGCTGCTGCAGGGGCTGTGGGCGGGACGCCGCAGCCCCTGAGTGGGCCGGTGGACCAAAACCCGGCTCCAGGCCAGTGAGTCTCCAACGGCTTATCTATCTTTTGAAATGAGCGCTATGTCCGGTTCCCCTCTCACCCTCGATCCCACCAACGAAGAGGTCGACGATCTGCGACGCCGGCTCCGTAGCACCCGGTGGCCTGCCTCGTGGCCTGTGACGGGCTGGGAAGCCGGAACTGACCAAGAGGAGCTGCGTCGTCTGGTCTCGTACTGGGCGGAGGACTTCGACTGGGAAGCACAATGGCGTCGCATCAAAGCGTTGCCCTGGAATACGGCCGACATCGACGGCACAGGCGTCGCATATCTTCGATTCGACTCGGAAAAGCAGGGCGGCCTACCCGTGATACTCACCAACGGATGGCCAAGCACTGCGCTCGAGCTCGTGGCTCTCGCCGAGCGATTAGCGACACCATCACGGTTCGGTGGCAGTTCCGAGTCTGCCGTTACGGTGATTGTTCCGGCCCTGCCCGGTCTGCCATTTTCCCCGCAGCGCCCGTCTCTGCACGAGCAGACACACGAGCTCTGGCACCGGTTGATGACGGATCACCTTGGCTTTGACCGGTACGCCGCGCACGGCGGCGACCTCGGGGCAGGAATTACTTCACGTCTGGCCCAGGCCCATCCCGACGCAGTTGTGGGCATCCATCTCCTCGCGGTTGCTGCACCGCTTCATCTTGACCCCGCTACTATCAGCCCCGAAGAACAAGAACACGTGGAACGCGTAAACGCTTGGGTTGCCGTAGAAGGCGCATACCAGCATCAGCAGCAAACCCGTCCCCTCACCCTCGCTCCCGCGCTGTCGGACTCGCCGGCCGGCCTGTTGTCGTGGATCCTCGAAAAGCACCGGGCGTGGAGCGACTGCGGTGGGGACGTCTCGACCAGGTTCAGCGATGACTACCTCGTCACGCTCGCCTCTGTCTACTGGTTCACGAACTCCATCGGAACGTCGTTCCGCCCGTATTACGAATTCGCAGCAGGCTTCACCACGCGGGTGGAACAGGTGCGGGTCCCTACGGCGGTCGCCCTGTTCCCGTTCGACCTCGCGCAGCCACCCCGAAGCTGGGCCGACCGGTCATATCAGGTGACCCGATACACAACAATGCCCCGAGGCGGACATTTCGCTCCGCACGAGGAACCCGAGCTCCTCGCCAATGACATCATCGGGTTCTTGCAGACCCTCTGACAAAATCTGGCGGTGAGGTCAGTCTGGCTGTGATGGCCGGAGGAGGGTGAGGACGGTTTGAACGTGGGACCGTTCCAGGGCCTCCCGATGGGCGTATCCCCCGCGACGTCGCCTCACAATCCGGCCAGAGCCGCGACCGTGCCGTCTGCCGTTCCTCCATTTGATATGGGATCTCACGAGTCAGGTCACACGGCCGCCTGCCGGGTAACCCGGGCGGTTACGAGTGCCAGGAGTGCGGCCAGCAAGAGCACCGCTCCACTGGCCAGGAAGGTGCTCTGGTAGCCGAGGGAGTCGAACAAAAGACCTCCCACCGTGGAACCGAGGGCGATGCACGTCTGGACGACGGCCACCATTAGGCCGCCGCCCTGCTCGGCATTGCGGGGCATGACCTCGGCGACCCAACTCCACCAGCCCACGGGCGCCGAGGTGCCCAGCAGGCCCCACAGACCCAGAAGAACGACGACGGCGGCGAACGAGCCGCCGAACGGAATCAGAGCCGCCGCGACGAGAGCCATCAGGGCGGGAATGATGATCAGGGTCCGATGCAGCCCCGGTCCGAGGAAGCGGCCGATCAGCACGGTGCCGGCAAAACCGGACATGCCGAGCACGAGCAAAACGAGGGAAATCGCAGTCACGTCGATCCGCGTCACTGTCTCCAGGAAGGGGCGCAGGTACGTGAACAGGATGAACTGGCCCATGAAAAAGGCTCCGCAAGCTGCCATGCCCCAAGCGACCGGACGGCTATTGAGGGCTGCGAAAATCGTGAAGATACCGCCGGCCCTTGTCGTACGGTGGGGAACCTTCAGGGACGGCAGGCTGACCCACAGCCAGACCAAGCAGATGACAGCCACCGGCACCAGGCAGAAGAACGCTCCTCGCCATCCCACGATGGAGCCCAGATAGCTGCCCAGGGGCGCTGCGAGCACCGTGGCGAGGGCGTTGCCGCCGTTGACGATCGCCAGGGCGCGGGGCACATGGGTGGTTGGTACCAACCGGATGGCGGTGGCGGCAGACATGGACCAGAAGCCCCCGATCACCACACCGATGAAAGCCCGTCCGATCATGAAGGGCAGGTATCCCGGGGCCAGCGCGATCAGGGCGCCGGAGACGCCCATCAGCGCCGCCAGCCCGATAAGCAAGGTCTTGCGGTTCATGCTGCCCGAAAGGCTGGAGATCGACAGGCTGGTCAGCACGGCGAACAGTCCGGAGATCGCAATTCCTTGCCCGACTGCCCCCTCGGAAACCTGCAGGTCGGCCGCCATTGGAGTAAGCAGGCTGACGGGCATGAATTCGGAGGCGACCAGCGCGAAGGCGCCGAATGATAAGGCGAGGACCCCGCCCCAGTGCGCAGGGCGGTGGTCGCTGCCGGCCCGTCCCTGCCTTTGTTTGTCAGGGGCGATGGAAGTGTCGGGTGCCATGAATTTTCGCTCTCGTTGGTGTCTTTGTCCGGTCCTCCATCGGACCATGGTCCGGCCGCACGAGGGAGTCCCGCTTGATAGGGGTACTGCGAGGGTCCCCATAAGCCCGATGATGGGCAAAGCCGCGGGGAAGGCTTTGGTTGCCGCATTGGGCGCCGCGATAAAGGGGAACGGTCCGAGCCGTGTGTACGGTACTGATATGGCTTCTCCGCAGACGCTAAGCGAGACCGAGCGCCGCCTCGTCGCGACGTGGGCAGCGGACTGCGCTGAGCGGGTCGTGGCGCTATTTGAGGCAGAGGCTCCGGCAGATGCTCGCCCCCGCGACGCCATCGCCCGGGCCCGGGCCTTCGCTCGCGGTGAACTCACTGCCGCCGAAGAGATCCGCCGACGGTTTGGTGCCGGCCGTGCCGCACGCGAGGTGAATAGCCCTGCTGCCGTGGCAGCCGCCCGGTCTGCCGCCCAAGCCGCAGCCGTCGCTCACATGGGCGCGCACGCATTGGGGGCAGCCGCGTATGCCGCGAAAGCGGCCGGACTGGCGGCGCCCGATCGGCCCCAGATGGTCGACGACGAGATCCACTGGCAGCTCGAGCACATGAGCGCCGAAGCCCGGGCCGCGCTTCGGCGCTTGCCACCACTGGGTGGGAACTCCGCCGGTCCGCTGGCGCCAGGACTTTTTACGTCCGGAATCCTCGCCTCGAGCATCCGCGCGATCCAGGCCCACTTGGCTCGCCCTGACCAGCCTGGCTCCTGCAGCTGAACCAACCGCCAGCCGGCCTCGTATGCGGCCGGCGGTGGAGTTCATGTCGCGGTCCGCTACACGCCACCGTTGCACCAAATGGGCTCATGAGGCTTCGTCTTCGAAGAACAGCGCCATGGCGTCGGCCGGCCAGTCGGTCGCACGACTCGTTTCCTTGTCGACGTGGGCAACGTCATGACGCAACGCGACACGTTATTTCCGCGGGAATCGACCATGGCGCACTCGATAAGCGCATCGGGTCCGCGGAACTCGCGCACGAAAGACGTGATGGTGATCTCCTGGTCGCCCCGGGCAGGCCGCAGAAAGTCGATCTCCATCCGCCGGACCCAGACCATGAACGGCAATGTGCCCAGCGTCTCCAGATCCCACCCGATATAGTCCCGCAGGCCCTCCATCCGGTGATCTGCGTAATAGGTCGCGTACCTCCCCGTGCTCACGTGGTTGTAGGGGTCGAGCTCGGAGAACTTAACCCGGTGCGTGCTCTTGAAAACGATCGGTACCTTCGCCATTGAGCGCCCCTTTCCGTTGTGACGCACCAGCCGGCCGACTACCGGGTCCGGCCCGTGATGTTGAACTCTTGCTCAGCTCAACAGGAATACCCAAACCCAGCACAGCCTTGTTCCAGTAGGACCCCGACCATCGGATGGCCCGTGAAAGGACCTCTCTTGCCCACTACCTTCATTCCGTTCACCATGTGCGCCACCGTCCGTGGCAACCACATGCGCTCCTTCCACACCGACCTGGAACGCCTCACCTCCAGCCACCGCGGGTGGGCACCGCTGGACGTGGTCAAGTCCACCAACACAAAGGCTCTCCTCCGGGGAGCGATTCCACAAAGCGTTCACACCACCACGGACGCGAGTCTCTCCCGCTACCTCCAAGATCGCCTTATCACCGATAAAGACATCCACCTCGATCTCGTCGTCAGCATCCAGCGGTAACAGAAGGCTTGGGGGCCCGGACCCTAAAACTCAACGACCACTAGCCGCACGGAACTTCTGCGGCTCGTACCGACTCGGTGAGTTGCTTGCGTGCTGCGCCGGGGTTCAGGTGTTCCGCAGCAGCTCGCGCCCGCATCAAATGTGATGCTGCCTCCTGGCAATTCCCGGCCTGTCGCTCCAGCGCGGACCACAGAAGTTCCGTATAAGTGTGGCCTGTTGCTTGGTCCTTGGCCGATTCGTCGTGCCACACTTCCAGCGCTTGCTGCAACGGGGCGCGTCCGCCCACGACATCGCCCGCTTCAAACAACAACTGGCTTTTCAGACGAAGCAATCCCTCGCGGCTGAGCGGATCAGTATCGACGCGCAGCCCGCGGTCAATCAACTTCGCACTACGGGAGTAGGAGTTGGAGACTTTGAGGGCAGAGGCGACCGTGAAGTATTCAGCGCCTGAGACTTGGTCGGGGATCCGATCGATCACGTCAGCCGCCTGTTGTGCCAAGACCAGATTCTCGGCATTTATAGTTCCCGAGAGGGTACCCAGGGCAGTGCGATCGTCCGCGTATTTCGCCGTGAGGTCAGCGTTCTCCTTGGGAAGGGCGGACAGCCTCTGGATAAGCTGTCCCAGCTCTGTTCTCGCCGCTCGATCGTTCTGTCGAGCGGTTTGTTCGTTGGCGTAGTACGTCGCCGCAATTGAGAAGAGCAGGGCAACAAGGGAGACTATGACGGAAACCTGGCGGTACCACGGCCGGCCAGGTTGCGCAGCCGCGGCCCGCAACTTATCCAGGTCGTTTCGAAGGGCCGAGATCTCCGACTCGACCTGAGACGGAATGTCGTCTGACCCCGTTGTGATGTGCCCGGAAGCCGGGGCAGCAGGATGGTACGGGGGGTGGGGTTGTCCGGCCAACTCTCCTCCTCATCTCAAGGTGCCTCTGGCCCCCGTGCAGACGACGGGGCGACCGGTGTCAGTGTCTCTCGGGTGAGTGTGGGCGCAACCGCTCTTGTGAAGTCGCAGCTGACGCCGAAGATGTCGACGATCCATTGGACGAGGAGCGTCATTGTTGCTTGCTCCTCTGGTCGCCGCCGGCATGGAGGCTCCATCGGCACCGTCGAGGATGCGGATTACAACGCGCTGATGGACATTGGAAAGACCGCGCTAATCGATTTCGACCGCCTCACTGCCTGAAAATCGCGCAAGCGAGTCGAGTCCGAAACGGCGGAGTCAAGACTGCTTTGAATTCTGGCCGACCCTTGGCAGGTCCAATGGAACCATTAGCGCCTTCTGCAGTGTAAGGACAATCCTGTGAAAGGGTTCTGAGACGCCGGCCCTAAACCCCCGGGTGTCTGTGAGAAACGAATTGAGTTCACCCAACGACCAAAGCTCTACTGTCCCTTGTTCTTCAACATGGCGTAGGTTCTGCTCGAACTCTTTGAAAATCAGATTGAGATAGGTTTCGATGTCCTTAAACTCGGACTGCAAGTCGCGCGGGTGCGCGTTATTGGCAGCCTCGGACGGATCCATCAGCAGACGTTCGTCGCCCATCGTTGATGTGTCTATTTTTAGATATTCAAATGTTAGCTGGAGGTCGTTCAACCCAAGCAGCTGCTGCTTGTAGACCTCCGCTGAGATTGTCTTCAGCCCCTCCGCTCTTAAGATCCGCCTGATGCGTTTGACACCGTTGTATGCTTCCAACGTTTGGGTGAGTAGGGAGCGTAACGCCAAATCCTGCCGCTCCCTTTCGTCATGTAGCCTGTCTGATTCCCGCCTTTGGTTTTCACGTCTTTGCGTCCACTCCTGCTGAAACAGGAATGTCGAAATGGCAACGAAAGCACCGAACAAGATGACGCCAGCCACCTGCAAGAAAGTCTTCGCGACTTCATATTCAAGGGTATTAACGTCGATCGCCGGCTCTCTGAAGTAGAAACTGACAAGGAACAGGGAGACAACGGCAATGAATACAATCGCCAGACCAACCACGATCCAGGTTAGGGCGGATCTTCGTCTAACACGAGGCATCGAGCTCTCCTCCGCAACTTGAGGGCGCGAATACTAGCAAATATGAATGATCACCTTTGGATCGTTACTGGTGCGTTATTCGGTCCAGTCCCTCCCCCAACCCTGACGAAAGGTCCACTACCAGCGTCAGCCAAAGGTCAGTTCTGAAAAAATCCACCTGCCAGGTCTGTACAGAAAGACTTCAGCATGCCACCCGTTACTGCGGCGTTATCAATATGACAGACGTCGTCGCCCAAAACAGTCCCGCAGAATACGAATCCTGTCTTCCTTAGCGTCCGATGAACCGGATCTGCCGGACATCGGTTCGGACACCACGCCCTCGACGTCCTCGAGGGGGTCGAGTGCGGCAAGTGGATCCAACGAGAGTCCCGTGCGTTGTTCGCTCGATGGGGGCGATTGATCGCTGACAAGTTTTGTGCTTGCAGAAAACGAATCCCACGCCCGCCGTCTCGGGCCACACCAGGACGAAAACTCTCACGCCCTTGTTGTCTCTCCCAGTCGGTCGTCGACCCTGATCTTTAGATGGGCCTGTTCGCCCAAAATAGGGAGTGACTTAGCGATGTCAGGTAAGTCCACCCGACAGGCCAGGCCGTCCCGGTCTTTGTCGAACGTGAGTGCGTGGCGTCGCTCTGGCGGGAGGCCTTCGGTGATCGGGTCGTTGACGTCGTTGGCTCCCCGAACCTCACTATTCCACGCGGCCCAGGCAGTGAGCCCCTCGCCTGCCTCGTTCGTCCCGACGTCCACGATAAGAGTGTCTGTCCAGTCTGGGACCTGCTCCAAGTGCTCCCGGAAGCGGAACCCGCCGTCGCTCTCGACCAGCTTGAATATGCGCAATGTGAGGACGTAGCGAAGCCTGCCGCCATGCCGGGCAGCGCCGACCTCCTCATGTCGCTCGCGGGCGAGCTCTGCCTCGTGGCGCGGGTCCATGAGGAACGTGCTAGCGAGCGGCACAGGGGTGTCCGCTGTGTCGACGTGCCGGGCTAATTCCTCGTTTATTTGGATCGGGCACCAGTGCTCGGCCATCTGCTCGCTCAAGACGACGGGCAGGCCTCGCACCGTCAGGCGCATGTCAGCCTGCCAGACCGGCCAACGGTCTTCCTCGGGCCAGGATGCCATGTCCGAGGGATAGGCGGGCACCCCCAGCAACATGACGGTCACACCCCATCGGCCGAAAAGGAACCGGCGCAGGCTCTGGTAGCCCTCTTCCGAATTGACCTCACCGTATCGTCCAGAATGCGATCTGTGAACATAAGCCCGGTGGGCGCCGCGCACGTAGGCACGCTCGATCCGAACGAGGCCGTCACTCTTGGGACCCACGACAAGCCGGGGTTCTCCATAGTCCGTGGGATCAGTGCCCACCAGACAAAAGATCCGCGAAGCAGGCAGAACCTTTGGATCAACCGCCTGGGGATCCCAGTCGTCCTTCGGGCGGGGGCGATCACCGAACTTCTTCCCCGGCGTCAAATAGCCGTACATCTTAACCGGCGAGAAGATGTCCGAACCGGCCGGCCCAAAGGCCTCCTGAACCCAATCCAGTGCACCGACGTCGAACGCGATCCCGCCATGTGGGGTCCCATAGGTGAATAACCGGGCGACGATGTCCTTCGCAGCTCGCCGGCCCCGTTCCGCGCACACCTTCTGGATCATGCTGCGGCAGATGAGCCCGCCCATGGAGTGGGCGACGAGAAACACCTGCCCCGCACCCGTCTTCGCGCGTATCAGCATCACAAGGTCGTACAAACCCGCCGCCGCCTGCTCAATGTCGAACCCCTTCGCCGTCACGGTCTGCTGAAGCCTGCCCCACAACCGTGCGAGAACGCCTTCCGGTGCCGGTTCGGTAAACGTCGTGGCAGCCTGGTCGTAGAAGCGGTACACCCACAGGGACTCCATCGGCAGCGAACCGTCCTCGGCGTCCTTAAGGAACTGATGCTGGTCACCGCGGACAAGAAGACGGTAGTTCTCGTCGACCATCAGCCGCAACATTGGCCCTTCGAACTGATAAAACGTAGGATCACCGTCCCCACCCACCCGCACGTGCGTGGCTCCCTCATTGAACCCGTAAAACGGATCGTCAACTTGCGTATTTATGCCAGCCGTAGGTCCCGCATATCCACGAATGTAAATAACTGGAAGTCTCTGCATTACAACCTCGGGCACCGCAACCGCTGCTCCTCGTTGCTCTTCATTTTCCTATCTCCCGTCGCCCTTGCTAAACAGATCATGGCGAAAGAACCGTTACGCAGGCGTTACCACTTATGATTTACGTGCTTTCGGCACTGGATCAGATGTGCCGCGGCCTGAAGAAGCCAAGAGGCGCCACCGTTGAGCGGGTTCTCTCCGACAACGGATCGGCCTACAAATCCCACCTCTGGCGGGACACCTGCCGGGAACTGAACATCAAGGTCAAGAAGACCCGCCCCTACCGCCCGCAGACCAATGGAAAGATCGAACGGTTCCACCGGACCCTCGCCGACGGGTGGGCTTTCAAGCGCTTCTACGCCTCGGAATCAGCCCGCAGAAACGCGCTCCCGGGCATGGCTGCACCACTACAATCACCACAGGCCCCACACGGCAATCGGAGGCCGCCCGCCCATCAGCCGCTTAACCAACCTGCCTGGCCAGTACATCAGGCCTGCCGGGGAGACCGCCTGATGGACCCGCTCAATGCTGGCAACCGCCGCATTACCGCCGGTTTTTCACCGGCGCGACGTGGGCGGCCAGGGATAAGGGGGCCTCCTCCATCCTGAACCCAGCAGGAGCTTCGCATGTGAAATAGATCCACTGCCGTTAAAACCAGATTGTCTGCGGAGGGCGGAGCCAGGATAGCGTTGTTTCTCCAAGCCCTGGCCCGGCCGGAAAAGGGACTCTGCCGCTTCACCGACCATCAGGACGGACAGCCGGCACCAACCATCCCCGTGGGCTACCGGATGTCCGTCAATGGGCAGGCCACCCGGGCCGCCCGGAATTTTTCCGAGGCCCACGCGCGCGCCTTCTCATGGCCATTGCCCGGATTCACCGACCTTAATGCCAGGACGGCGGCGTGTGCCGGATCAGGACCGTGTGCCGGCGGACCCTATGCATGCGGGCCCAGGTCCGCTCAATACCTATTCGTCCCGCATCCAGACGAATGGCTGGGGACAGGACCTACGAACTCCTCAAAGGAGACAAGTCGCGCGCTGACTCGACGCGAGGTGGCCTTTAGATTAAATCCAGCCTGCGTGCGCGGGCGATCGACTCGACGTGGGGGTCATCAGCGGCGGTGGCGAGATCTGCCTCGGTCGTTTCCGCTGTGAAAAGCTCGTCATCAATCCGGGTGCGTACCCGGAAACCGGTCGGAACGTACCCCTCTGTGTTCACCCTAACGATGACCCGGGTAAGTCCGGACTCGCTCGCGTCCGACTCCCCGGCCAGGTGGTTGCCGTCTTCGTCGTCAAACCGCAAAATTTTCGACACGTTTCAAGCTTACGCCGCGTCAGCGGCACTTGAACTATAGCCCCCTGAGTATGTTTACCGCCGATAGACGGCCGCCTCCGTACCGGTCATTCCACGCTAGCCCGGCGGGTGGCGGGTCAGACCGGACAGCCTTCATGACGATGGACCTGATCTCCTCGATGGCGAGTGAGCGATTCCGTGCACGGGCTTCTGCCAGCAGCAAGGCGACGCACCCGGTTACGGCCGGACTCGCCATGCTGGTGCCCGACATCCGGGTGGTTCCGTTTGTGGACCGGGATGCAGCTGCCAATACATTATGGCCGGGCGCGGAGACTTCCGGTTTCTGCCGGCCGTCCCGGGTGGGGCCGGCGCTGGAAAACCATGAGAGCGGCCTCGCTGGCTTGTGGGCGTCATAGGAACCGACCACGATCGTATTGTGCCCGCACGAGATCGATCCGACCGTATGGGTGTTATCCAGCGGCTCTTCGAACGTTGACTGGCCGTTGTCGTCGCGCTCGATCCAGACATGGAACGGGACAGGGACCCCAGTCGTACCGGTTAGCCGAAGGATCCAACGGCCGGAGGAGACGGCGGGAGAGAGGAAGACGCCAATTGTATTGTCCCCATTGTTGGGATCCGACAGCCTGTTGGCCGCAAAGAGGACCACCTGTCCTTCCTGTGATGCGGTACCGCTCTCTCCAGGCCCGAGGATGCCAATACTCTGGCCTTGGGGCGAAACCAACTCCAGCCGTAATGCGCAGTTTCCCGGATACCACAACTCCATCTCGTTCTGGGTCCCGTCCCCGGGTGCCACTATCCATGCAAGATCCCGGAAGCCGTCTGCCGGAACTGTCCCGGCAGCGTGGATACCGTCCGCGAAGGAATTGGAAGCAGCAATGCAGACCGAACGGTTTGGGGCTTGGGCCAGCAGGCGGTCGATGCCTTGTTCGACCAAAGTAGTTCCATCATGCGGCCCGCCGTTCGTGCCTAGGCTGATGTTGACGACGCACGGTACCTGTCCGGCTTCCCGGAATATGAATGCCAGTGCCTCGAGAAGTTGAACGGAGTCACCAAAGTTGCTGCCGACTACTTGCGAGCCGCTCCAGGGAACGTCGCTATTGGCCACGTCGACAAAGAGAAGCTCTGACTCAGGTGCGACGCCGGGAACCCCTGTCCCCCGGCCATTCCCTGCCGCAATGTCCATGACGTGAGTACCGTGGGCAGGTTCGCTGGGGTCGGGCCCGTACCCGAGGGCACGGTAGGGATCTCCTGCAGTGAGTGCGACATTTATAGCGTTTGCAGAATGGACTGTACCGTAGGCGAAGTCGGGTTCTCCGCTGCCTCTGGCATTCTGGTCCCACAATTTTCTTATCCGTGTCGTGCCGTCAGCCGCCTGGAAATTCTGGTGAGCGAAGTCGCAACCGATGTCGACAATTCCGACGAGAACCCCTTGGCCGCCGTGGGAGTTACCTTGCGGCAGGTCGTCGGGCCGGGCCTGTATCTCGCGTACAGTTGCCTCCAGTTGGTGTGAGAGGTGCTGCGCGGCCTTGAGGCTGACAACAAATCCTTGACTGCGCACATTTTGGAGCCTTGCCACCGGAATACGAGCGGTCACGATAACCGTGCCGTCGTCAGCGGTTCCTCCTAGGACCACCCCCGGAGTAACTTCGGGCATAGCCTCAAACTCTTCGACATCAGTGACCTTGGCGATGACCGCGACCTCGTCGGCCGCCGTGCCGGCAGTGGCCGGCTTAGACTTTCCGTGCTGGCGCCAGGCCACGAGCCTCTGAAGGCGCACATCCATGTTCGTTGGCGCTGCGCCGCCGGGCCCGCTGAGCGGAGTAAAGCGGAGGGTGGCGTTGTCGGCGGGAATGGGATCGGGGGGGAAACCCTGGACCATCGTTATCAACTCCTTAGATGCAAACGGTAAACACGCTGGTGCCTTCGGCCTGCGCGACGGCGGGCAAAGCCGTTAGCCATAGGGAAGGTTCGCGCCGCCGATCCCAAAGGTGAAGAACGTCCGTTTGCGCCGCCTCCCGGGCCGCATGCAGGTCCTTCAGGGTCGGACGAGAGACGGGCAGAGAGTGCCGGCGGCGGCAGGGCAGTACGGGTTGCCAGCCACCCCACTGCCTCAAAACCGGCCATAGAGGCAACACTGCGGCCCGTAAAGTCACCGCCGTTGAAGGGAAGAAATGCCATATGCCGCCTGCCTGTCGCGACGACGCGGATATCACGGTCAAGGCTTGGACGAGTCGGGTTGTCATGATCCCCTCCACCTGAGAAAGTCTCTCGAAGTTTGTGTGGATGATTAAATTCACTGCAGTCCTCCCCGGCACCCAGTTGCGCTGAACATTCCCTATGGTGTACCACCGCGTCGTTACTGCGACGTTACGATGCGGACGTCTGCCAGATGCAACTCCAAAGACGGAAACAGGCCATATCAGGTTGCGGGTCCTACTCGGCGCCGACCAGTCTTCGTGACGCAGCGAGGTTGAGCTGGCCGACGGCCTCGTGGAAACCCATCGCGAACGCATCCGGCTCGATCTTGTGGTAGAAAATTCTGGCTCGGCCACGCCTTGTCCTCGCACTGGCCGGCCTGGCTTCCGCGGCGCACTCCGGGGGTGGGTTCCGGCCAAACGTTAATGTCCGCCTCATGGGGGACACTGTGCGGCGGTAGAGCGAAGAGCGTGGGCCGAGGATCGCTCAGGTCCAGGTGCCCTACGGCTGTCACATGGTCGTCTAGGTGCAAAGGGCGTTGAGTCATCGTCGTCCTTGGTGCGGTAGTGATTGGCCGGGTGTCTGCAACAGTTGCTGCAGACACACGGCCGTGTTGGCCTAGCAGCCGGCGGGAGCCAGGGCCGCTGTTCCGCCAGGGTTTTCCGTCGTCGCGGTGGTACCTACCGGCAGCCGAAATTATCGATGAACTCAAGAAATAGCGTCCACTTACCCGCTTTGTGCCACGCTGACACAACCAGTCATTTGCATCGGGTTGGGACTGGACTAACGACTTGCCACTGGCTGCAGTATCCGGCTAAACGCAAGTCAAGCGACTCATGGGTCCGTAGGGGATTGTGTGTTCATAGAGTGGCTGTGTCGGCGAGAGTGCGGCCTCAATATGTCGTCAAGCCCGCGTCCCCTAACTAAGGAATTGGAACACCCTTGATGGGAACGACCGCGTCAGTTATCCGTGTCCAGTAGTCTTCCGCGGCCAGCCGGGTGGTCTCCGGTAAGGCGCGACGCAAGGCGAAGTGGGCTCAAATTAGATTGACATTCCCACACCTTCGAGGGCATCTACACGTTAAGCAGAAACGGGGGTTGTTGACTGACCTCGATATCCGCATTGGGGCAGGATGTGATTTGCAGCGATAAATGGCGCGATTTTCGCAGCGATAAGTGTCATCCCCGACTGCTTCTGGTTCGCCGACCGGCTAACAGGCGACGAGGTCTTCCTGAGCAGAGTACCAAGGCTAACTACCAGCGACGCGTCCCATCATCCTGCCGAGAAAGCGCACCGGGTCGGCGGAGATCTCGGCTACGACGCGGTGTGCGATGGGTCTAGGACTGATCGTGAAGTCACCGATCGGCGTCGCGATCACCTTGTCATCCAACGCCTTATCGGCAAGGGCATCCGCCGCATACTCGTCAACATAGTGAGACACCCACTTGTTCATTTCAGCTTGAAAGGAGGGTGAGAGGTCAGCCCAGTGCCAGTTGGGCAAGGCCTCGTTCTCATTTTCCGCTGGTCGCGGAAAGTGGCTTTCCGCTTGATACGGCGGACCGATCTCGTTGACAGCGCGGCGCCGTGCATGATCGATTCCGACGTCTTCTGGGGTCTTGTCCGCCTGCTGAACCCCAGTGGCGTAGGCGAATGTCACGCGGCGGTTCAAGTGGTAGTTCGCTTGATCGTGCGAGACGGGAACTCGTTCGCCCATGCTCTCAATACGGATACGGTCGGCATCGAGTCCCAGTGAGGTCAGCTGCAGCCGTACCCGCTCGGCCCGGCGGAGACCAAGATTTTCGTTGTACGGTGCCTCTCCCACCTGGTCGGTGTGACCGACGATGCTGACTTCGGTCGAGGGGTGGTACTGGAGGTATTGCGCAACCATTCCGACTGTTGCCGAGGCTTCCGGCGACAACGTGTCCTGGTCGAACCCGAAATAGACACAGGCCGGCACAAAGGTCGGATCGACAAGGTTGAACAAAGCCTGGCCTTCGTCTAGGCCTATTGACCGGGCTTTATCGAGATCGGCAACCGCCGTGCGGACTGCCTCCTCAACGTACGCACGGTGCTGAGGGTTCTTGTCGAGATCAGAGTCGCCGTAGGCGACCCAAGGATCAGCATCCATGTTGCTGACCACTTTCAGTCCGTTCCTATTCTCGGCGTCGTGCATAGCTCCGCAGATGATCCCCGCAAGTGCTTGGCCGAACATGATCACGACGGGGCCGCGTCCACCGGCCTTTTCGAGACCCTGAGCAATCTGACTGTTGACCTCTGCCCGGATCCTGCGTTTGAATTCGGCTCGAAGGCCCAACCCAATGGGTAATCCACCGACATAGGCCAATTCGTCGAGCGAGGTCTGGGCATCGACCTGGTCGTAGATCTCGTCGACCAGTCGTTCCCGCAGATTGTCGAGCAAACTACGAAACACCATGGGAGCGAACTGGTTGACGTAATATGCCTCGATCTCCTGTCGTGGAACGCGAATGTGACCGCTAGAGAATGCATCCGTGAGGAAGTGGTCGCCAAAGGCTTCTGTCAGGTATGCCTGGTCCATCAGGCCGTCCGTGCGAGTGATTCCGGACTGGAGCGCGAGGTCGACCGCCGCGGTGTGCTTCTCCAACCATGTAGCAACGGCAGTGCCGCCGCCGGCGAAGTGAGGCGCGTTGTTCATTGCCAGTGCGATGTACTGAGACTTTGCCTGTGCTCTCTGGTCGGCCGTTGGTGCAGGCAATAGTGGGCCTGCCGTCCCGGCTATGGAGGCTCGTTCCAAATGAGCGCGGATCATGGCGCGACCTTCATCGGTCTTCGTCGCGCTCATGAGCTCTTCGAGTGTGCCAAACTCATCGCCGGCCAGGGCGACGATCTGGCCGTAGGTCAAGGACACTCCGCCACCCACCGGTACCTGACGATCTATCACATCGCCGAGTCGGACGTGCTCGGAGCTACTCCAACGTTGGATCGTAGGAGTTCGAGGAGGCGACAAAACAGAGGCAATCGCACGGTTACCCGCCGTTCGCCTGAGCGACCCGATCAGCGCGAGTTTCTGAGCGGCGGCGAGGTTGTCGCGGTTGGTCCCCAGGGACCCGGGTGGTTTGAAGAGCGGGTAGCAGGAATCGTGCACACGGGGCATCCATGATGATCGCCCACTGCCACCATCGCTGGGGCGAGTTCGCTCGTGCATGGCCGCCGCCTCACAGGACTGTGACTCGAACGTGTGTCCGCCCCATGTTGTGTCTGATGACGTCCTCATCCTCAGCACGATGGCGCACGCCAGCGGACGCAACTGGTTGCCTGTTCGGGCACCCTGCCGCCCAAGACGCCCGCCGCCGTACAATTCACGGCGGAATCACGGCACTGCGCTGGCGGAAATGTTGGCCTACTTATGTCTCGGAAACGCGTCTCGCCGTATCTTGTCTCGCCCGGGAACTTCGTCCGCTGCAGGAGCAGTGACGCCGCCGGGAAGTTTCCCGTTCCCGGGGCCGACGCGGCGGTGCCCTGGTTGTACGGAGGGCCCGCCCAGCTCTCATCGGGCCGTTCAGAATTACCACACGCTATGGGAGTGCACTCTTTGGCCCGGTCGCTGCTGCTTCAGTGCCGGCCGGAGACGGTCTGGTCCAACGCCGTCCGGAAGCCGGCCTTCGAAGTCGGTGCGGGCATGATGTCCTGGAGCACCGGCAGCATCTCCGGGGCGACGGCCGTTCCTGCCCATGCGCACGGGGCCTCACACCAGCACTAGCCCGTAGTGCCCCGCGTACACTCCTCGCAGCAGACAGCCGGTCCGGTCATCCGCAAGATGACCGGACCGGCTGCGGTGGGCCAAATCGGCCCATCAGAGGAGATTTGTGCGCACTGAGAGGCCCACAAGCCCCTGAAACGGGAAGACACCTGCCCGAGGTGGACTCGAACCGGATTCCAGCCCATCAAAATCCGCCGCTCCCTCGAGAACCCCTTCAATCTGGCCCAGCCCGGCGCCAGTACCACCCCATCCGAGGCGGGAGGGTGTGCACAAATGTGCGCACCCTTGATAGAACTCCCCGCCGACCGCCCCCCGGGCATTCCGAATCGTCAGCCTGAGCACCGCAAGGTGTGAGCTCCTCTATCTAGTCTCGTCGGGAACAAATCCAAAATTCGCCGTCGATGAAGCCCCTGCTCCGAAACACCTTCGACTGAGGACGGGCAGTCCCACAGGGTGGCCTGTTTTTCCTTGCTGGCGCTCTCCAGCAAGTGCGCGGCCATGCACCCAGCCTGAAATCCGGACAGTTCGATATCCGGGCTCGCGCCGCAATCGTCGCCTCCCAGCATTTGTACGACCCGACCGGCCCCGATGTGTGCGCATCGTGAATCTGCTCCGGACCGGCCCCCTAGTGGGACCGGTCCGGAGCACATTCTGCTTTGTCCGACGAGCGGAGTGGCAGGCCGCCCCGCGGGTTAGGCGGAGACCCGCTCCGCAATGCTGGGCTGGGCCTCACGGACGGCAGGCACGCCGTCGCCGTCCTGGCCGTACAGCCAGTCGTTGTACTGGAAATCGTTGTCCTTCCGGCTCTTGAACAGCAGGTTGCGCAGCGTCCGGGCCAGCCCTGAGACGTGCCAGGATTCGCCCCAGACGCGCGCGGTGCGCTGGACCCGCGCCGTGCGGCCGGCACGGATGCTGTTGAACTCCTTGATCGCGCCGTCCCAGGCCTCGGGGTTCACGCCGGCATCGGTGAAGACAGTGCCAATGGTGGCGTCCTGCAGCACAGCAGCGTCCTCGAGCGCCTGGCAGGCGCCCTGGGCGAGGTACTGCAGCATCGGGTGGGCGGCGTCGCCCATCAGCACCATCCGGCCGGCAACCCAGCTTTCGATCGGATCGCGGTCGTACATCGGCCAGCGGATGCCGGTGGCCAGGTTCTTCAGCGCTTCCTGGACGGCGGGGACGCAGTCCTTGTAGGCTGCTTCGAGTTCATCTACTCCCCCGTACTGTTCCTCGCCGCGTTCAAAGGACGGGGACTTGAAGACGGCCACGGTGTTCAGCAGCTCGCCCTTGCGCAGCGGGTACTGCACCAGGTGGCAGTCCGGACCGAGGTAGACGATGACGTCCTCGAGGTCGGCCTTGGGGGTGTCCTCGGTGATCGGGACGGTGCCGCGGTAGGCGACGTAAGCCGAGGAGACGGGCTCGTCGTTGGTCACGAGCGGTCGCAGGGTGGACCGGAGTCCATCGGCGCCGATCACGACGTCGGCCTCATAGTCCACACCGGCGGCAGTGTGGGCCACGCCGCGGCCGTTGACGGTTTCCACACTCTCGACCATGACGTCGTTGACGAGCTTGACGCCGGCGGCTTCGCAGCCTTCGAGCAGGACCCGGTGCAGGTCGCTGCGGTGGATCACGACGTACGGTGCGCCGTAGCGGTCCGCGAATTCGCCGCCGAGGGTTTGGCGGGTGAGTTCCTCGCCGGTGACAGCGTCGCGGAACACCAGGTGCTTAGGCTGCACGCCGATTTCCAGCGCCTTTTCCAGCAGGCCCCAACGCTGCAGGACGCGGGAGGCGTTGGGGGCCATCTGCAGCCCCGCGCCCACCTCGCCGAATTCGGGGGCCCGCTCCACGAGGGTGACTTTGGCGCCGTTTTCACGCAGCGCGAGGGCTCCGGCCAGTCCGGCCATTCCCCCTCCGATGACGAGGACATCGGTGGACGGGCCATTGGTGGACAGGACGTGCTCAGACATTGCTTGCTCCTTGCGGGATAGTTGGAGGCCGATGACGACGAGCAGGACCGCGGCGATGGCGGCTGCGCCGGCGAAGGCGAGGAAATTGGAATTGACGCCCAGCCCGGCCGCCAGCAGGAGGCCCCCGACCTGGGGTGCGGCGACGGCGCCGATGCGGCCTGTCCCCAAGGCCCAGCCCAGCGCGGTGCCACGCAGGTGTCCGGGATAGTGGCTGGCAACGGCGGCGATAATCAGGCACTGTGTGCCATGGGTTCCGACGCCCGCCAGGACCAGCATGAGGTAGACAACGGTGACGGACGGGCCGGTCACGAGGACCACGAGCGCACCGGCGGCGACGGCGGCAGCCGCGATCGCCGTCGGGATCGGGCCGAACCGTGTACCGGCCCAGGCCGTCAGGACAGAGCCGGCCACCGCCCCGAGGTTGAGGGCCAGGGCGAAGGTCAGGGCGGAGCCCAGGTTGTAGCCGGCCAGCTGCATCAGGTTCGGCAGCCAGGTCCCCAGCCCGTACCAGGCGAAGAGCGTGGCGATGGTGGCCAGCGCGAACAGCATACTGATCCCCAGGTACGGGGCACGGAGCAGGGACGAGAAGCCGGCCGGTTCCCCCGCTTTCCGGCCGTTGTCGACACCATTGCCGGCGTCCTTCCCGGCAGCGGCGGCCGGGGCGAGGGTCTCCGGCAGGTATTTCAGTCCCAGCGGCACGACGACCAGCAGGGCCAGCGCGGCGACCAGGAACATCGATTCCCAGCCGAAGGCGGGGATCAGCTGGATCCCGACGAGGGCGGCGATGGACCCGCCGATCGGGACGCCGGACATCATCAGCGTGGCGATGATGGACCGCCACTTGGTGGGGACCAGTTCCGCCACGAGGGCGTTGGCCGACGGCACCAGCCCGCCAAGACCGATGCCGGCCAGCAGCCGAAGGGCGCCGAAGACCGGGGCGTTGGGGGCGAAGGCGCAGAGGATGGTGAAGACCGAGAAGACGATGGCGCAGCCGAGGATGGTGCGGCGGCGGCCCCAGGAATCGGCCATCCGGCCGGCGAAGATCGCGCCGATCATCATGCCGACGAATGCCATCGACCCGATGGTTCCGGCGGTGGCCTTGGTCAGGCCCCAGCCGGTTTCGGAGATCAGGGAGGACTGGACGGTGCCGTAGACAATCAGGTCGTAGCCGTCGAAGACGACGAGGAGCCAGCAAACGAGCACAGCAGCCGCCGTTGCTTTGGAGAACCGGGAGGCAGGACCGTCAGCGGCGGTGGGGCCGGGAGACCCCGGCGCGGACCGTTGCGGCGCTGCAACAGAGGGTGTGTGATTCATGCCACCACTGTCCTAGTCGCGCTAAGTGAACCACAATACAATTCTGATGTGCAGAACAAGCCATCGTCTCCCTCCGCTCGGAAGCCCGTGCAGAAACGGCCGACCTATTCCATTGAGGCCGTGGACAACGCCCTGCAGCTCCTTCAGCTGCTGCGCGACGGCGGGGCGCTGCGGCTCAAGGACGCCGCCGCGGAGCTCGGCGTCGCCCCGTCCACGGCGCACCGGCTGCTGGCCATGCTGGTCTACCGGGGCTTCGCGGTACAGGATGAGACCCGCCGCTACGTCCCGGGGCCGGCGATGGGCGTCGGCCCCGCCGGGTTGTCCTGGACCAAATTGCTCCGCACGCTCGCCCAGCCCCACATGGAACTGCTCTCCGCGCAGCTCAACGAAACGGTTAACCTCATGGTGCGGGTAGGCACCAAGGTGCGCTTCCTCGCCACCGTGGAGGGAAGCAGTGTGCTGCGCGTGGGCGACCGGCAGGGCACCGTCATGCCCGCCAACCGCACTTCCGGCGGAAAGGCCATGCTCGCCGAGCTGGAGCCGCCTATGATCGACCAGCTCTTTCGCAGCAACAACGCCGAGATCGGCGGGGACACCATTCCGGCCGCGGAATACCCGGCGTTCCTGCGTGAGCTCGAGTCCATCCGCAGCAACGGATTCGCAGCGAACTTTGAGGGAACGGAAGAGGGCGTGAGTGCACTCGGAATGGCCCTGCACAACCGGCACGGGCACGTCGTCGGGGCACTCAGCGTTGCGACCCCGGCGACCCGCTTCCGGCGCGTCTTCGACGCCGGGCTGGTGCCCGCGTTGCGCGAAACGTGCCGCCAGCTGGAGATCGATATCTCAGCCAACCCGGCCGACCAAGACTAAGGCCGACTGCCCAACTGGCAGGCAGTTGGGGTCGTTCTCCGGGTTCAGAACGATGGTGAGTGTGCGAGTGACGTGGTTTCGAATTCTGGCTGGCAGAATATGCTGGGGGTCACACTGCCCCGTCCGTAGAGTCGACGTACGCCCAAGAAGCCTACAGACCCTACCGAGGAGCCCCACGTGTCCATCAGCGCGGAGAACACGACTCATGAATCAGTGGCCGCAGCGCATGCCGCTCCGGAGCCTACGCCGGAGGAAGCCGCGCAGCTGGAGCAGCTGTACCGCGACTTCGATAAAGAGAACCTGATCCCGCTATGGACCGAGATCGGCGACCTGATGCCGATGGTCCCCACCCCCAAGGCCGTGCCGCACGTGTGGCGCTGGAGCGATCTGTACCCGCTGGCGGCCCGTGCCGGTGACCTGGTGCCTGTGGGCCGCGGCGGTGAACGCCGCGCCATTGCCCTGGCCAACCCCGGCCTTGGCGGTACCGCCTACGCGACGCCGACGCTGTGGGCTGCGATCCAGTATCTCGGTGCGCGCGAAACCGCGCCCGAGCACCGTCACTCGCAAAACGCCTTCCGCTTCGTCGTCGAGGGCGAAGGTGTCTGGACCGTGGTGAACGGCGACCCGGTCCGGATGTCCCGCGGTGACTTCCTGCTGACCCCGGGCTGGAACTTCCACGGCCACCACAACGACACCGATGAGCCGATGGCCTGGATCGACGGCCTGGACATCCCCTTCGTGCACTACGCGGACGCCGGCTTCTTCGAGTTCGGCACCGAACGCGTCACCGACGAAGCCACCCCGGACATTTCCCGCTCCGAGCGGCTCTGGGCCCACCCGGGCCTGCGCCCGCTCTCCGGCCTGGACGACACCACCAGCTCCCCCATCGCCGCCTACCGGTGGAAGCACACCGACGCCGCGCTGCGCGAGCAGTTGCTGCTCGAGGACGAGGGCCACCCGGCCACCGTGTCCCAAGGCCACGCCGCCGTCCGTTACACCAATCCCACCACCGGCGGTGACGTCATGCCGACAATCCGCGCTGAGTTCCACCGCCTGCGGGCGGGCGCCTCGACCGAAACCGTCCGCGAGGTCGGTTCCAGCGTCTGGCAGGTCTTCGAAGGCCGCGGCTCCGTCGTCCTGAACGGCGAAACCCGGACCCTGGACAAGGGCGACCTCTTCGTCGTTCCGTCCTGGGCTGCGTGGTCGCTGCAGGCCGACGCTGGCTCTCAAACGGAGTTTGATCTTTTCCGCTTCAGCGACGCCCCCATTTTCGAACGACTGAACTTCAACCGCACCTACATCGAAGGACGCAAGAACGCATGAGACTCCTCACCCTCCGCACCGGAAATGGCACAACCAAAGCCGTACGCCAGGACGGCGGCACCCTGACCGAGATCGACGGCTTCGCCAACGTCGGCGAGCTGCTCCGCACCGCGGACTGGGAAGCGACGGCCGCAGCTGCGGCCGGAGTCACCCACCCGCTTGAAGGTGCGGACCTTGACGCCGTGGTACCCGCGCCCGGCAAGATCATCTGCGTCGGCCACAACTACCGCAACCACATTAAGGAAATGGGCCGGGAAGTCCCCGAGCACCCCACCCTGTTCGCCAAATACGCCGAATCCCTGATCGGCCCCAACGATGACCTGGCCCTCCCACAGGAATCCGACGCAGTCGACTGGGAGGCCGAACTCGCCGTCGTGATCGGCAAAAAGGGACGCCGTATCCCGGAGGCCGATGCCGCGGACCACATCGCCGGCTACACCGTCCTGAACGATGTGTCCATGCGCGACTACCAGTTCCGCACCATCCAGTGGCTGCAGGGCAAGACCTGGGAGAAGTCCACCCCGTTCGGTCCCGCCCTGGTCACCAAGGACGAATTCACCGCCGGCCCGCTGATGACCTCTGAAGTCGACGGCGAAGTCCAGCAGAGCACCCCGACCGGCGACCTGGTCTTCACCCCGGAATTCCTGGTCTCCTACATCTCCACCATCATCACGCTGAACCCGGGCGACGTGATCGCCACCGGCACCCCCGGCGGCGTCGGCCACGCCCAGGACCCCAAGCGCTACCTGCAGGAAGGCCAGCTCCTGGTCACCACCATCGAGGGCCTGGGCCAGCTGCAGAACCGCGTGGTCAAGGAAGCCTGATGGTTGCCCGCCACGACCAGACGACGGACCCCGAACTGCAGGCGGCCCTGCTACAGGCGCGCCGCGGCACGGCGTTCTTCGCCCGCAAGCTCAGCGAGCTCTCCGACGCGGAGCTCGACGGCGGTTCGCTGCTGCCGGGCTGGAGGCGCCGCCACATCACGGCGCACATCGGATACAACGCTCGGGCCATCGCCCGGCTGGTCGAGTGGGCGGCCACCGGAGTTGAAACCCCGATGTACCCCTCCGCCGAGGTCCGCGACCATGAAATCAACTTCGGCACCACGCTGAGCCCGATCGCCCTGCGGCACCTCTTCGACCACTCCGCCGTGCACCTGAACGTCGAATGGCGGGACCTGCCCGAGGACGCCTGGCACCACAAGGTGCGCACCATCCAGGGACGGGAAGTGCCCGCCACCGAAACCGTCTGGATGCGGAGCCGGGAAGTCTGGATGCACGCTGTGGACCTGGACAACGGCGCCGTCTTCCGGGACATCCCCGTCCCGGTCCTGGAGCGGCTGCTCCAGGACATCACGGGAGCCTGGAAAACCCGCGGGACCGATGCGGGACTGATAGTCAAGGTCACGGACCGCGGCCTGACATTCGGGGACACGACGCCGGCGTCCCCCACCGTGGTCTCCGGACCGCTGGCCGCCGTCGTCGAATGGGCCGCCGGCCGCGGCCGCGGCGGCGTCACCGCGACAGGGCCCGGTACCTCGAACGGAATGGTTCCGGCCGCCCCGAAGTGGATCTGAGCCGGCACTCGTACAAATTGGTAGACCGGAATAGCCCCCTCACGGAGGGGGCTATCCCGGTCTAGCAGACGCTGTCAGCGGCCGACGTTTCAGCCTTCGTCGCAGAGCAGGTGGTACCAGCTCTCGGACAGTACCTCCAGGGCGTGTTCGCGGTTTGGTTCCAACTTGCGCCGCGTCCAGAGCGTGGCCACGTAGTCGAGCGAGGTGAAAGCCAGGGTTCCGCGGATGTGGCGCGTCTCTTCGGTGAATCGTCCGGCGAGCTGCATGCCGCGGACCAGGTCGGAAATGACCTCCTCGTGCCATTTTTCGACCATGGTGCGAACCTCACGGTCGACGGCGGCGGCCTCGTCGAGGACATCGAGGTAGGGGCGGAAGACCGGCCAGAGCGCCGCCCTGGATTCCAACCAGGCAAGGATGCCGGGCAGCTCGCCGGCACGCACCACCTCGACGAGGTCGGCGGCGGTGGAGCCGCTCTCCGGGCCGTCCGCGCGGTCCAGTACCGAATTGACGCGCGCCATAAAGTCCCGCATCAAATCACTGCGCGAAGGGTAGTAAGCGTAGAAGGTCACCCTGGTGGTGCCGGCCGCCGCCGCGATCTCGTCGATGGTGGTCCCGGCGTAGCCCTTCTCGGTGAAGAGCTCAAGCGCCCGTTCCACGATCATGTCGCGGGTGAGCTTCTTCTGGGCTTCTCGCAACGACGACATGGATCAATCCTAACGGTGTAGGACGTCAAACCCGGGCGGGCGACGCGGGTCTCCACGCCGCCGGACCCGCGTCAGCCAGTCGGCGCAGTTTGGGCACCGGGATCCGGTAGTTGACCGCGGCTGCGGTCCCGGAACCGTCCGGGTTGGCCCAGCGAAGCAGCGCCGACCCGTCGTCCGCGCCCGGCTGGCAATAGTCCGGGACACCCGCCACCGGGGTGAAGCCGACGGCTTTGAGGGACAACCCGAAGCCTTCCGTCCAGAAGTAGGGCTGGAAATTGAACTCGGGTGCGGCGTCGCCCTGCAGCAGTCCGACGGCGGCAACCTTGGCCTGGTCAATCGCACTCGTCCACAGCGGAACCCTCTGCACACCGCGGTGCGTGGGAAACGACGCCACGTCGCCGGCGGCCACGATCTCCGGCCGCAGCCGCCCTCGCGAGTCCACGCGCAGCGAGCCATCGCTGAGCAGGCTTGAACCGGCCAGCCAGTGGATGTTCGGCTCATCGCCGACGGCGGTGACCACAAGATCCGCGTGGAGTTCGGTGCCGTCGGCCAGGACTACCTTGGCCCCGGCACCATGATCGACCAGGCGGGCCTTGCCCCCGCGGACCACCCGCAGGCCGCGCCGGATGGCGGCAGTGGTGAACATATCGGCCAGATAGCCGCCG
Source organism: Arthrobacter sp. B3I9 (assembly GCF_030816935.1). Lineage (NCBI taxonomy): Bacteria > Bacillati > Actinomycetota > Actinomycetes > Micrococcales > Micrococcaceae > Arthrobacter > Arthrobacter sp. B3I9. Next base: position 2,664,012 of record NZ_JAUSYO010000001.1, read on the forward strand.
AGCTGATGCAACAATGGCGAGGCATCGGCGACGAGGGTGACCTCGCAGCCTGAGTGCAGGCAACCGGACGCGACCTCCATGCCGAGCGGCCCTCCCCCGATGACGATGACCGAGGTGCGCGAGGCGACACGTTCCTTGAGACGGACCGCATCCTCGATGGTGCGCAGGGTGAACTCCGGGGAGCCACCGTCCGGGCCCGTTCCTGCTGTTCCTTGCCCGGCTGCGAGGCGCCTGGCCCGGGAACCGGAGGCGATGACCAGGCCGTCATACGGCAGGTCGCCGCCTCCGTCCAGGAGAACCCGCCGGCCCTCGACGTCGAGGCCCGTGGCGCTCACGCCGAGCAGCGCGGTTGCTTCGTGGGTCGGCTCGGGGAGCTCGTGTGCGTGAAGTGCGTCATCACCGCTCTTCCCGCCAGCGTCGTGGAGCAGCGCTTTGGACAGGGCCGGGCGGCTGTAGGGATGGTGGCGTTCGGCGCCCACGACAGTGAGCTCACCGTCGAAGCCCGCCGAGCGAAGCGAGTCGCAGGCCGTGAGTCCGGCGATGCCGTTGCCGACCACCACTATCCGGCGCATCATCAGGCGGCGGCCAATCGCAGCGCGGCAACCGGGCAGACCCGGACTGCCACCTTGGCGGCATCGAGGTCGGCTCCGTCGACGTCGGGAACATCGATCACCAGTTCGCCGTCGTCATCGAGGTGCATCAGCTTCGGTGCGGCTTCCTCGCACAGGCCGTGTCCCTCGCAGCGCGGACGGTCCAGTTCGATCCTCATGCTGCCACCACCTTTTCGACCTGGAGCAGCTCGACGCTTCGGGTGATGTTGCTCGGCTCCCGGACCTCATCCGCGATTGTCAACGTTTTTACCCTGCGGGCGAGGGCCTCGATGATGGCGTGCGCTTCGAGTTTGGCCAGCCCCTGGCCGGCGCAGCCGTGCGGGCCGTAGCCGAAGGAGAGGTGGTCCACCGGGTTGCGCGCAATGTCAAAAATGTCCGGATTCTCATAATGTCGCGGGTCCCAATTGCCGGCGCCGAAGAGGATGCCCACCTGGGCGCCTGCCGGGATGGTGACTCCGTCGATTTCGACGTCGCGGGTCGCCTTGCGGCCCCAGATGTGGACCGGGGCCCAGTAGCGCAGCACTTCGGCGAAGGCTGCGGGAACGAGTTCCGGGTTCTCCCGGACCAGCTCGAACTGTTCGGGGTGGTGGCCGAACAGCGCAATGATGTTGCCGATCGACGCGATGGTCGTGTCGACGCCGGCGCCAAGGTACTGGTGGATGATGTGCCCGGCAGCGCCTTGCGGGATGTCGCCGCGGGTTTCGGCGTCGAAAATGCCGCGGCCTATGGAGCCGGGCGTGAGGTCTTCGGCGGTGACGGACGAGCACCAGCCGTAGAGTTCGCCGGCGATCGGGAAGCTCTCCTGCGTGCGCCGGTTCAGGGGCCCGATGACCTGCATGGCGGCCTGGCCCCAGCGGAGCATGTTGTCCTTGACGTGGCCTTGGAAGCCAATGAGGTCGGCAACGATCTCGATTGGGAAGGCGCGGGCCAGGGCATCGATCGCTTCGAAGCTGCCGCCGGCGGCCAGCTCGGCGACCAGCGTGTCAGCCTTATCGTCGATGACGACTTTCAGGCCGCGGAGCGCGCGCGGTGTGAGGTTCTGTGACAGCGTGGCGCGGAGCTGGGTGTGGAGGGGCGGGTCGGAGGCCAGCGAGGTGCCCTGCAGTGCCTCGTTCACCATGGGGTTGAAGCCGATGCTGGTGGATGAGAAGGTTTCCGGGTCTCCGAGGGCATCGCGGATGGCGTCATAGCGGGTCAGGACGTACAGGTCGTTCTTGGGCAGGTGGACCACACCGGCTTGCTCACGGAGTGAGGCGTAGGTCGGGTACGGGTCGACCAGGATGTCGTCATCCCAGATGTCGATGTCGGATTCGATGGGTGCAGTCATGGTGTTCTCCTTGTTGCATGGTCGGTTGCCGGGCCGTTCGACTCAGACGGCGGCCTCGGCGTTGGCTTCGGCGGTTTCAGCGGTCGCGTCGGGCGTGGGTGCCGAGGACCGGGCGGAAATGAAAAGGGTGAGCACGGCGGAAAGAGTCGCCGCGATGCCCGCGGCAAGGTAGACAGTCTGGAAGCCGTGGCCCAGGGATGTCCCTGCAGCGCCCTGGATCTGCTGCTTCACGGTACCGAGGGCCTGGACCAGGCCGTCCACGGCCTGGGCGGGTGCGCCGCCGGCCGCTGCCTGGCCGGAGAACTGCGCGATCACGCCGTCCCAGCCGGAGAGGAAGCCCAGCGGCGGGACGTTCGACAACCCGGCTACAGCGGTGGCAGGCAACCCGGCCCCGCCGAGGATCCCGGTGAGGGGACCGGCGAAGACGCTGGCGCCAACCCCGAACGCGATGGCTGAGCCGATCACGGGTCCCAGCGCGAAACCGAGGTCGCGCAGGAGGTTGGTGGTGGCGGACGCCATGCCGATGTGGTGCGGCTGGACGGTGTTGATGGCAACAGCGGTGATGGATCCGACCGTGAGCGCGAACCCGATGCCCAACAGCAGGAGCGGGGTAATGAACGCCGTCCACGGAGTTCCGCCGAAGGCCTCCGGGGTACCCAGGGCGAACGTCGAGAGCCAGAAGGCGGAGACGGCCATGAAACCGAACCCGGCCGTCAGCACCCAGCGCGGAGCCACATGGTGGATCAGCCAGCCCACCACCGGGATGAACGCAAAGGCCGGGCCCTGGATGAACACGAACAGCACGCCGACCTGCCAGGCTTCGGCGAGGGCGAGTCCGCCGACAGCGACGCTGGTGCTGAAGCAGACGGCAAGGAAGGCGAACATGCCGGTGACCGCAACGATGCCGGTGATGGAGTAGGCACTGTTACGGAACAGCGACAGGTGGATCAGCGGCTGCGGGCTACGCATCTCGATGACGACGAAGGCCGCCAGGAGGAGGCCGCCGACGACGTAGCTGGCGATCACCTCGGCGCTGCCGAAACCGGCGTCGACCGCCTGCACGGTGGCGAAAAGGACAGCGATCAAGCCCAGCGCGAGCGTCGCCTGACCTGGCAGGTCCATTTTGCGCCCCTCGGCGGCTGCCGAATCCTTCGCACGGACCGCAACGATGAGAACGGCGACGGCGATCGCGGCGGCGACGTAGTAGGCGACACGCCAACCACTGAAGGCGTTAGGTGCGCCTGGCCCGGCCCCCGGAACGGTGAAGGCCGCAGCCGTCAGGCCTGCCAACGTGGGAGAGATGACCGCGCCCAGCGAGAGGAACCCGGCCCAGGTCGCGATCACTTTCGCCCGGGCGCGGTGGTCCGGGGTGATCGCCGCGATCATGGACAGCGAAATCGGGAACAGAATGCCGGCCCCGATGCCGCCGACCGCCTGCGCCGCGATCATCATTTCGGTGGTGGACGCCAGTGCCGCCAAGATCGACCCCGCGACGCTGACCACGGCGCCTGCGTACAGCAGCTTCTTGCGCCCGAACATGTCGCCCAGAAGCCCCCAGCTCAGCTCGAACACCACGATGCCCATCATGAACATGCCTGCGATCCAGGTCAGCCCCGCGCCGGAGGTGTGGAATTCGACGGCGAAGGTGCCGTTGAGGGCGCCTGGCAGGGCGTTGGTGATCTGGGCCAGCGTGACCGCACTGTAGGCGGCGACGAATGTGGCCCGTACCGAGCCGCGGCTCGAAATCGAGGGCGTCTGACTCATCGATGAAACTCCTTTGTTTCGAAGTGTGTGTGGCGTTCACCACAGCTTGGAGCAAGCTTTACAGGCTGTCAAGGGCGCGTACGCAACGTATGCTTCATAAACGCACCGTGCGAGCCGCGCATCGCCATACGCTCCGATTACATCTTTGACACAATGTAAAGCATTGTGTGATGCTGGCTACACCGCAACGGAGCAACGGCCCGGCCGAACTCCGCGGCGCTCCTGCCCACAGCACCGGAACTCCAAGGGAGAAGCCACATGAGTCACCCCACACCCCCCGGCTACGGCGAGGCGATTGACGCCAACGCCGGGCAAACCGTCAACACGGTCCTGGGTCCAGTCCCGGCTTCCGAACTGGGAGTTGTCGCGGTCCATGAGGCCCTGCTGTCCGTACTCCCCGGCGCCCAGTACGCCCCGGACATCTCCATGGACCGGGCCGAGATCTTCGAGACCTTGGCCACCAAGCTCTCCGACTTCCGCAACCACGGCGGCGGCACCGTCGTCGACAGCACCGGCATGTTCCACGGCCGCGACCTCAAGCTCTACGAGGCACTGTCCCGCTCCACCGGCGTCCACATCATCGCCTCCACCGGCATGGGCCCCGAGGAAGAACTCGGCGGATATTTCCTGACCCCGCAGGCCAACCCGCCCACCCCGTGGCCGGCCGAAAAGTTCAGCGAACTCTTCGGCAAAGAGGTCAGCGAGGGGATGGTGGTCCCCCGCGTGGAGCGCCGCGCCGCCGCCGGCATCGTCACCACCATCGCAGACCGTGCCGGTATGACCCCAACCGAGGAAAGCCTCTTCCGCGGCTCCGCCCGCGCCGCGAAGAACACCGGCATCGCGGTCTCCATCCGCTTCGGAGCCGATGCCCTGCACGACCTGGACATCGTCCTGGACGAGCAGATCGGGGCCGACCGGGTCCTCGTCGGCGACCTGGACCGCAGTGACGCCAAAGGTGCCGCGCTCGAGGTGGCGGCCCGGGGAGCCTTCGTCGGCATCGACCATGTCGGCCTGAACGAGAACGCGGACTACCTCACCGACCACGAGCGCGCCGACCTGGTGCTTGATCTCGTCAAGGCCGGCCATGCCGACAAGATCATCCTTTCGGGCAACTCGATCGGCGTGGCCAAGGGCCTGCCGGAGTACAACCTGCCCTACAGCCACGTCCTGGCCACGTTCGTGCCGCTCCTCAAGACCCAGGGCCTAAGCGAAGACGACGCCCGGCGGATCCTTGTGGACAACCCGCGCAAGCTGCTGACCGTGCGCTCAGCGCGCCGCGGCCACCAGACACCAACCTTTCAAACCTCCGAGGTGAACGCATGACCAAGGTCAATACAGTGCTGGGAACCATCCCGGCCGAAGAACTGGAAATCGTGGCGGTCCACGAACACATCGGCTACGGCATGCCCGGGTCCGAATTGGACACCAAGTGGTGGAAGTCCCCGGAGCAGGCCTACGAGGAGACCGTGCCGAAGCTGCGGAAGTTCCGTGAATACGGCGGCGGCACCTTCGTGGACGCCACGGGCATCTGCAACGGCCGTGACGTCGACTACTACAAGTCCCTGTCGCAGAAAACGGGTGTGCACATCGTGGCGTGCACCGGCTTCGTCGGCGGCGACACCGCACTGCCGCACTTCTCCCGCGCCAGCGTGGACTACCTCGCGAAGGTATTCATCCACGAGATCACCGTCGGCATCGGCAATACCGGTGCCAAGGCCGGCGTCATCAAGGTCGGCGTGAGCCGCGGCCGCCGGATGACCGACCTGGATAAGCGCATATACCGGGCCGCGGCGCGCGCCGCCGTCGTCACCGGTGCACCGATCCTGACCCACCTGGCCATTGACCCCGAACCGGCCGTGACAATCTTCAACGAAGAGGGCCTGCCGCTGGACCGGGTGCTGTTCGGCCACGCCGACGACGGCCTGAACGCACCGATCACTCCGCACGACTGGATCTACGAGCAGGGCGGCCGGATCGGCTTCGACACCTTCGGGTACGACCTGGAACTGCCGGATCCGCCGTTCTGGGGCCGCAAGCGCGCAGAACGCATGCAGCACTTCGTCAACCTCGTGGAGAAAGGCTACGCAGACAAGCTCCTCGTCTCGGCAGACGCAAACTGTAGCCCGCTGGGCTGGCCCGGCGTGAGGGGGCACACCATCAACTACATCTTCGAGGACATGATCCCCGACATGCGGGCGGCGGGCATCGACGACGCCACCCTCAAACTGCTGCTCCAGGACAACCCGGCCGACTTCCTGTCACTGCACGCCTGAGCCGGGCACAGGCCAACACAACTTACCCGTTCCAGCAGGCACGGCCCGGGCCACGAAAGACTTAAGAAAGAGATGAAACCATGAAGGCAGAAGAGATCAAGAACCTCAAGATCGCCATCGTCGGCGCAGGCTACGGCGGCGCTGCGGCGGCCAAGGCCCTGAGCCTGCTCGGTGCGGACGTCACGGTCTACGAGCAGGCTCCCCAGATGGGCGAAGTGGGCGCCGGCATCGGCCTGCGCCCCGCCACGATGGCCCGGTTTCGCCAGTGGGGAATCTTCGACGCGGTCGCCAAGGTGAGCTCGGCGAGCGACTTCTTCGAAATCCTCACGGCCACAGGCGACCCGATCATGAAGGACAGCTGGCCGGAGTTCGGCGAAGAGAAGCACACGTACCTCATCCACCGCCGCGACTTCATCGAGGCCCTGCTCAGCGTGCTTCCAGAGGGCATGGTGCAGCTCGGCCACAGGTTGGAGACCATCGTGGACAAGGGCGCCCGCTCCGTCCTGACCTTTGCCAACGGCGAGAGAGCAGAGGCCGATCTGGTGGTCGGTGCCGACGGCATCAAATCCACAGTGCGCGAGCAGCTCTTCAGCGACAAGGGCCCGGTGTTCTCCGGCGAGCACGCCTACCGGGTGGTGATCTCCGCCGACGACGCCCACGGGATGGTCGTCGACGACAACCTGCGGATGTACATCGGCAAGGGCACCAAGGTTTACCTGCTGCCGCTGCGGCACCGCAACCAGATGTCCTTCGACATCACCGCCCTGAACCCGGACGGGACCTGGGCACCGGCGATCACGAAGGAAGAACTCCTGAAGACCGTGGAAGGGTTCGATGAGCGGATCGTAGCCATTGCCCGCGGCCTGGACATGAGCACCGTCAACATCCGCGCCGTCTATGACATTGACCCAGTGGACACCTGGCACACCGACTCCGTGGTTCTGATGGGCGATGCGGCGCACTCAATGCTGCACCACCAGGGCCAGGCGCGCGAACTCCGCCATCGAGGACGCCGGAGCACTGGCCGACGCACTCGCCCAGGCCGGTTCGGTCCAAAAGGCCCTGGCGCTGTTCCAGGCAACCCGCAAGCCGGTGACGGACGAACTGCAGCGGATCTCACGACAGGGGTGGAGCGAGGAAGAGGTCAACGACGTCTTCCCGGGTCAGAAGCCCAAGTCCCAGCAGCCCGTCCAGGTGGAGGCCTAACCCCATGACCATCCATCCCGAAATCGCCAAAATCCTCAGCACCCTGCCGGCACCCGACGGCTCTCCGCTCAATCCCGAGGCTATGCGCGCCGGCGAGGCCGCGCAGGTTCCGCCAGTCGAGGACCGACTCCCGTTGCACTTGGTCGAGGACGCGACGGCTGTGACGGCGACGGGCGAGGTGCCCGTCCGCATCTACACGCCGGTGGAGGCGGACGCGTACGGCCTCCTTGTCTATTTCCACGGCGGCGCCTTCTTCCTGGGCAGCCTCGACACGCACGACCACGTGGCCCGTTCTTTGGCCAAGGAAACCAGCCACAGGGTCATCTCCGTGGACTACCGCCTCGCGCCCGAGGCGGCCTTCCCGGCCGGGCTCGAGGACTGCTACGGCGTGGTCCGCTGGGCCGCGGAGCAGGGCGAAACCCTGAAGTGGGACGGAAAGAACCTCGCCGTCGCCGGTGACAGCTCGGGCGGCAACTTTGCAGCCGCCGTTACCGCCAAGGCCCACGACGCCGGATTCGACGCCATCACCCACCAGATCCTGTTCTACCCATCCCTGGACCTGGACTTCGACGTCGACCGCTACCAGTCGCTTCGGGAGAACGCTGAAGGGTACGGGCTGGAAACGGCGGGCCTGCTGCCATTCAACTCCTTCTACCTGGACAGCGGGGCGGACCCCGCGGATGCGCTGGTCTCCCCCATTAAGCGTCAGGACCTTTCCGGCCTGCCGCCGGCCCTGATCGTGACTGCCGAGCACGACCCGCTGCGCGACGAAGGCGAGCTCTACGGCCGGCGGCTCACCGATGCGGGCGTGGAAGCGTCGGTGCGCCGCTATGCAGGCGCCAACCACGGCTTTGTCCAGAACTTCTCCTGGATTCCGGAGTTCTACGATGTGTTCGAAGAGGCGGCCGGGTTCCTGGGCAGGGGCGCCGGGACCAGCGGGGGCGCAGGACAATGATGAAACCGGTCGACGTCCACCCCCTGATCTCGCCGTGGGGGCGGTTCGGTCTCTACAGCTTCTTCATAGACGCCCCCGAACCCGCGATTGTCGATACGGGGATCGCGTCCTCCCCCGCCGAAGGCATGGCGCCGGCGCTGGCCGCAATCGGCCGCCGGATCGAGGACGTCCGCTGGATCCTGCTGACCCACGGACACATCGACCACATTGGGGGCGCATATGCCCTGTGGGAGCTCACCGGACGCCGCGCGCAGGTGGTCATCCACGAGGCCGACGCCCCGTTGTTGCGCTCGCGCCGCGCCCACGTGGACGAATACCTGTCGGGGAGGGGAAAGTATCTGCAGGACCCCGACGGCGAAGCAAGGCTGACCGCTGCCACGAAGGCCGTGATTTCGGGCGAGATGGAGCCGGACCTGCTGGTGCGCGGCGGGGAGACTATTTCCCTTGGCGGCGACGTCGCCGTCTCGGTCCACTCGATCCCGGGCCACACCCGCGGATCGGTCGCCTATGTCCTTGACGGCCAAAACGACGTGTTCGTCGGCGACGCTGTCCAGGTCCATGGTGCCGCCAACGGCTTCCCAGGATTCGTCGACCCGGCCGGCTACCGCTCCAGCCTCCAGTACCTCAGCGAGGAGATCCGGCCACGCCACCTCTACCTTGGTCACCCGTACCGACGTGCGGACGGCACACCGTACGGCGTGGAGCTCGACGCCGGCCAGGCGAAGGAAGCGCTTCAGGAGAGCCTGGCGGTCGAGGCGCGCGTCCGTGAGGCGGCCTGCGGCTGCCTGGCCGAGGGACTTCAGCAGACGGATTCGCCGTATTCCCCCTTCGCCCGGGCGGCAGCGGAGCTCGGCTACGAGTCAGACCCCGGCCTGGAGCCGTCCCCGTTCTTCACGACGCTCCACGGCTATCGCACGGCGTCGGACCACACGACAGAAAATGAGGAGATCAGCACTCATGGATGACTTCCAGCTACTGGACGCCGGTGGCGAAAAGATCGCCGTGCGCAAAGAACTGCGGGTTCCCATGCGCGACGGCGTCGAGCTCGCTGCGGACGCCTACCAGGGTCCCGAGGACAAGCCCCGCCCTGCCTTGGTGGCGTTGAGCCCCTACGGCAAGGAACTGCAGGCCCTGGCCTTGACCACCCCGCCGCAGCGGCGCCCCAGCCCAATGTGGGACGGCTGCATCGAGGCGGGCGACATCGCGCGGATCGTCAAGGAGGACTACGTCCACGTCATCGGCGACCTGCGCGGCTCCGGCCACTCCGGCGGTGAGCACATCGGCAACTACAACGCCGGCGGAGTCTCGCTGGGCGAAGACGCGTACGACTTCATTGAGTGGGTCGCGGAGCAGCCATGGTGCGACGGCAACGTCGGCATGGTGGGGATCTCCTACTTCGGTTCCATGCAGGTGCTGGCCGCGGCCGAGCGCCCGCCGCACCTGAAGGCGATTTTCGTCTCCGGCGGACACTACGACTTCTACGAGACCACCTACCACGGCGGCATCATGTGGTTCATGCCGCGCGCCGCCCGCGAGGGCCGCGGCGGCGACTCCGGCTGGGCCTTCACCGATAACGTCAAGTCCCGCATGATCGAGAAGTACTCCCCCGCGGAGCTTAAGGAACTCGTCGCCAAGCGCCTTGAGGATCCTGACGTCGCCGCCTGGCCCAACCTCGTCCACGTGCTGCATTACCCGAAGAACCACGAAGCCTGGTTCGACATCGTCATGAACGAACTGGACGGGGACTGGTACGAGGAGCGCAACCCCATCACGCTCGCCCCGAACATCGACATCCCGGTCTGGCTGCAGATCGACCAGGGCCGCGGCTGGACCATGGACGGCACGATCGAACTGTTCAAGGAGCTGAAGGGGCCCAAGAAGCTGGACATCGGCCCCTACCCGCCGATGCAGTCGCGGCCTTCATCGAGGAGCACGACAAGATGTTCCGGTGGTACGAGTACTGGATCAAGGGCATCGACAACGGCGTGATGGATGGGCCGGCAGTCAGCGTCTTTGTGGAAGGTTCCCGCCAACTGGTGACCGCAGAGCAGTGGCCGCCCAAGGACGTCGAATACAGGCCGCTCTACCTGCGCCCGCGTCACAAGCTCGCGACCGGGCCGGAGCCGATGGGAGCGGAATACGCCGTGCCGGATGGCTTTTACCAGGCGCCGCTGACCGTGACGGACAAGGTGGAGATCCTCAGCTGGTCCACCCCGCCCTTCGAGGAGGACACGGAAATGATCGGCACGGGTGCCGCGCACATCTTCGCCGAGATCGACCAACCGGATTCCAACTTCATCCTGCGCCTGTGGGACTACGCGCCCAACGGCAAGCGCCAGCTCATCACCAGCGGCTACCTCAAAGCCTCGCACCGCGAACTCGACGAACGCAGCACCGAGGGCAGCCCGGTCCACCCGCACACCCGCTCCGTTCCGGTTGAACCCGGCACGATCGAGGAATACGTGCTGCGGCTCTACCCGTTCGCCAACACCTTCAAAGCCGGACACACGCTCACCGTCGAACTGTCCAACGACGAGCCGCTGGCCGACGAGCACAACGCCCTGCTGCCCCCCGACGCCTTCCACCTGCCGGTGGGCCGGCCTGTCACCCATAAGATCTACCGCGACGCTGCCCACCCGTCCCGGCTCGTCCTGCCCTTCACCACCAAGCGGTCGAGTAGCTGACAAGAAATGACCCTTCGCACTCGCGGAAATGTTCCACAAGTGGACCGCATCTCCGTTCCGTGAGCACCAATGAAGGCTCCGTCCGCTGGACGGAGCCTTCATTGGTGCTACGAGGACGGCCTAGCGATGGCCGGTCAGGGCTTCGGCGGACTCCTCGAGCACCGTCCCGACGCTGTGGTGCTTCGGCTCGCGTATTGCGCCAATAACCAATGCGGCGATGACCGCACAGAAGGCTGCGGCGACCCATAGTCCTAGGTGCATTCCGTCGACGAAAGCACCGTTCACGCCGGGGAACCCCTCGAAAACAACTCCGGCGGATGCCCCTTCGATGGCGCCGGCGGGAAGGCTTGTCTTTGCCACGGCGGGGATCACCTGGCCAGCGACGATTGCGGACAGAATTGCGGTACCGATAGCGCCTCCGACCTGAATGCAGGTGGTCTGGAAACCGCTGGCCACACCGGCCAGGTGCACCGGCGCGCCTCCCACGATGAGGTCCGCGCCTGATGGAATGGCGAAGCCGGAACCGAACGCGATGATCACGAACGGCACCGCCGTCATCCAGTAGGGCGTGTCGACACCGACCAAGGTCAGCAGCGCCAGGCCTGCCGCCATCAGACCGAGGCCCATTGCGGCGACCCTGCGGGGGCCGATCTTCGCCGTGAGCAACGCTCCGATGGGTGCGGAAGGGATCGCGAAAAAGCTCATCGGCAGCATCATCAGACCAGCCGTGGCGGTGCTGTTGCCCAGGGAGTTCATCAGGAACAGAGTCAGCAGGAACGTGACGCCAAGGATCGAGAAGAAGTTGGCAACGAACACGAGACCACCAACGCTGACGCCGGCCGACTTGAAGAGATCCAGCGGGAGGAGCGGGTTGGCCACACGGCTCTCGACGATCACAAACAGGGCGAGCAGCACGATGGCGGCGACGAACACGCCGATCGTTGCGGCGCTCCCCCAGCCCCAACCCTGAGCCTGAACCACGGCGAAGACGACAGCAAAGAGTGCTCCCGCCAGCAGGATGATACCGAGAAAGTCGATGCGGCCACCCGTTTCGATAGCCGTTTCACGGACAACCAGAGCTGCCATAACGACACCCGCTATAGCAATCGGGACGTTGATGTAGAAGACCCACTGCCAGCCCGCGCTCTGTACCAACATGCCGCTTACCAGAGGGCCGCCAGCGATGGATACGGACGAGACGCCGCCCCAGATACCAACCGCCATGCCGAATTTCTCCCTTGAGAACGTTGACCTCAGCAGAGCGATGGTCTGCGGCATGAGCAGCGCTGCGCTCACGCCCTGCAGAGCGCGAAATACCAGCACGCCTTCGATGCTTCCGATGACGCCGATGGCAACGCTGGTGATAGCGAACAGGAGGACACCCAGAATGTAGACCTTCTTGCGGCCGAAGCGGTCGCCGAGCTTGCCCGCCGGGATAAGGCAGACAGCAAGCGCGAGAAGGTACGCGTTAATGACCCACTGCAACTCGCCGAAGGTGGCGTGGAGGTCGGCCTGGATTGCCGGGTTGGCGATGTGAACGACGGTGGAGTCGAGCCCCACCATGAAGAGGCCGAAGCACACGGCGATGAGGGTCAGCGCAGGTTTGCCCTGGCCGCGAGAAGGAGGAGCGCCGCTTTCGAGGGAGGCGGATACGGAGGCCACAGACATACTTCTTTCCTGGGTTAACGAATATGGTTATACAAGTATAACTATCTCGGCTTCCAGGTCGGCACGTGGACGTCGAATGGTGGGCCCTAGCCGAGGACGCACGATCGGGGGCACGGCGTCGGCATCCCCCACCGGTGTGGTTCCGCCCGGGGTAACGCGGCAGCAAAATATCTAGGAGGGCCTACTCCGGCTCGGCGAGAATTGCGGCGAGTCGCCGCAGCGCCGGGAGGCAGGCGGCAATCTGCCCACGCTCCTCGGGCGACAGCCGCCCACTGGCCGTGGCAAGGGCGTCGGCCCAGGCGCCCTCGAGCAGCACTTTAATCCGCTGCGACTCCGCAGTGGGATGAAGGGAGACGTAGCGCTTGTCGGCAGCATCACGGATCCGAGTGACAAGGCCTGCGGCCACCAGTTCACGGAGCTGAACGCTAACGTTGCTGAATTGCCTCCCTAGGCGGGCTGCCGCCTCCGCGACAGTGATGCCCGGGTGATTCTCGATCACTCGGAGGATTTCCAGCAGGCCGTTTGAGAGCGGCCGGACACCGGTTTCATTGTGCGACTTCCGTCGGACGTCGGAGGAGATGTCGATGATTGAGACGGCCACATCCCGAAGAGCCGCGACGTCTGCCGACCCGGACGTCCGGTCCACACTTTCCATTTCATAAGCATAGGCGCGGGACTGGCCGCAGCATCAATCTTCGGGACTTCATTGGCGAAGCCCGCTTCAACCACTTTCAGGCGGGCATGCTTTTCTGGGCCTGCTTCATCATTACCTCCGACATGTATGACCTGGTGGTCTACGGATCGGTCCTACCGGTCCTGATGAAACAGTGGTCCCTGGGCCCGTGCAGGCAGGCGCCATCGGAAGCTACGGACCTGTGGGCATGATGGTCGGCGCCATCCTCTTCGGGATCCTGGCGGACGGGTTCGGCCGGAAGAAGGTCCTCACCGCGAGCATCATCCTTTTCAGCGCCGCCACCGCCCTCAGCGGCTTCGCGCCGGGACCGACTGAGTTCTCGGTCCTCCGGGCAGGGCGGCCTCGGGATCGGCGGCATCCTGCCTACCGTCATTACGCGCCAAGGAAGCGCGCCAACACCATGGTGGCAGTGGTGATGTGCTTCTTCTCGGTTGGCGGAATCCTTGCAGCCTTCGTCGCCATGCTCCTCCTGCCCGCGTTCGGCTGGCAGAGTATCTATTGGGTTGCCGCGCTTCCCCTGCTTTTCCTGCCGTTCATGATGAAATACTTCCTCGACTCCCCCGCCATGCTCTTGCAGAAGGGGAACATCGGGGAGCTTCGGTCCGCGCTGTCCAAGATTAGCGGCCAGGCCATCCTCCCCGCTGAAGTGGAATTCACCGGGCTGCAGGAGCGGGAACCCGGCAGCCCCGTCAGTGCGCTGTTTAAGAACCGCCGTGCGCTGGGGACCCTCATGATCTGGGTTGCCTTCTTCATGTGCCTGCTGATGGTCAACGGACTGACCACCTGGCTTCCCAAGCTGATGGTCGAGGCCGGGTATGCGCTGAACTCAAGCCTGACCTTCACGATCGTCCTCAATGTGGGTGGCATCGTCGGCACCCTGGTCCTCGGCAGGCTCGCGGACGCTTGGGGCGTCAAACGGGTACTCGTCCCCATGTTCGTGATTTCCGCCGCCTCGCTGACACTCCTGGGCTTCGGCGACAATATGTCTGTGCTCCTGCTACTCGTGGCCATCACCGGCGCCTGCACCATGGGGGCACAGAATATCTCCTATTCGTTCGTGTCCCAGTACTACCCGTCCTTCATGCGCTCGACGGCCATCGGACTCGCCTCCGGTGTCGGTCGGATGGGCGCGATCGTGGGGCCGACGTTCGGCGGTATTCTGCTGACCCTCAAGCTGCCGGTGGCGATGAACTTCCTGTTCTTTGCCATCCCGGGAGTCGTCGCCGCCCTGGCCTTCCTGTTCGTTCCGCTCGCAGCGAGGGCAGGCGGTCGGTCCGCGGGACACAAAGATCAGCACACCAACAACGGTGCGCCGGTTCCGGCAGACGCGGTGTCCGAGGCCCGTAAAGGGCCTGACGACGTCGGCCCGGCATCTCCATATCGGGGGCCGGGCCGGGTATTTGCGGTCGCAGGGGATTTAGCGTGCGCCCGGAGCGCCTGGCTCCGGGCGCACTTCTTACAGCCTGGTATCGAAGGAATCGCAGAACACGTTCTCGTTGAACGTGCCCTGGAACTCCGACTTGCCACAGATCTTCTCGATGGTGGCCCGGATCGCCTCCCGGGTTCCGGCGTGGGCGTGGATGGCGGTCTTGACCATCGGCACGTCGATGAGGTGGTTGGGCTGGTTGAGCGAGACAAACACCGTGGGGACTTCGGTGACGTACCACGGGATCTCTGCGGCCATCGGAGTGGACCACTTGATCCGGATCGCTGCTTCCTGGGCAAAGCCCTTGACGCTGGCGAACACGAACGCGGCGTCATACTTCTCCGCGTAGTCGCCGGTGGCTTCCTCCGAGATGACGGACATGAAGTTCAAGCCGGTTTCCCCCGCGGCTTCGCGCTGATCTGCTGTCTTGAACAGGTGTACCTCGAAGCCGGTCCTTTCCAGCTCGTCCTTGACCGTGTCCAGGTAGGCCAGCGGGTCAGCGCGGGTGAAGTCCGCTCCACCGGAGATGCCATACAGGCGGATCCGCTTATGCGTCTCCGGCGTGATCGGCAGGTTGTTCGCGGTGTCCTTCACCAGGGTGACGGTCTTGTCCGCGATCTCTGCGGCGATGGCCCGGTGCGCCTCGCTGCCGATGACAGCCAGTGCTTCTGCCGGCGGCACCCGCTCCGCGGCAGGCTTGCGGTGCAGACCCAACGAGGCCTTGAGCGCCAGGATCCGTCGCAGCGCGTCGTGCAGGCGCTGCTCGGTGATGACCCCGGACTTGTAGCCGTCCAGCATGTACTGGAAGTCCTCCGCGGGGTTGCGGAAGAACAGGAACATGTCGCAGCCCGCGGCGATGGTGGCCGGCACCAGATCCTTGCGCTTCAACGCCTGCGTCAACCCAATCATCTGCGACGCGTCAGTCAGGATCAGCCCGTTAAAGCCCAGCTCGCCGCGGAGCAGGTCCTGGAGCAGTTCCGGCGACAGCGTGGCGGGCAGGATGTCAGCGTCCGCCATGCCCGGGCGGAAGTGCCGGGACAGTTCCGGCGCCCCGATGTGCCCGATCATGATGGACTGCACGCCGTGATCGATCATCTCGCGGTACACGTGCCCGTAGGTCCGGTTCCACTCCTCGTAGCCGAGGGTGTTGTAGGAGGTGACCACGTGCTGGTCGCGCTCGTCCATGCCGTCGCCGGGGAAGTGCTTCATGGCGCACACCGTTGGGGATTCGCTGATGCCGTCGAAGTACTCCTTGGCGCGCTCCACAACGATCTCGGGAGTGTTGCCGAAGGCCCGGGTGGAGATGACCGTGTTCCGCCAGTTGTAGTGGATGTCCACGATCGGGGCGAACGCCCAGTTGCAGCCTAGGGCCGCGGTTTCCACGCCGGCCACCTGCCCCATCTGGCGGGCGATGGACTTGTCCGGGTGCGATCCGGCCTGCAGGTGCGTGGACACGAACGTTCCATCGTCGCAGCTGCCGGCGCCGCCCATTTCCGGGTTTGAGGCCACCAGGAGCGGAATCCGGGTTTTGGACTGCGCGTAGCGGATGTGTTCCTGCACGGCGGCTGCGGGGCCGGGCCGGTACCGCATGCCCCCCACATGGAAGTTCTCCAGCACGCCGTCGAGGTACTCCGGCGAGTAGTCGTTGTTGTGGTTGATGAACAGCTGCCCGATCTTCTCTTCGAGGCTCATGCTGGCGATGGTGGATTCCACCCAGGCCACGGCGGCGTCGTCGAGGTTGAACGGCGCAGCCTGGAGGTCGACGTCGAACTGCCGGACCTGGGTGCTGGCAGCGCCGGAACCTCCAGTGCTGGAAGGTCCGACGGCGGCAATCCCCGCGAGGGCCTCCGGCACCACCTGCTGGACGGGAGCCGCGATGTCAACCACTACTCCGGCCTCGTCGGCCGCCAGCGGTTCCAGCGTTGCCAGCTGGGATTCGAGCAGCGCGGGCGGCATGAAGTGACCGGACCGGCCCTCGAGGCGCTGGCTGAGCACCTCCTTGGTGCCATGCAGGTGCAGGAAAATGGTGTCCGGCGCCTGTTCACGGATGGCGTCGCGGTAGCTGCGCCGCAGCGCGGAGCAAGCCAGGACCATACCGGCGTCGCCCGCGTCCCGAAGCTCTGTCCCGACTGTGGCGAGCCACGGCCAGCGGTCCTCGTCCGTCAGGGGTGTGCCGGCCGCCATCTTGGCGACGTTCTCCACCGGGTGGAGTGAGTCGCCGTCGAGGAAGGGTACGCCGAGCTGCCGGGCAACGAGATCACCGATGGTGGTCTTGCCGCAGCCGGACACGCCCATCACGACGACGCGGAGCTTCGACTGTCCGCCGGAAGTGGGTTTGCTGCTGGTTTCGGTGTTTGTCGTGCTCACCAGTCGTGGACCGTTCCGTCGACGAGGCGGTTGTAGGGCAGGTAGGCCTGCTGGTAGGGGTAGGCTGCCGCAGCTTCGGCGTTGAACTCGACGCCGAGGCCCGGCTCGTTCCCCGGGTGCAGGTAACCGTCCACGAACGTCATCGACTGCTCGAAGACCTCGTTGGTCTTGTCCGAGTGCTGCATGTACTCCTGGATCCCGTAGTTGTGGATCGCCAGGCCCACGTGCAGCTGCGCGGCGAACCCGACCGGGGAAATGTCCGTGGGCCCGTGGAAGCCGGACTTGATCTGGTACTGCGCGGCGAAGTCCATCACCTTCTTTAGCGGCGAGATCCCGCCGAAGTGCGTCGAGGCGGCCCGGACATAATCGATCAGCTGTTCCTTGATGATGGTCTGGTAGTCGTACACGGTGTTGAAGATTTCACCGATCGCCAGCGGCGTGGTGGTGTGCTGCCGGACCAGGCGCAGCGCCTCCTGGTTCTCCGCAGGAGTGCAGTCCTCCAGCCAGAACAGGTCGTACGGTTCGAGCGCCTTGCCGAGCTTCGCGGCCTGGATCGGGGTCATCCGGTGGTGGCCGTCGTGCAGCAGCGGGATTTCCGGACCGAACTCGTTCCGGACCGCCTCGAACACCGTCGGAAGGTGCCGCAGGTAGGCGCGGGTGTCCCAGTCCTCCTCCAGCGGGAACGCCCCGCGCCCGGCCGGTTCGTAGTCATAGCGCTCGCCCGAGGCCTGCGCCTGCGCCGCCACCCCGTACACAGCCTTGATCCCCGGCACCGCGGTCTGGATCCGGATCGACTTGTAGCCCAGCTCCAGATGCTCCCGCACGGAATCAAACAACGACTCCAGATCCGAGCCCGAGGCGTGCCCGTACGCACGCAGCCCGTTCCGCGACGCTCCGCCCAGCAGCTGGTACACCGGCATGCCCGCCAGCTTGCCCTTGATGTCCCACAACGCCATGTCCACGGCGGCGATCGCGGCCATCGTCACCGGGCCGCGGCGCCAGTACGAGGACCGGTACAGGAACTGCCAGGTGTCCTCGATCCGGTGCGGATCCTTTCCGATCAGCAACTGCGCAACGTGCTCCTTCAGGTACGCCGCGACCGCGAGCTCACGCCCGTTCAGCGTCGCATCCCCGATACCGGTGACACCGTCCTCGGTGGTGATCCGAAGAGTCACGAAGTTCCGGGACGGGCTGGTCACGAAGACTTCAGCGGCAATGATTTTCACGGCAGATCCTTTCAAAGCAAGGGCAAGGGCATGTAGTGGCAGCGGTGAGGGACTTAGTTGGAACTGGTGGTCTGAGGCGCAGCCAGGCTGGCAGTCGCGACAACAGGGGCAGTCCCGATGGTGGACGTGCCGGCGGCGGCATCGCTGACGCGGTGGGCCTGAATCTCGGCCAGGATTTCGGCGTGCTTGGCGTCCGTGAGTTTGTACTTGGACATGACCAGGACGGCCAGGATGGTCATGACGGCGGGCAGGGCGCCGGCGGCGATCTGGATTCCGAAAACAGCCTCCGCTGTCTGGGTGGCGCCCGATTTGTAGCCGCCGAGGGCCAGTGCGTAAGCGGCGAGGGCTCCGCCGACTGCCTGCCCGGTCTTGCGGGTGAAGGAAAACAACGCGTAGGTGATGCCTTCGGTGCGGACGCCGGTCTTCCATTCGCCGTACTCCACGGTGTCGGCTTCCAGCGCCCAGACGACGATGTTGACGGCGAGGACGCCCAGGACGCTGATTAGCAGGCCGCTGAAGCCGACCCAGACCTGCGTGGCGGGGGTCAGGAAGATGATGGCTCCGCCGAGGACGGTCAGCAGCGAGGAGTAGATGTACACGCGCTTCTTGCCCACGTTGCGGACCAGTGCGGGCATGAATCCGGCCAGCACGAAAGTAAGGACCAGCTGGACGATCGAGAGCACCGGGTACAAATCCAGCCGGCCCAGGACGTCGCGCAGGTAGTAGAGCTGCACCGAGGTCAGCGCCAGGTAGCCGGTGAGGAAAAAGAAGGAGCTCAGGCACAGCATCAGCAGCGGCTTGTTGCCTTTGAGCGTGTCCATGCTCTGTTTGAAGGTGACGTTGGGGACGTTCCGGTGTACGCGTT
Organism: Arthrobacter sp. B3I9; assembly: GCF_030816935.1. NCBI lineage: Bacteria > Bacillati > Actinomycetota > Actinomycetes > Micrococcales > Micrococcaceae > Arthrobacter > Arthrobacter sp. B3I9. The sequence continues at coordinate 2,683,078 of NZ_JAUSYO010000001.1, forward strand.
CCTTGGCTGTTAACACCGTGAAGAAGTAAAGGGCCGTCCCAATGACCACAAAGACCAGGGTGATGGTGGTGAATGTTCCCTGGAGGTTGGCTCCCGGCTTGACCAGCGGGGCTACGAAGATGCCCAGGGCAGAGCCCACCAGGAGTGCGCCGATCATGCGGGCAGAACCGAGTTTGGCGCGCTCCCCCGGGTCCTGCGTCATGGCACCGGCCAGGGAGCCGTAGGGGATGTTGACCAGGCTGTAGGCCAGGCCCAGGGCCGCGTAGGTGACGTAGGCGTACAGCAGGGTGCCGGACTCGCCGAGCTGCGGCACCGAGAATGTCGCCACGCTGAGCAGGAGCAGTGGAACGGAGCCGAACATGATGAAGGGACGGAACTTGCCAAAGCGCTTGCTGAAGGCCCGGTCCACCACCCGCCCGGCGAACACGTCAGCGAAAGCGTCGAAGACGCGCACCGCCAGCAGGAGTGTGCCTGCCGCTGCCGCGGAGATGCCCGCAACGTCGGTGTAGTAGACCAGCAGGAACATGGTGGCGGTGGTGAAGGCGAGGTTGTTGGCGGCATCGCCGGCGCCGTAGCCGATGATGCTGAGCTTGTTCAGCTTTTTCATGAGGTGGGCTCCTTTACCCAAGTGTCTGCCCGGGGGCAGCCAGAAATAGTGAAAAATGCTAGGGGTTGGTGATCTTCTTGTCGCTGCCGTTCTTGATGCCGGCCAGCGCGGTCCAGCGCTGGCGGAGGGCATAGGCGGCGGGCTTGGGCCGGCGGTCGCGGGCGAAGACGCCCTTCTTGTTGCCGTCGACGCGCATGATGCCGTTGGACGTCTGGAAATCTGCGAAATTCCAGACCTGCTCGCCCACCATGGCGTCCACACGGTCAAAAACCCGGTGGTACATCGCCAGGAAAGCGGCCTGGTATTCCTCGCTCCAGGGCTGCTCGTAGATGGAGTGGAAGCCCGGCATGGTATCCGGCCCGTATTCGGTCATGATCATGGGTTTGCCGTATTTGGCTTCCCATTCCCGCAGTTCCTTCTCCAGGACCTGCTCAGCTGTCTCCAGGTCCCCGTTGTTCAGGTACCAGCCGTAATAGCGGTTGAGCATGATGACGTCGAAGAGGTCGCCGAGCAGTTCCTTGTCCGGGGTGTCGAACATGACGTTGACGTAACCCACGGGACGGGTAGGGTCCAGCTGCCGGGTCAGTTCGGCCAGCGGCTGGAAGTACTCGCGGGCGCCTTCTTCCGAGCCGTTGGGCTCGTTGGCGATGGACCAGATGACGACGGAGGGGTGATTCTTGTCGCGGGCCACCAGCTCCCGGATGGCCTGGCGGTGGTTCTCGGCGGTGTTGCCGTCCACCCCGCCCTCGACGTACGTGTTCTTCGCGATTCCGCCGAAGACGGCCCCGAAGCCCAGGTGCAGCCCGACGGCGGCGGTTTCGTCGATCACCACGATGCCGTGGCGGTCGGCAAACTCCATGACTTCGTCGGCATAGGGGTAGTGCGAGGTGCGGAAGGAGTTGGCGCCCACCCAGTCCAGGAGCTGGAAGTCGTTGATCATCTGCGCGTTGCTGTGGCCCTTCCCGATGGCCACATGGTCCTCGTGCATGCCGAAGCCGGTGAAATAGAACGGTTCGCCGTTGATGAGGAATTCCTTGCCCCTGACCTCAACTGTCCTGACTCCCACCGGGAGGGTGTAGCTGTCCAGCAGCCGGCCGCCGTCGTGGATCTCAGCGGTGAGGCTGTACAGGTAGGCCGCCCCCGGCTTCCAGAGCACGACGCCGTCAATCACCAGGGCGCCGTGGGCGCCTTCAGCCGCGGCGACCTCCGCGCCGTCCGCATCGCGGAGCGTGACCCTGATGGCCTCGTTTCCGGTGCCGCCGGCGGTGGCGACCCTGTAATCCACGCTGCCGGTGTTGCCCTCAAAACCTGTCACCACCGTGATGTCGTCCACGGTAAGGGCAGGGGTGCTGTAAAGCCAGACGCTGCGGTGCAGCCCGGCGTAATTGTAGAAATCATGGAGGTAGCTCTGCTGGCGGCGTCCGTCCTCGGTAACGGTGATGCTGCCCGGCGGAATGGTGGCCTGGGTGAGCTCATTGTTCACGCAGATGGTCAACCGGAAAACCTGGCCCGGCGGCACGTGCTCGGTGATGTCGGCGCTGAACGGCATATAACCGCCGGTGTGCTCGGCCACCAGCACGTGATCAACCCAGACCATGCCCTCGTGAGTGGCGGAGTCGAGCCGTACATGGATCCGCTCCCCCGCCCAGCCGCGGGGAACCCGCACCTCGCGCTGATACCAGACGTAGCCCACGTGATCGCGGATGGCCTTGTCCGGGAAGACATCGTTGTAGCTGGCCGGAACACCCATTTCCAGGTCGGTCTCCAGCGCCTTCTTGAACCATTCCTGGGCGTGGCCGGTACGGTCGAAATCCACCTTGAAGCGGTAGATGCCGTCGAGGTTGACCAACTCGCGGGTTTCGCTGGCCTGGGGCTTGAGCATTTGCGGGATTCCTATCGCGTCATTGCGGGCTGAGCCGGAGGATTTTCGGGAGGACCGGCGGTGCGCCGGGTTTCTGCCCGTGTTGTAATCCTAGTCATTTGGCAATCAAATGGCAAGCGGTTGCCAGTAGTTGACGCTTCAGGGAAACATCGCTGCCCGGCTCCCTATGGCAAGGGGAACCGGGCAGCGGTGCGTGCGCGGAGGACGCTACCGGGAGACAGCCAGCTCCCCGAACGTTCCGCACAGGTCTTCAACCAGGCCAACGACGGCAGCGTCCGCGGCCATAACCGGGTCCACCAGCCTGAGCAGCGCGCAGATCCTTTCGGCACCGCTGAGCCGGTTGGCTGCGGCGATGTCTGCAGCCAGCGGATCCTGGACTGCGGTGGCACACGCGCAATAGTCCACCCACGCCGCGATCATGAGCGCAGCGGCGGCCCCGGACCGGTCCTCCGCGCGTTCAGCCCGCAGCACCGGAACGGCGCGCATCCGCAGCTTGGTGCTGCCGTCCGTTGCAATTTGCGCAAGATGATGGGCAATCCGGGCGTTGCTGAAGCGCGCCAGCAGGGCAGCACGGTATGCCGGGATCTGCAGGTCGACGGTAGCTCCCTCCCCTCGGGACAGGCTTGCCTCGGCCTCGTCCCAGAACGCTTCAACGGCCCGCCGACATGCGGGATCGGCCAGGGCCTGCGCCACCGTGGCGTGTCCCCGAAGCTGGCCTGCGTAGGCCAGCAGCGAGTGCGCGCCGTTCAAGAGCCACAGCTTGCGGTTTTCGTAGGGTTCGATGTCGTCGACGAACACGGCACCGGCGTCTTCCCAGCGTGGCCGTCCCGCCGGGAAGTCCCCGCTGAGCACCCAGCTTGAGAAGGGTTCGGCCACCACCGGGGAATTGTCGCGGTAGCCGCAGCGGGCTTCCACGGCAGCAAGATCCTCCTCCGTAGTGCGCGGAGTGATCCGGTCCACCGAGGTGCTGACGAAACTGACAGTGGCGCCGATCCATTCGGGCCAGGCCCTGGTCCCAGGCCCTCGCCATGCCCACTACGGCGTTGCGCGCCACGGTGCCGTTGTCGGAGAGGTTGTCGCAGCACACCACGGCAAGCGGGCCGGCTTCCGAAGCCCTGCGGGCGGCCAGGGCCAGCACCAGCCGGCCCAGCGGCGTCGCAGGGGCTTCAGTTCCGGACTCCAGCGCCGCAAGGTCTGCCACGACGTCCGCAGCCATCCGGTCCAGCTGCCCGTCGACGCCGAGCCTGTATGCGGCTTCGGTGATGGTGAGGGTGACGACGGCCGTGGCGGGGGCGCCAACCAGCCCGGCCAGCCGTTGCACCTGGGCCCCGTCAACCGCCTCCACGATGCTGCTGACCACGCTGAACGAGTCGCCGCCGTCGGCGCGTTCCACCACGGTGTACAGGCCGTCCTGCTCCGCGAGGGCCAGCGCGGCGTCGGGGCGGCGGCCGGTGAATGAGGCGATGCCCCAGCCGGCGGCGTCGCCCGCCTGGTGCGTGTACCAGGCCTGATGTGAGCGGTGGAAGGCTCCCAGCCCCAGGTGGACAATGCGGACCGGGGCCTTGGCGGCTGGCCGCAGGCTGCGGTTCAGCTGGGGAAGGCCCACGGCGGCTGTGGTTGGGGACTGCAGTTCAGTGCTCACAGTTTGAAGACCCTTCTGGGTGATCCGTCGACGATGTCGACGATCAGTTCGTGGGCGCGTTCCTCGCTGACCCGGTGCTCCGCGACAAGCCTGGCCAGGAAGGAGGCCTCAATCCGGCGGGAGGCGTCATGGCGTGCAGGGATGGAGCAGAACGCGCGGGTGTCATCGATGAAGCCGGACGAGCGGGAGAATCCGGCGGTCTCTGTGACGGCAGAGCGGAAGCGCATCATGGCGTCCGGCGCATCCAGGAACCACCACGGGGCTCCCAGGTACACGGAGGGGTAGAAGCCCGCCAGCGGCGCGAGTTCGCGGGAGAACACGGTCTCATCCAGGGTGAAGAGCACCAGGTGGAAGTCCTTGGCAGTGCCGAAGTCCTGCAGCAGCGGTCGGATCGCCTCGGTGTAGTTGATGGCCACGGGGATGTCATGGCCGGTGTCCGCGCCGTAGGCGTTGAACGTAGGTTCGTGGTGGTTGCGGTAGGAGCCGGGGTGGATGGTCATGACCAGGCCGTCCTCAACGGACATCCGGGCCATCTGGTACATCATGTGGGCCTCGAAGTCGTCGCGGTCCCGGGCCGTGGCCTCGCCGGAGCGCGCACGGTCGAAAAGCTTCGCCGCGTCGCTGTCATCGAGCTTGAGGGTTGCGGGCGTGCGGACGCCGTGGTCAGCGGAGACGGCGCCGTGTTCCACAAAATAGCGCCGCCGGTTCTCCAGAGCGGTGAGATAGCCGGCGTAGCCGGTGCCGCCGTCGCCCGCTGCCGCAATAAGCCGGTCCACGTTGGACTGCCACTGGGGGTGGCCGATGTTCAGGTAGGCGTCCGGGCGGAAGGTGGGCAGGACGCGGCCGTGGAACGTGGGATCCTGGGATATCGCCTTGTGGCTGGCGAGGCTGTCCAGGGGATCGTCCGTTGTGGCCAGCACCTCGATGTTGAAGTCCTTAAAGAGCTGGCGGGGCCGGAAGCCGGGTTCCCGCAGCTTGGCGGAAATCGCATCGTAGCTGGCGTCGGCAGTGTCTGCTGTGATCTCGTGCTGGAGACCGAAGACGGTGGCGAACTGAGTGCGGAGCCAGTAGCCGGAGGCAGTGCCTTCGAACAGCGGCCAGGCCTTGCAGAACTCGTGCCAGACGGCCCGGGAATCAGCGGTAGCGGTTTTTGAGTCGCGAAGCCGGTCCATCGGAACGCCGCTGGCATGGATTAGCCGGGTGACGTAGTGGTCCGGACTGACCAGCAGCGCTGCGGGATCCGGAAAAGGGCTGTTGTGCTCGATGACTGCAGCGTCCACGTGCCCGTGCGGGGAGATGATGGGAAGGTCCTGGACCCGCTGCAGGAGGTCTCGCGCAATGCTGCGCGTTCCGGGATCAGCGGGCAGGAGCCGGTCTGGTTTGGCGGCAATCGACTCTGACATAGCTCAATGGTCCGGCTTTTAAGACCGTTTTGTCAACCGGTTGCCAAGAATTGCCAAGGCCGGACCGTTCGTCCTGCGGCGAGAGCTAGCCGGCGGGCAGCAGGCGTCCGCTCGAGCCACGCAGCACCAGCTCGGTTTCCACGCGGAGGGTGCCGGCAGGTTCCCCTGTGCCGTGCAGGAGGTCCAGCAACAGGGTAGCTGCGCCCGAGCCGCACTCGCCCAGCGGAGAGCGGACGGTGGTCAGCGGCGGTGTGGTGAAGTCTGCCCCGAAAATGTCATCGAAGCCCACGATGCTGATCTGGTCCGGCACCACGATGCCCGCGGCCTGGAGTTCCTGCATGAGCCCGATGGCCAGGAGGTCGTTGTACGTCAGCACGGCAGTGACGCCGCTGGCGCGGACATCGCGCGCCACCTGCCTGCCGCCGTCGACGGTGGGCCTGGTGGAATCCAGCCGCACGGCCTCCAGCCGGGACCATTCGCAGGCTGCCAGCACGCCTTCCCAGCGGCGGGCGGACATCCAGGACTTTTCCGGGCCAGCGACGAAGGCAACTTTCTTATGCCCGTTGGCGGCGAGGCTGCGCACTGCCTCGCTGATGCCCTTGTTTACGTCGGGAACGACGCACGGCAGGCCATCGACTTCCCGGTTTATGACCACCACCGGCTTGTCGTCGGCGAGCGCGCGGATATTGTCGTCCTGCATGCGGGGGCTTGCCAGGATGAGGCCGTCCACCGTGGCCATCAGCCGGCGGGCCGCCGTAAGTTCGGTGACGCCAGACTCTGCGGACTCGGCCAGCACGAGGGTGTAGTTCCGTAGCGTGCCCGTGGTCTGCGCCCCGCGGATAATGTCGAAAAACGTGGGGTTGGTGATGTCGGCGACGATGAGCCCGAAGGTGTTGGTCCGCCCCGTGGGCAGCGCCCGCGCGAACGGGTTGACCTGGTAGTTGAGCTCGGCGGCGGCATCCTCGATAAGCTTCTGCGTCTTGGCGCTGACCCGGCCGGGTTTACTGAGTGCACGGGACACGGTGGAAGGGTTTACGCCCGCAATCTTGGCAATGTCGTAGATGGTGGGGCTGCTTTTCCCGTCCCGGGTGTGCTTTTTGGCCGGCCCTGCTGCTGTGGGCGCTTCCGGCTTGTTGGGTTCAGTCACCGCCCCATCCTAACGACGAAACACGCCGCCCCGGCCGCAGTTAGTGCCGTTTTGAGGTTCAAACCGGCACTAACTGCTGGTCGGTTGGGCTGGCGGTTCCCACGCATGCCGCCATCGGTTGCCGGCGCGGTTGTTTCCGGACTACACGCGCTCGGGGAACTTTCCTTCCTCGGCGATCCGCTTGTTGAGCTCGGCGAGGAACTCGTCCTCGTCGAAGTCCAGGCCCACTTCCCTGCCCGTCCAGCTGGAAAGGTGGATGGCGTTGGCGAGGCGGACGCCGTTGATGCCGTCGGACCCCGGGGCCAGCAGCGGGGTGCCGTCCAGGATGTTGGCGGCAAAGTTCTCCAGGACGCCGGAGTGCTGGGCCCCCCAGGCGGATTCGAACTCCACGACTTCGGTGTGGTAGTACTCCTCGGGGTTCAACTCACCCATGAAAAGCTTGCGGACATCGTCCATGTCCATACCGTCGCTGAGTTCGCGTTCGGGCTTGACGAGGCGGGTCACGGTGGCGGTCTTGGAGCCTTCGACGACGATCTTGCCCTGGTCGCCCAGGATCTCGAAGCGGTCCGTGCCGGTCAGGTCGTGCGTGGCGGTGACGAAAACGCCGGTAGCGCCGTCGCCGTAGTCCACCACGGCGGTTACTTCATCTTCGACCGCGATGTCGCGGCGGAAGCCGTAGGCCACCTTCGCGTACACAGACTTCGGCACGCCACAGATCCACTGCCACAGGTCCAGCTGGTGTGGTGCCTGATTAACCAGGACGCCGCCCCCTTCGCCGCCCCACGTGGCGCGCCATTCGCTGGAGTTGTAGTAGCCCTGCGGACGCCACCAATTGGTGATGATCCAGTTGGTGCGTCGGATCTTGCCGATTTCGCCGTCGTCGACGATCTCTTTGAGCTTCTGGTACAGCGGGTTGTTGCGCTGGTTGAACATGATCGCAAAGGACAGTTCGGGCTTGCTGGCTGCAAACTCGTTCAGCTCCCTGACCTGCTTGGTGTAGACGCCGGCGGGCTTCTCCACCAGTGCGTGGATGTTGCGCTTAAGCGTCTCGATGCCCATCTCGGGGTGCAGGAAGTGCGGAACGCACGTGACTACGGCATCGACGTCGCCGCTTTCCAGCATGGCGATGTAGTCCTCGTAGAACGGCGAGTCAGGGTACTGCGAAGCCGCAAGTTCTTTCTTGGCAGGATCGATATCGCAGATGGCACCGATTTCCATGTTGGGGACCAGGCCCTCTTTGATGAACTTGGCGTAGGCACCGCCCTGCTGGCCCAGGCCGATGATGCCGAGCCGTACTTTCTTACTCACAGTTTGATTTCCTTTCTTGTTGGTTGGGCTTGCGGGAGCCGGAGAGCCGGCATCAATGGTTAGAAAAGGTCGGCGTGGCCCATGGCCACCAGGTTGTCGTACGAGGTCTGCAACGCATCCCAGACGGTGCGGCCGTACAGCTGGTCCTGCTCCACGAGCAGGTACTGGGCGCCGGCGGCCTGCGCGGCCGGGATGATGGCCGGGAAGTCCAGGTTGCCTTCGCCCACTTCCGCGAACTGGACGACGTCCTTGAACTCGGCCATAAAGCCCGCGAAGTCGCCGGATTCAAGAAGCCCGAAGGCCGATTGGGGCAGCTCCCCGATGCGGTAATCCTTCAGGTGCACCATGGCGGTGCGTCCGGCGTACTTCGCGAGGGTCCGGACGGGGTCAAGTCCGCCGCGCTGCACCCAGTGGACGTCGATTTCCAGGCCCATGGCCGGGGAGTTCTCCGCAATGATGTCCAGCATGTATTTGCCGTCGAACTTCGCGAACTCGATGTGGTGGTTGTGGTAGTACAGGGCGATGCCGTGCTCCTGCAGGCGCTCGGCGTACTCGTTGGCCAGTTTGGCGAAGTCGACCACGGCGCCGATTGACTTCATGGCCGGGAAGGGAAGCATCCCGATCCGCAGGAGCGTGGTGTCGAGGCGTTTTGCGTCGTCGATGATCTTGTCGAAATGGTCCTTTAGCGAATCGCCGGGCATGCCCTTGGGCGTTTCCATTGCGACCGACAATGCCGCGATGTCCATGCCCAGGTCCCTGCGGGACCGGTCCAGTTCGGTGACGTTCTCCGCTGTCATCGGGATCTGGGAGATTTCGACGGCGTTGTAGCCGATCGCGCTGACCTTCCGGAGCGTCTCGAACGCGCCGAGTTCCGTGAAGCTTTCTTTGAGCATCATCGCTTGTACGCCAATGGTGGCCACTTGTTCCTCCGTAATGTTCCGGGCCCGGTCAGGGCCGCTTTGCCGGTCTGGTTGGTTCGCGTGCTGCTAGGCGACGGCGCCGGCCTGTTCGTGCTGATTCCGCTGGCTTTCCAGCAGCCGGTGACGATCGGCCCGGCGCTGCTCCTGCCGGTCCGGATCGGGTACCGGGGAGGCCAGCAGGAGACGCTGGGTGTAGGGGTGCTCGGGGTCGCGGGTTACCACCGCGGCCGGTCCCTGTTCGACGATCTGGCCGTGGTACATGACGGCCACGCGGTGGCTGATGTGCCGCACGACGTCCAGGTCGTGGGAGACAAAGAGGTAGGAAACGCCGGTGTCCTTCTGGATCTGCAGGAACAGGTCAAGGACACGGGCCTGGGTGGACAGGTCAAGTGCACTGACGGGTTCGTCGCAAACGATCAGTTTCGGTGAGAGCGCGAGTGCCCGGGCGATGGCGATGCGCTGGCGCTGGCCGCCGCTGAACTCCCGTGGCAGGCGATGGATGGCATCCGAGGGAAGCCCCACCTGGTCGAGCAATTCCTTGACGCGCTTCCTGGCCGCTGTCTGCTCCAGGCCCTGCACTCCGAGGGGTTCGGCGAGGATGGCGCCGATCTCGAGGGCGGGGTTCAGGGAGGTGTACGGGTCCTGGAAGACCACCTGGAGGTCCCGGCTCAGGGTCCGCCGCTGCTTACGGGTGGCGTGGCCGATGTCGCGGCCTTCGAACGTGATCCTTCCGGCAGTCACGGGGGCCAGGCCAAGGACGGCACGGCCCAGGGTGGTCTTGCCCGAACCGGACTCCCCTACCAGGCCAAGCGTCTCGCCCTGCCCGATGGAAATGTTGACGTCCGTGAGCGCTCGGAACGGCTTAGCGCGGAACTTCTTGCTGGGGTACTCAACCACCAGGTTCTCTACTGTCAGGAGCGGGGCGTTTTCCGACGTGCTCATGCGACCGGTTCCTTCTGGCTGGATACAAGCATGGACATGGGGGTTTTGCCTTCGAGCATGGACGCCAGCAGGGTCCGGGTGTACTGCTCTTTGGGGTTGCGGAGGATGTCGCGGACGGATCCTTCCTCGACGAGGCGGCCGTTCTGCATGACGGCCACGCGGTCGCAGAGGTCTGCCACCACACCGAAGTTGTGAGTCACCAGGATGACGCCGATGTTCAGCCGCCGCTGGAGCTCGCGCAGGAGGTCGAGCACGTCGGCCTGCACGGTGACGTCCAAAGCCGTGGTGGGCTCATCGGCGATCACCAGGTCCGGTTCGCAGCTGATGGCACCGGCAATGAGCACACGCTGGGCCATGCCTCCGGAGACCTCGTGGGGGTAGGCGCTGAAGGTCCGTTCGGGGTTGGTGATTCCGACGTCGGCCAGGAGTTTCAGCGCGCGCTTGCGGGCTTCTTCCTTGGGGATTCCGAGGACGCGCACCATCGGCGTCACGAGCTGGTAGCCGATGGTGAAAGCGGGGTCCAGGTTGCTCATGGGCTCCTGCGGAATGTAGGAGATCCTCTTGCCGCGAAGCTTGGACAGCCGTGCCTGATCGACGCGCTCCTCACCCGGGGCGACGGTGTAGTTGCCGTCGAACTGGATGGAACCGGCCACAATGCGGGCGTTGTCCGGAAGCAGACCCAAGATGGAGAACGCGGTCTGGGACTTGCCTGATCCGGATTCACCCACGATGCCGAGAATCTCGCCGCGGTCCACGTGGAAGGAGACGTCATCCACCACCTTTTTGATGGAACCGTCGGCCTGGGGGTACCCGACGCCGAGGTTGGTCACCTTCACGAGGTGGTGCTCCGTGCCTGACTTGACTGTGGCCACAGGCCGCCCGCCAGCGGCGCGTAGCGGGCGCGCCGCGGCGGGTGCCGCCGTCGTGCCCTTCAGCTGGGCCGCTTTCTTGCGGTGCTTGACCTTTTCTCCGTCTTCCAGGGCGTCGCGGATGGCGTTGCCCAGCAGGACCAGCCCCCCAATGGTCAACGCCATGGCGAGTGCCGGCCAGAAGAGCAGGGTCGGGTTCAGGTAGACGTTCTTGAAGCCCTCCGAAAGCATGACGCCCCAGGTTGCCTTGGTGGGATCGCCCAGGCCCAGGAACTCCAGTCCGGACTGGATCGCGATGGCTACGCCGGCAATGGCCGCCGTCTGGATGATGATGGGTGCCCGGACCACGGAGAAGATATGGCGGGCGATGATGCTCAGGTCCGAAAGCCCGGAAACCCTGGCGGCGTCCACGTACAGCTCGTTGCGCACAGACTGGACGGCGGTGCGGGTCAGCCGGAAATAGGACGGGCTGATGAGGATGCCGAACGCGATCATGGAAATCCATACCGAGGGGCCGAAGGCCGCCCGGATCGTCAGCAGCACAATCAAGCCGGGCAGGCTCATGAGGATGCTGACCATCCAGTTGGAAACTGCCTCAAACTTGCCGCCGTAATAGCCCGCGATCAGGCCTGCCGGAAGTCCGATGGCGATGGCGACGCCCGCACAGAGCAAGGCGGAGAGGAGCGTCAGCTGCGCACCGAACAGCAGGCGGCTCCAGACATCGCGCCCGGCGCTGTCCGTTCCCAGAATGTTCACCGCGTCCGGGGCGGCCAGCGTCTTGGCGATGTTGGAGTAGTTCTCCTGGAAAGGTGCCAGGACCGGAGCCAGGATGGCCAGCAGCGAGATCGCCAGCAGGATGGCCATCGCAATGATGCCCAGCGGGTTCTTGAGCAGGCGCCGGATCACAGTGGAGCGGACCACTGTGCCGCTCTGCCCGGTATGGAGGGAGGGAGCAGGGGCGGCAACGGCCGCGGTTTCTACAGAGTCACTCATGACACACGTACCTTCGGGTTGAGCCAGCCATTGAGAATGTCCACCAGCAGGTTCACCACGATGACGACGACCACCGTGTACATCACGACGCCCATCACCACTGGAAGATCCGACTGGCCGGTGGCTGTGACCGCGAGAGGACCCATGCCCGGCAGGGCGAAGATTTGCTCGATGATGACCACACCGCCAAGCATGCCGATCAGCTGCAGACTAAGCACCGTCAGGCCGGCCGGGGCGGCACTGCGCAGCACGTGCCTGAACAGGATCTCCCGCTCGCCGATGCCGCGGCTGCGCAGGGTACGGACGTAGTCCCGCTCAAGCTGCTTGATGACGGCGCTGCGGATCTGCTGTGCACCGCCGGTGACGCCGTTGACCAGCAGGGCTATCACGGGAAGGGACATGGAATATACCCACGCCTCGGGTCCGGCTTCAGGGGAAATGGTGCTCGTCGCCGGGAAGAGGCCCAGCTGGATGGCCAGGATGGTGACCAGGATGACGCCGATCACAAACCCCGGAATGGAGTCTCCGATGATGGCGCCAACCTGGACCACCCTGTCCACCCAGCCGCGTTTGACGGCAGCGATAACACCAATGAGTGCGGCACAGACTGCGATCAGGATCATTGCGGCGAAGACCATGGTCATGGTCACCGGAATCCGGGTGGCAAGCGAGTTGGCCACCGGCTCGGACGTGAACCACGAGGCACCAAGGTTCCCGCCCAGCGCATCGGCTACCCAGGAGAAGTAGCGGACCGGCAGCGGCTGGTCCAGCCCCAGCTCCTGTTCTTTCATCGCCACCTGCTCCGCGGTGGCCTGGTCGCCAAGGATGTTCCTGGCGATACTCCCGCTGGAGACGTACAGCAGGAAGAACGTGAGGGCCGAGACAACGAACAGCACCACCAGCCCGCTGCCCAGCCTTTTCGCAATGAACCTGATCATGGTGTCCTACTTGGCCGGGGAGTAGTTGTAGATGGACGGAACGGCCTGCTGGATCTGCGGAGTCACGTTCACCTTGGAGTTGTGGTAGTACATCTGGTTGACGCGGAACAGCGGAGCGAACCACGCCTGTACAACTACGTACTTGTTCACTTCCTGCGCCAGTTTGCCTGCATCGGCGCCGCCGTTGCGCACGGCGGCGATCTTGGCCTCCAGCTCCGGCGTCTTGTTCTTGAAGGGGTTGTAGAGCGCCTTGGTGGAGACGATCTGGTCCATGGCAACCGTGGGCTGGCCCTGGAAGAGCGAGAAGAAAATGGTGGTGAACTTCTGCGCGGCGATATCGGCCGTATACGTGTTGGTCAGTGCCGCGCCGACCTTGAGGGTGATTCCGACGTCCGCAAGCTGCTGCGTGATGACGGAAATCTGGGTTTCGAAACCGGGCACGCTCGGGATCTCCAGGATGACGCCCTTTTCAAAGCCTGCTTCCTTCAGAAGCTGCTTGGCCTTGGCCGGATCGTAGGCGTAGTAGTTTTCCAGCTCTTCCATCCAGGCGCCGCTGGCCTTGCCGAACGGCTGCGACGTCGGGGTGCCCTGACCCAGCATGACCTGGTCCAGGATGGTCTTGCGGTCAAAGGCATAGTTGATGGCCTGGCGGACCTTGACGTTCGCCAGCGCCGGGTTCTTGGCACCTTCACGGTCCAGGAGGAGCAGCCCCTGCCAGTCAACCTCGTTGGCGGCCAGTTTCATTTTGGCGCCCTCGGCCTGCTTGCCGTTCTTGGGATCCAGGAGGGTGGCGTCCACCTGTCCGGAGACCAGGGCGTTGGTGCGGGCAGTGAGGTCGGTCAGGACCTTGAACGTCAGTTTCTGGTACTTCTGAAGGTCCTTGTTCCAGTAATCCTTGCGGGCAGTGAAAACCGTCTGTGAGTCCTTGACGGACGCCGCCTTGTCCATCACGTAGGGGCCGGAGCCGACCGGTTCGGTCTTGATGCCTTCGGTGCCCAAGGCTTTGGGGCTGCCCATCAGGCCTGCGGCCTGGCTCAGGGAATACTCCAGCGCCGGGTCCGGCGCCGTGAGGTTGACGTCAATGGTGTCGGCGTCCACGACGGTCACGTCCTTGACGGAGGCGAGCTGAGCCATCTGTGGACCGTTGGCTGTTTTGAAGTGGTCCATGTTGGCCTTGGCGGCCTCGGCGTCGAACTTGGCGCCGTCGCTGAACGTCACGTCCGAGCGCAGGTCCAGGGTGAGCTTGGTGTTGCCGGCGTTGTACTTCCACGCCGTGGCCAGCATCGGGCTGAGTTTGCCGTCGGGCTCTCGCAGGATGAGCGTGTCATACACCGCCTGGTACGGCTGCAGGACATGGCCGACGTGCGCTTGGGCCGGGTCCCATGAACGTACGTCCTGGATAGTGCCGAGGGTCAGTGCTGTGGGGGCGGCGGCGGCCGGACCGGAGTTGGCAGCACCGCCGCAACCGGTCAGGGCGAGGGATGCGCTGAGAGCAAGGGCGGCTGCTGCCGTTTTGGGACCTAACTTCATTGTTGGCTCCTGAATCTGTCGAACGTGAGACTTGCAGACGAAGGCCGGTGTGGTGTTGGCCACACCGGCCTGGTGACATTCAGAGTACGGACTGTTGCCGCGCTTGGCAACCGGTTGTCAAGAATGGCAAGGTTTTCCGCTTCTGGGGGTCGGGCCCGACGTGCCTCTCCGGGCACCCAACCGCGGCATGGATTGCTCCATGCCGGCTCAGGAGAATGTGTAGGTGGACTCCGGGTAGCTTTGCCGGTAGAGGTCCTTGATGATGCGTAGCGATTTTTGCGCCTCGGCAGGGCTGATCCAAAACGGATCGGCGTCCTGCAGGCGCGCATAGAAGTCGCTGATCAGCAGCTCGTGGGAGGCACCCCAGTAGGATCGGCCACCGGAGCCGCCCGTGCGCTCTGGAACGATGTCCACGCGTCCGTCGGAGTGCGTGACCGTGAGGGCACCGCGGAGACTCAGCACCGCCTTCTCGGTGACAACGTCGAGAGTCACCGGTGCGTTGAAGGCATTGGCCAGGGTGGCATAGAACGCGCTCCGGGCGCCGCTGGCATGTTCTGCCACGAACTCTGCGGTGTCTTCAACTTCTATGGCCTCGCCCAGGAAGCGGGTGGACACGTTGCCCGTGACCGCGACTACGTCGCCTACCAGCCATTGGAGCAGGTCCACGGTGTGGATGGCCTGGTTCATCAACAGCCCTCCCCCGCCGCCGGCCCATGTCCCCCGCCATGGCCGGTTCTGGTAGTACTCGGCGGAGCGCTGCCACATCACTGTTGCCGAGGCTCCCTTCACCGCCCCCAGTTCGCCCGATGACAGCAGGGAGTGCATGGCCTGTGACGTCGCGTTGTAACGGTTCTGGAAGCACACCGCGATTTTCGCCCGGCCGGCCGAGGCGGCTTCGACCAGGCGCCGGCCTTCCGCAAGGGTGTGGGCCAGCGGCTTCTCCACGATGACATTGACGCCGCGCTCCAGGCAGTCGGCGGCCACCGATGCGTGCTGGTCATGTGGAGTGCAAATGTGCACCACGTCCGGCCTGACGGCCTCAATGAGGGCCAGGTGGTTGGCGTAGCCCGGGACGCCCCAGGTGTCGGTTGCGGAGGCCAGCCGCTGCGGGTCTGTGTCGCAGACCGCGGCCAGCGTGACGCCGTCGAGCTTTGCCAGCGCTTCGAGGTGCACGGCGGAAACGTCGCCGCAGCCGATCACTGCCGCTGTGGTCCTCACGAGAGCGCAACCCCGTTTTTCGCGGCAACCGCGGCGAAGGCGCGGGCTGCCTTGCCGAAGGCCGCGGGCCCCGAGAAGCCGCCGAGCTCGTGGGCGCTGGCCAGGTGGGGTTCCAGTGAGGCGAATCCCGTATAGCCATCCGCTTTCAGGGCTGCGATGGTGGAGTCCAGTTCGCCGTCGCCCTCGCCGGACGGCACCACCTCGCCCGTGGCGGCGAGCGCGTCCTTGACCTGGAAGTACTCAAGGTAAGG
Source organism: Arthrobacter sp. B3I9 (assembly GCF_030816935.1). Taxonomy (NCBI): domain Bacteria; kingdom Bacillati; phylum Actinomycetota; class Actinomycetes; order Micrococcales; family Micrococcaceae; genus Arthrobacter; species Arthrobacter sp. B3I9. Next base: position 2,698,728 of record NZ_JAUSYO010000001.1, read on the forward strand.
GCGCAGCATGGCGTAGCCCTCGGTGTAGGGCTTGATGCCCACCTGGACAAAGTTCGCGTTGTCCCAAGCGATGCGCAGCGCCGGGGAATCCACCGTTTTCATGATGTCCAGGACATGCTCGGGGGTGTCGCCGTAGATACCCTTTTCGTTCTCATGCAGAAGCACGACGCCGGACTCCGCGGCCAGCGCCGCGAGGGCGCTCATGCGGACCATGACGTCGTCGCGGATGTCTGCGGCGCTCCGGCCATCGGCCCGGAAGAAGGAGAAGATGCGGATGTATTTAGTTTCCAGGCCGTTTGCCACGGAGATGATCTGGCGGAGTCGCTCAAGCTCATGTTCGATCGGCAGGCTCACGTCCACCTTGCCGATGGGGCTTGCCACGGCCGAAACTTTCAGGCCTTTTTCGTCGAGGATTTCCTTGAGCACAGCAACCTGCTGCGGTTCCAGTTCGGAGACGTTGGTGCCCCAGGCGCTGCGAACCTCGATGTGGCTTGCGCCCAACGCCAGCAATACGGCGGCCTGCACCGCGGGATCCGGATCTATCTCGTCGCCGAAGCCTGAGAGCGGCCAGACTGCGGTTTTTGTTGTGCTCACGTGGTCTCCTGGGTTTCGTGGCCGCCGCGCGGGCAGCTCGCATTCCGGCTCCAGTGCGGTGAGGCAGTTCACATACGGTGTGTGCTTCAGCTTAGCTAGGGCTGCCATCGAATGACAACCGGTTGCCACGCTGCGGGCAGTTATGGCATTCTTGGCTGACCACCCCTGTGGTGGCAGTCACAGGCGAGCCCGTTCAAGCTGGCCAGGACGGCCCGGCCGACACGTTCAGAGAGGAGCGCCGTGGCTACGACGCGACCAGCAGCAGTGGACCGCCCGCCCACCATTCATGATGTCGCTGCGCTCTGCGGCGTCGCGGCCTCCACAGTTTCCCGGGCGCTCTCCACCCCCGGCCGTGTCAATATCCGGACGCGCCAGCGGATTGAGGCCGCCGCAGCGCAGCTGAACTACATTCCTAACAGCCAGGCCAAGGCGCTGAGCTCCGGGCGGAGCGGTGCCGTGGCCGTGCTGGTACCTGACATCACCAACCCGTTCTACTTCGACCTCATCCGGGGTACCCAGCTCCAACTCAAGGCCGTCGGATACACCCAGCTGCTGGTGGACACGGAGGAATCCGATGAAGTGGAAGCCAGCACCATGGAGCAGCTGCGCAGGAGTGCTGACGGGATCGTGGTGGCTGCCTCCCGGCTCAGTGACGAGGCACTGCTGGCCGCTGCAGCGAAGACGCCAATGGTCACGGTTAACCGCGACGTCCCCGGGGTGCCCGCAGTCCTGATCGACACACCCTCCGCCACCACCCAGGCCCTCGACCACCTCATCTCGTTGGGCCACACCGACGTCGCCTACATTGCCGGGCCGCTTACTTCGCAGTCCAGCACCCGCCGCTGGACTGCCCTGGCAGAGGCGGCCGAGGAGCGCGGAGTGGATGTGCGTATGCTCGGACCTTTCGCCCCCAAGACACAGTCCGGTGCGGCAGCCGCTGATGCCGCTGTGCACAGAGGAGTTACGGCCTGCATCGCGTTCAACGACCTCATCGCCATCGGCATGCTCCAGCGCCTGCGCGAACGCGGCCTCCGTGTCCCGGAAGACATGAGCATTGTGGGCTGCGACGACATCTTCGGCGCCGATTTCTGCAATCCTCCCCTGTCCACGATGGCCTCCCCGATTGAACAGGCCGGCCGGGTGGCGGTGTCCATGTTGCTGGCCCAGCTGAACCCCCTGGCGGGCGGCGGGACCCGGAACCGGTCCGTGATGCCCACCCACCTCACGGTCCGGGGCTCCACCGGTCCCGCGCCGGTGGGAACCGCGAGAAACCGGACTGGTCGCAGTCGTTGACCACGCGCCGCGCTGTTGCTGAATCCGCTTTCCAGCTGATTCCTTGCAATGGCTATCCCGTCACCGCTTAAGATCAGGACGACACCGGCTTTTCCCTCATCCCCGCGGCAGATGCTCAGCGCCTTCACTGCCTCCCTTCATACGGGGTCAACTTTCTTGTCGCGCCCGGCCCGCGCCCATAGTGTCCTAGTTACAGATCAAGAGTTCCAGCACTGAGCCCTGGCTTGTTGGACGGCAACCCTCTTCGTGGTGGGGTGCCCCAGGTGAAGATCCGGCCGCTTCGCAAAAGCGCTGCGGCAAGCATCGAGCCCCGCTTCAGCGTGGCGTCCTCGTGGACGGAAATATTCCATGTCTTATATCTGCCTGATCCTCTCGGGCGCTGCCCTCCTGATCAACGGCCTCGGGCTTCTGGGCCGCATCCCGGCCCGTGACAGCGGCGTCTTCAACATCGTCATCGGCACCCTTCAGCTGCTGCTGGCCGTGCTCCTGGCTGCTGCCGCCGGGGGTGACCGTGAACTGCTGCTGGGAGCTGCCGGCATCGTCCTTTTCGGCATCACGTACCTCTACGTCGGGCTCAACGCCGTGCTTAACCTTGAGTCGGCCGGGGTCGGCTGGTTCTGCGCCCTGGTAGCTCTCCTCGCCGTCTTCTACTCTGCCGCCAACATTGCAAAAGACCCCTTCTTGTCGGTGCTGTGGCTGAGCTGGGCGGTCCTGTGGTCCCTGTTCTTCTTTGTCCTGGCCCGGGGAAAATCCTCCCTCTCGGCATTCACCGGCTGGGCGGCCGTCCTCACAGGACAAATCACGACGACGGCGCCGGCGCTGCTGGGGCTCTCCGGCGCGTGGCCGGCGGGATGGTTCCTGGCGGGCATCACTGCCGTCGTCATCGCCGGCCTGTTCACGGCGGCCCTGGCCATCAGCAAGTCCGGTGGTCCACGGAATCCTGCCGGCCCCGTACCAGCCGCAGCGGCCCAACCCGTTTCCGCTTAAACGTTCTCCAACGGCCAACGCATTCGATTCCCTCCCAGCGTTCACGAAAGGCAATCCCATGACATCACTAACCGCCGCCACCGACCAGGTCGACTACGAGACCCTCGCCAACCGGTTCCGTCCGATCTTCGCACGCATTGCCGAAGGCGCCAGCGCCCGCGAACAGGACCACCGGCTGCCCTTCGCCGAAATCAAGGAACTCACCCAGGCAGGCTTCGGTGCCCTCCGTGTACCCGTGTCCGACGGCGGGTCCGGCGCCTCCCTGCCTCAGCTCTTCCGCCTGCTCACCGAACTCGCCGCAGCCGATTCGAACATTCCGCAGGCCCTGCGCGGGCACTTCGCGTTCGTCGAGGACCGCCTGGTCTCCACCGGCGAGCAGCGCGCCGTGTGGCTGGAACGATTCGTCAAGGGCGAGATCGCCGGCAACTCCTGGACCGAGGTGGGCACCGTTAAGATCGGCGATGTCATCACCAAGGTCAGCCCGGACCCGGAAAGCACCACCGGCGGTTTCCGGATTAACGGCACCAAGTACTACTCCACCGGCAGCATTTTCGCCGACTGGATTGACACCTTCGCGCAGCGCACCGATAACGACGTCAAGGTGATCGCCGTCGTCAACGCCCACCAGCCCGGGGTCACACACTCCGACGACTGGGACGGCTTTGGCCAGCGCACCACAGGCTCCGGCACCAGCACGTTCACGGATGCAGAGGTCGAGGCCGGAAACGTCATCGACTTCGACACGCGATTCAAGTACCAGACAGCGTTCTACCAAGCCGTACTCCTGGCCGTGCTGGCCGGAAGCATCAAGGCCGCCGAACGGGAAATCGCCGCCGAGGTCCGCGACCGCACCAGGATCTTCTCCCACGGCAACGCCGACTCCTTCGCCGCCGACCCGCAAATCCTTCAGGTCGTCGGCCAGGTCTCCGCCCGCGCCTACGCTGCCGAAGCCACCCTCGAACGTGCCGCCCGCGCGCTGCAGGGAGCCTACGACGGCGCCTTCCTGGACAACCCCGAGGAAGAAGAACGCCTCAACGACCTGGCCGAACTCGAAACCGCCCAGGCGCAGGTCATCCTGACCGAGCTCTCCACCCGTGCCACCTCGGACATCTTTGACGCCCTCGCCGCCTCCGGCACGAGCACCAAGAAGAACCTGGACCGGCACTGGCGCAATGCCCGCACTGCTGCCAGCCACAACCCGTGGGTCTTCAAGGCCCGCATCGTGGGCGACTACGCCGTCAACGGCACGACTCCCCCGCGCGTCTGGTCCATCGGCGCCGGCCCCAAGGGGGATACCGCCAAATAACCCGCAACGCCCGATCATCTGCGGGCATACGAACCGCTCTTACGGCCAGTATGCCCGCAGGTGGGCCTCGAAGTCCCCGCGGTTTCACTGCCAAGTGAGTGCGGGCAGTGGTCGGTCGCGGTTTTTGGCCATGTCGGTTGCGCATGAGACGACAAAATGTCGCGAGATTGGACGCCCATCACTGACTCATTGAAATCCATCATGAAGGGCCCGAGCATGTCCGCGTACAATCGGGGACAGTGAACCGCCCGGTTCCTTGTGAACACAAAGGAATCGGTCGGTCCTGAGACATTCCGTGATGTTGAGATTCGCTCTGACCCAGGCGGCGGGCCACTGGACCCCTTCGCGGTCAATCGAGGCTGAAGGGCAAATTCTCCAATGTCCCACATAGATCACAAGGCTTTAGTCTCGGCCATCATCGGCCTCGTTATCGCACTCGTTCCGGCGTTGCTCGGTGCTCCCGAACTCGCGCCCCTGATCGGATGGGCTGTCGCCGGCTGCGTCTTCCTGGTCTGGGCGTGGACGAAGGCGTGGCCCGCTGGTCCGGAGGCCACGGGTGAACTCGCCCTCCAGGAAGGCCGGTCTCGACGGCTCGTTGACTCCCTCATCATAAGCGCGACATTCGTCAGTCTTGTGGCGGTCGTCTTTGCATTGATCCGCAGCCAGCAGAAGGACGCCGTCGGCGTGGCCGCGGCGATCCTGGCGGCTCTCGGCGTGGTGCTCGCGTGGGCCCTCGTCAACACCGTCTACGCGTTCAAGTACGCCCGGATGTACTACCACGACGATCGCCATCGCTTCCGCTTCAACCAGGACGAGGACCCGTCGTACAGCGACTTCGCCTACGCAGCATTCTCTATCGGCATGGCATACAGCGCGAGCAATGTGAACGAGTCATCCACTCCCTCCCGCAGGATCGCCCTGGGGCACGCTTTACTCTCCTACTTCTTCGGTACGTTCGTGGTCGCAGTGGCGATCAACCTCGTCGTCAGCCTCGGCCAGTCCAGTTGACGTTGATACCCCGGGGAATAAATCCTTTCTTCCAACGTTGAGTCAAGTACACTCAACTCTCTTTGGAAGGTTTCATGCCTGCATTTTTTGGCCCGGCGGAGTCCGGTCACGGCTCGTTCGACGAGTTCCTTGCCCGTTACCTCCAGGGCCAGCGCGCCGCCGGCACCGGGCACCCGATGGACATCACCCGGCTGCTGAGCCGGCGCACCCATGAGGTGCTCGGGCGTGCCGCGGAGTTCGCCGCGGAACACGGTCATATCCATGTGGACGCCCTGCACATCCTGCGTGTCATGGTCGAGAGGGAACCGGCCGCCGGCTATATCCGCCACGCAGGCGCGGAGCCTGCTGCCATCGCCACGGCTGCCGAGGAGCGTCTCCCGGAGCAGGCAAACGCCAGCGCGGAAGCGACGCTGGCCCTGACGCCGTCGGCCCAGCGCGCCCTACTCGACGCCTACCAGGTTGCCCGGGCGTTCGGCTCAACCTACATCGATCCTGAACACGTGTTCTTCGCGCTCGTCGTCAATCAGGAGGCCTCGGCCGGGCAGGTACTCGCAGCGGCGGGGGTGACGCCCGAGTCTCTGCAGTCCGGTCCGCGCGAGCAGTCCGTCCCGCGTGGGGCCACGCCCACCGGCGAAGAGCCGGAAGGGCCGAAGGCAGCTGCCGCCGGGTCTGACACCCCGACCCTGGACAGCTACGGCAGCGACCTCACGGCGCGTGCCCGCGAAGGCGGCCTGGACCCCGTGATCGGCCGGAGTTCCGAGATCGAGCAGACCATCGAGATCCTGGCCCGGCGCACCAAGAACAACCCTGTCCTGGTCGGGGAAGCCGGCGTGGGCAAGACCGCGATCATTGAAGGGCTGGCCCAGGCGATCGTTGCTGGCGCCGTGCCCGGACAGCTGCGCGGCAAGCGCGTTATCGCCCTGGATCTCCCGGCCATGCTGGCCGGGACGCGGTACCGCGGTGACTTCGAGGAGCGCCTGACCAAGGTGATGGACGAGGTCAGTGCACACGCCGGGGAAGTCATCCTGTTCATTGACGAACTTCACACGGTCGTCGGAGCGGGTGGCGCGGGGGAAGGGGGCATGGACGCCGGAAACATTCTGAAGCCACGCCTGGCGCGTGGTGAACTTCACCTCGTCGGCGCCACCACCCTGAGCGAATACCGCAAGGTGGAAAAGGATGCGGCGCTGGAACGCCGCTTTCAGCCCGTACAGGTGGGCGAACCGAGCATCGAGGACGCCGTACAGATCCTTGACGGCCTGCGCGGACGGTACGAGGAACACCACGGCGTCCGCTACACCGACGAGGCGATCCGCGCCGCCGTCGAACTCTCCTCACGCTACGTGACGGACCGTTTCCTGCCCGACAAGGCCATCGACCTCATCGACCAGGCAGGTGCGCGGCTGAGCCTCAAACTCGGCTCACAGACCGACGTGGCTGTCCTTCGCGAGCAGCTCGCAGCCCTGGAAAAGTCGAAGAACGATGCCGTCGCCGCGGAACGCTATGAAGAGGCCTCGCGGCTGCGGGATGAGATCGAAGCAGTGAACGGGAAGCTTTCCGGTGCGATTTCCAGTGCACCTGGGGCGTCCGGCGCCGCCGGGGCTGTCGTCAGTGAAGCAGAGATCGCAGGGGTCATCTCCCGGTCCACTGGAATCCCGGCCAGCCGGCTCACGGAAGACGACCGGGAACGCCTGGCAAGGCTCGAGGACGAACTGCATCAGCGGATCGTCGGGCAGGACGACGCCGTGACGCTGATCGCGAGGGCGGTCCGACGTAGCCGAACGGGCATGGGGGACGCGGAAAGGCCTGTCGGCAGTTTCCTGTTCCTCGGCCCGACGGGTGTGGGCAAGACAGAACTCGCCAAGGCGCTGGCCGGATCATTGTTCGGGGACGAGAATGCAATGGTGCGCTTCGACATGAGCGAGTTCGGCGAACGGCACACCGTCAGCCGACTGGTCGGAGCCCCTCCGGGTTATGTCGGCTACGGCGAAGCCGGGCAGCTGACCGAACGCGTGCGTCGTAACCCGTACTCCGTGGTCTTGCTCGATGAAGTGGAGAAGGCCCACCCGGACGTGTTCAACCTGCTGCTCCAGGTGCTCGACGACGGGCGGCTCACCGACGGACAGGGCCGCATGGTGGACTTCCGCAACACGGTGATCATCATGACCTCCAACCTCGGCTCGGAGTTCCTGGCCAGCAAGGGCGGCGCAGTGGGCTTTGTATCCAAGGCGGACGAGGGCAACGGCTTCGGCTCAGAGAAGGCGCTGCGGGACCGGGTGCTGGGCCGGCTGCGGGAGACGATGCGGCCGGAGTTCCTCAACCGCATCGACGAGATCGTCCTGTTCCGCAAGCTGGACCAGGCGCAGCTGCGCCGGATCGTTCGGCTGATGCTGAACCAGACGGAGGCCCGCCTGCAGTCCCAGGGCATCACTCTCGAGGTGAGCGAAGCGGCTGTGGACTGGATCGCGGCACGCGGCTACGAGCCCGAATACGGAGCCCGGCCGATGCGCCGCGTGATCCAGCGCGAGCTGGACGACCGGATCGCGGATCTGTTCGTGGCATCGGACCTCCAGTCCGGCGGCCAGGTGGCCGTCTCGGTCGACGGGCAGTCGCTCGTCGTCGAGGCCGGCCATGAGGCGATGCCGCTGGCGGCGTAAGCGACCTCCGGTTCCGCCAGCGGGTGGATCGGGACCACGGCCGGGTACACAGGGGCTCCCTGTGTACCCGGCCGATGCTGTCTGGCGAGCCTGTCCGGTGCGCTGCGGCACGTCACGAGCCCTTTACGGGACGCGCTGTGGTGCAACTGCCTCGTCAGGCGGAACCTGGACGGGTGGCACCGCTTGCCCGGGGGCTCGAGACCGAGGGAGCGCGGGGAATAGGAACCACCGCCGTCATGTTGGCTCCGAGTGTGAAGAACATCGGATTCCTGTCCTTCGGCCATTGGACCGACCACCCGGAGTCCGGCACGCGCAGCGCGTCGGACGCGCTGTTGCAGGCCATCGATCTCGCGGTCGCCGCCGAGGAGCTGGGGGCGGACGGCGCCTACTTCCGCGTCCACCACTTCGCACAGCAATACGCCTCCCCGTTTCCGTTGCTCGCTGCGATCGGGGCACGGACCAGCCGCATCGAGATCGGTACCGGCGTGATCGACATGCGCTACGAGAACCCGCTCTACATGGCGGAGGACGCCGGCGCGGCCGACCTGATTTCGGGCGGCCGACTGCAGCTGGGCATCAGCAGGGGTTCACCCGAGCAGGTCATCGACGGGTGGCGCCACTTCGGCTTCGCCCCCGCGGAGGGCCAGTCGGACGCCGACATGGGCCGCAGGCATACCGAGCGCCTGCTCGAAGTGCTCACGGGCCAGGGCTTCGCTGCGCCCAGCCCCCGCCCGATGTTCCCGAACCCTCCGGGCCTGTTGCGCGTAGAGCCGTACTCGGAGGGCCTGCGCGAGCGCATCTGGTGGGGTTCAGGCTCGAACGCCACTGCCGTCTGGGCGGCGAAGCTCGGCATGAACCTGCAGAGTTCCACGCTCAAGGACGACGAGAGCGGTAAGCCCTTCCACGTCCAGCAGGCGGAGCAGATCCAGCTCTACCGGCAGGCCTGGAAAGAGGCGGGGCACGAGCGGGAGCCGCGCGTCTCGGTAAGTCGCAGCATCTTCGCGCTGACGGACGAGCGCGACTGGCAATACTTCGGCCGCGACCGCCGCAGCTCCGACCAAGTGGGCTACATCGACGAGAAAACGCGTGCGGTCTTTGGCCGGTCCTACGCGGGTGCCCCGGACGAGCTGGCCGCGAAGCTGGCCGAGGACGAGGCGATCGCCGCGGCAGACACCCTGCTCCTCACGGTCCCGAACCAGCTCGGTGTCGACTACAACGCCCACGTCATCGAGTCGATCCTGACTCACGTGGCGCCGCAACTCGGCTGGCGCTGACCCCTCGTGGCATTCCCCCGTATTGAACCGCAGGACGTCAACGTAATGGCCAAGATCCGCCGGGACATCACTCCCGTGGACAACGCTATGCCCCTCACCAAACACCTCCTGCAATGCTGAAAGCTTCCTCGTGCCCACCGGCAGCCCGAGGTTCGTACCATTTTTCGTTGACCGGTCTACTAAGGAGTCTCACAATGAAGGTTCTCATGGTCCTCACTTCGCATGACGAGCTCGGCAACACCGGCAAGAAGACCGGATTCTGGCTCGAAGAGCTCGCGGCGCCCTACTACCGCTTGATGGACGCCGGCGCCGACACCACCCTCGCGTCTCCCAAGGGTGGCCAGCCGCCGCTCGACCCCAAGAGCAATGAGCCTGCAAGCCAGACAGACGATACCCGCCGTTTCGAAGCCGACCCGGAAGCCCAGCAGGCCCTGGCCAACACAGTTCGCCTCGACTCCGTCGATGCCGCCGACTTCGACGCCGTCTTCTACCCCGGCGGCCACGGTCCCCTGTGGGACCTCGCGGAGGACCGGGACTCCATCACCCTGATCGAGACGTTCCTCCGCTCGGGCAAGCCCGTTGCCCTCGTGTGCCACGCCCCCGGCGTTCTCCGCCATGCCCGCAACGAGGACGGCACCCCGCTTGTCTCCGGCCGGAAGGCCACCGGTTTCACCAACTCTGAAGAGGAGGGCGTCCAACTGACCGACATCGTCCCGTTCCTGGTCGAGGACGAACTCATCAAGCTCGGCGGTGACTACTCCAAGATCGGTGACTGGGAGTCCTATGTCGTCGAAGACGGCCTGCTGATCACCGGTCAGAACCCGGCATCTTCCTCCGCGGCCGCCGATGCTCTGCTGGTAAAGCTCGCACGGCTGGCCGCATGAGCGCCTACGTCGTCATGCTCCGTGAACGAGTAACTGATCCGGACGAGCTCGACGTGTATGCCGCTGCCGCTCGTGCCGCCAGGGCCGGACATCCGATCACTCCGGTGATCGCGTACGGGGCGATCACGACCCTCGAGGGGACGCCGCTTGATGGAATCCTCGTCAACGAGTTCCCGACCGTGGAGGACGCACTGGCCTGGTATAACAGCCCCGCATACCAGGCGGCGCTCCCGCACCGGCAGGCAGCAGCCGACTACCGGGTCCTCATTATCCAAGGCGTCAACTGACGACAACTGGACGACGAGGGGCATGTCCGTAAGGCGACGGACATGCCCCGGCTCTGCCGTCGGGTTTTTCGCTACCGGAAGTTGCTGGGCAAAGGACTCCCCCTCGGTCTCGGCAGCTGACGGACAAATGCCACCACCCTCAACGAGGGCGACGTGCTGGTTTCTTTCACGGACGGGATCCTCGACCTCTACGACGGCACTTTGAAAGCCCTCGATGACGTGGCCGACATGGTGGCCCGGCATCCTGCACCCTCCGCACTTGCTGCGGCGTCCCGGGCCCTGGCCCCGACCGGCGAGCAGGACGATGACATCACAGTCGTCGCGTTGCGGCGGACCTGGTTGCCGGCTCCCACAGCCGCCGTATAGCCCTCGTGCTGAATATCTGGACGTTGTGGTGGAATGGCGCAACAAGGTCCTCTCCGAGGCTGACGCCCAGAAGCTCAAGGAAGCCCTTAAGATCAAGGCCGTCAAGAACCTGGGCACCAACAAGTTCTTCCTCTGGGCCACGCCGTCGCCAAGCTCGCCGAGTAATCCCCAGCGCTTGGGGTCACTACCCTGAAGAGCCTCCGGCGCTCTTCAGAGATTGCGGAGCAGATGAGCAGAACCTGTGCCGGCAAGCAACGTAAAGAGTCGAACGTTCCTGGCTTTCGCTTTCAGACTTCGACGAGGTCGCTGACCCCGCAATACAGCGCCTGAATGCACCACTGATACGTTCTGCCCCGAAGCGGGCAGCGGATCAGCCTGGCGATGGCGGTGCAGAAGTGGAGTGGCGCTTCAGCATCCTGAGCCGGTGCCGACGTGCCAGGCCCGACCCCTCCGAAACGGCCGGATGCCTCGCCCGGCGGGCCTTCATGCGGTCGGCTTTCCGCGCCCGCCTCAGCGCCCGCCGCTCGGCGACATTAATCCGTGAAAGCATCAGTAGCGTGAAGGCGAGCCATAGGAGCGCCGTTAAAAAGACCAACCCGATCGACTCCAGAGGGTGCATGCGCCAAATATAGTGGCAATCGGGGAAGTCGGTAAGTGGCCTTAGGACCCTTCTTCGCCGTGTCACACTTCACAGTAATCGGCCACCTACCGTGCCGACCGAAGGGAGCGCACCGAGGAGGAGCCGGCTTGGGTCACGCAGTTGACGACTTCGTTGTAGCCCTCGGGCGGATCCTCCGAGCTGGCGAAGTTTGTCTTGCAAAGCCGTTGTTCTTCAAGACGCTAGGCTGCCGAACCAAGAAACGTTTCCACTTCCGGCCTCGCACTGATCATCTCAGTCGACGCCGATCACCTGTCTCATAACTAAGGATGAGTACCGATTTTTGCTATGAACTTATGAGACATTGTTGCGAGAATCGCCCTTGCCATCACGTCCAAAATTCCTTAGAAAATCTGCGGCTTTGGCGGTCAGACGTCTATTCGCTCGTTGAGCCGTCTCGTTTCCCAAGGGTTACGAGACAATCTGGGGTGTGTACCGTTTAGGGCACCTTCACCGGCATTTTTGCGGGCGGGGTATACGGGGACACCTCGAACTCCTGCCCCGCAGAACCACACGTTAGCCGGGTAGTAGCGAAGGGGACCGGCTTACGGGCGGGCTAACAAGGGCCGGGTCCTGAGGATTCGAAAGGAGTCGGGCCGCCAATGCGTCGACCAATTAGAGTGCGCTATCCGCCCTGACATGATTAGGGCATGGTTGCTTCCCGCCCTGACCCTTTGGCCCGTCTTGAAGGTACCGTCGTACTTCTTCGCGCGTTGACAGAGGAGGACCTGCCGGCCTTGTTCACTGCCATCGGAAGACCCGAAGTTTTCGCCGGCGGTTGGGGTGGAGGTATGGGGGCTTACCGTGGCGACTTCGAGCAGTGGGCAGGGTTCCTCCGCAAGTGGTTGCCGTGGCAGCAAAGCAATGTGTATGCCGTATGCCTCCGTTCCGAGGACGACCGGGTTATTGGCACCACCACCTTGGGGGACTTCGACTTGGAAAATGAGTCTGCGCACGTTGGGTGGACCGCATATTCTCCCCACTTATGGGGAAGCGGGGTGAACGCGGACGCTAAACGGCTCCTGCTGAGCGCTGCATTTACCCACGGTTTTGAGCGGATCCGCCTGCAGGCCGATGTGGTTAATTTGCGTTCACGGGCGGCCATCGAGCGGATAGGTGCACAACCGGAGGGTGTGCTCAGACACGTCCAACGTCGGGCTGACGGCAGCTGGCGCGACACGGCCATCTATTCCATACTGCGCGAAGAATGGCCCCACGTGCGCAGTCGCCTTGAACAGCGCTTGACGGCGTAGCCAAAGGGGCCAAAACCAGACACGCGAGGGTGGGCGCGAACCTTCGTCAGGGAATCTTCAGCCGGGCACCGTCAGAGAAGGTCGTAGCTTCCAGCGAACGGCGCCTAAAGCATCAATTAGGAATAGGTAAGTGCCCGGCAAAGGACCCTTTACCGGACGTCGGTACTCAGTCGAATCTGATGAAAGCTCTGACCGATCCTCCTTGGAACTCCTCGGTCTGGGCGTAGCCAAGCGCTTCATAGAACGCTTTCTGCTTCGGCTCGTCGTCGGTGATTAGGACTTTCTGACGCACATGCGGGTACTGTCCGAGCGCTCGTTCAGCGAGAGCTCGTCCTATACCTCTTCTGTGATGCGACGGCCGAACGAGGATGTCCTGGAGGTAGCAAATCGAAGCACCATCGGAAATGACGCGCGCTAGTCCAACCAGCGTCTGGCCATCATGAGCGGCCACGAGTGTGGAAGATCCTTCCAGCGCTCGTGCTAGATTGTCAGGCTCCTTAGTGTAGGCAAGCCAGTCCACCGCACGATATAGCTCAAGGACTTCGGTGAGTGGCAGGTCTTTCGCCTTCACTACTCTGATGGTGGTCATGCTTCATCCAAACACGTAGCTTAGTCATTGGGGTGGCTATGAGATGCGCGCCCGTAGTCCGATCCCTGAACGGACGCCGGAGGCCCCAATGACCCACCGGCTCACGAGACGGAACTTTCTTACAGGAAAAAGCGCCCACCGCCTGCATTCTTGCACGTGCCCACACCCCGATAATTGAGTCATGCAACGTGCGAGGGTTCATGTGGTGGGGGCGAGCGGTGGCGGAACGACAACGTTCGGTCGGGCGCTGGCTGACTATTGGTCGGTTCCTCACGCGGACGCCGATGACTATTTCTGGGTACCCAGCGTCCCGCCGTACGTCGAGAAGCGTCCCGACAATGCTCGACTGGCCCTGATGCGCCAAGTATTCGTTCCCCGGGAGGCCTGGGTCCTGTCCGGGTCGATGATGGGCTGGGGGGAGAGCATCGTTGCAGAGTGCGATGCCGTGGTCTTCTTGACGCTCGACTCTCGTGAGCGGCTGCGACGCCTCGAAGCACGCGAGGCGCAGCGCCGGGCCGGCCAAGACTTCGACGAGGCGGCGTGGTCCGAATTCCTGACTTGGGCAAAGGGTTACGACGACCCAGCATTCGACGGCAGAAGCCGTGCGGCTCATGAGGCATGGCTTAACCAACTAGACCTGCCGGTTCTGCGCCTCGGCAGCGAGATGTCCGTAGCGGAACTCCGCGACGCCGTCCTGAAGTGGGAACCTTCATAGGCCGCTGAAGGCTCACGCGCCCGCCAGAGGATCCTCCATCGTTACGTAATTTCGCATGGGTATCGCTAGTCCTCCCTGGTCAGAAAATGGGCTCGCGTCCCTTTAGCCACCTGGCAATACGAATGCGAGTCGACGGTCTGGCTCCCACACATATGTGTCATCGCACCGATAACCCCTCAGCCAGGCCTGCCCGTCCACGACACGGAGGTAGAAACCCGTGGGATACCCCACGCCCTCGCTCAACGGCCCGGAAGCGACGTGGATTGCTCCAGTCGGTGCGCGGCCTGCGGACAAGACGGAGTCCGGCGCGTTCGACTGGCCCATCATTGCCAATCGGAGGTAAGGGCCCGTCACCAAGGGACAGAGTGCGAGGCCCTGGTTCCTCGCAGCGGTGAAGACCAGGGACTGAACCGCTCCGTGATCGAAGCCAAGCTCCCCTACCGTTCGCTCCACGATTTGAAGGCTTTGACCCTCTGAGTTGTCGAACGCGGGGTGAGCGAGCAGCGTCTCGGCATGAACATTGAGCAAAACGCCCGCATTGTGCAGCAACTGCTCGACCTCAACTCGCGACCGACCCCCCACCCGAACCAGGAAACCCTCAACCTTCGCTGCGCTGATCATGCACTGATTCTCCTTCACTGCCCCAACTGGTCAAGGACTCGCCGTCGTGATTGGGGACGTCCATTCGAGGATTCCCATACGGACGACCGGACTTGTCTCTCCAAATCCGCTCGATGTGTCTCGAAACCTCGACGCTTCAAAATCCTAGGGTTGCGGGACAAGGTGTAGGCGCTTGGTTTATCGGCCGTTGTATTCGTCGTCGGTGATGTGCTCGGCCCACGTTGTGGTTTTGGACGGGTCTTCGCCGTTTTGGAGCATGGCGATGTGTTCCATGAAGCAGCCGGGTGCTGCGGCGTGCCAGTGCTCCTCACCGGGCGGGGTGTAGAGCGTTTGGCCAGGGTGAACTTCGACGATGTTTCCGTCCCGGGTCCCGAAACGGCCCACGCCTTGGGTGACGCGCAAATACTGGCCGTGCTGGTGGGAGTGCCAGGCTGTCCGCGCGCCGGGAGCGAAGCGGACCGTTGCGACGACCATCGTCTGGTCGTCTTCGTGGGGAAGGGCGATCGGGTCCAGCCACACGTCGCCTGCAAACTGGGCTGCCGGGTTCTTGGTGGTAGGGGCGGTGGGTTCAATGTTCATGGTCGTCCCTACTTGTGTTGTCCGTGAAGAGTTCCTTGGCGACACCCATCGCGGACATGCCTGTGGGCCAGCCCGCGTAGAGCGTGACATGGGTGATGGCTTCAATGAGCTCGTCCTGGGTCACGCCGTTTTCGATGGCGCGGCCGAGGTGGGAGCCCAGCTGCTGGGTGTTCCCGCCGGCGGTGAGTACGGCTACTGTGATGAGGCTGCGGTCTCGGGCGCTTAGTTCGGGACGATTCCAGACGTCCTCGAGAGCATGTCGTCGGTGAGTTCGGCGAGCTTCGGGGCGAAGTCGCCGAACATTTTCCGGCCACCGCCGATCTGCTTGGGTTGGTCAGTCATGATGTTCCTTCTCTCGGTAGGCATTCATTCGGTGTCGCGTTCTGGGACGCAGTCAGTCGATGTCTTCGACGCCGGTCAGGCGTTGTTCCTCTACATCGAGCCTGGTCTGGATTCTCCGGGCCACGCTGTCATCGACCGTGCCCGCGAGGCGGAGCCCCAGGAGTACTTCCCGCTTCCGCTTGAGGACGGCCTGGCGGAGGCTTACTTCTTGCCGGCGCGATTGCGTCGTGGAGTCCGCATCGGAACCGGCTTTGAGCGCCTGGATCACCGACAGGTGGGTCTGGTACTCGTCCGCAACGCGGCCTCGAACACCTGCGCTGGTCCCAAGTTCCTGGGCCAGTTCGTCGATGGCGGTGACGGCGGCGGAGGTGATGGCCAGTTCGGCCATCCGGAGCTCTTCCTCCTCTGGTTCCTCCGGAAGCCTGGCCCACCGAACGACTATAGGAAGCAATGGTCCCTGGACGAGCATGCTCAACACGATCACACCGGCACTGATGAAGATGACGTCGTCGCGCCCGGGGAGCGGGGTGCCGTCATTCAGTGCCAATGGCACGGACAAGGCGATAGCAAGGGAGACCGCTCCGCGGAACCCGGCAATGGAGCTGACGATCCGTGCCCGGTAGCTCATCCTGCGCCCGCGTTGGGAGGGGCGCCGGTCCAGGACCCGGATCACGGCCACGCTGACGGTTTGGAACACGAACCGGATGATGATGAGCGCCAGCCACACGGCAACGGTGGACAGCAGAAGCCGGCCAACATCGCGGGCATCAATGTCGTGCATGGCGGCCTGCACCTGAAGGCCGATGAGGACGAACAGGGCACCGTTGAGGAGGTAGGAGCCCAGCGGCCACGCCGACTCGGTCTGGCGGCGAGATGCTGCCGTGCTGATCCGGCCGGCGGTGAAGGAGACGATCAATCCGGCAGCAACAACAGCCAGCACTCCGGAAGCGTGAACTGCCTCGGCGAGCAGGAACGCGGCGAACGGGGTAATCAGCAAAGTGACATTGATGATGAGCGCGTCGCGCACCCGGACCAGGAGCAGGTAGGCCGCCCATGCCACCAGGATGCCGGCGGCCGCTCCTCCAACATAGGAGAGGGCGAACAAACCGGCGATATTGAGGGGCGTGTAGTTGGCGCCCAATGTGGCGCCCACCGCGATGGCGTACAGCACCAGGGCAGTGCCGTCATTGGTCAGGCTCTCGGCCTTGAGGAGCATGAAGTTCCGGCGCGGCAGCATCCGGCCCAAAGCAGTGACAGCTGTGGCGTCCGGTGGAGCCAGGGCCGCGCCGAGAATGAGTGCGGTATTCCATGGCAGGACAAGGAGGTGTGCCACACCTGCAACGGCGAGGGCGGAGGCGACCACCAGCAGGGTGCTGAGCAAGACGATGCCGCGCAGGTCCCGGCGGATCGACCGGAGCGAAGTGGTCAGGCTTTCCCAGAACAGCATCACCGGCAGGAAGATCAGCAGCACCGTCTCCGGTGGCAGCTCGATCGGCCGCAGCTGCGGAATGAGGCCAAGGAGGAGGCCAAAGACCAGCAGCAGCAAGGGCGCGGCCACCCTGAGCCGGGGAGCCAGGATGGCGCCAGCCAGCACGGTAACACCCAACAGCACAACGGTTTCCAGGCCCTCCATGACATCTCCCTTCAATGTGTGTTTGTTCCAGTGCCGGCGTCCTGCCGATGATGTGCCGGTTCCGGTGGTTACCAGGTGGAGGCGACCGTGCGGGTGATGACCCAGCCGTCTCCACGCGGTTCGAACCATGAGCGCAACACCAGTCGCCAGGTGGCCCTGGAACCCCAGATTGTTGCGTCCGTCAGAGTTCTGGCGGTCAGCTCCGGCACGGTGGGGTCCGTGCCGTGGCGGGCCTGGACTGTTTCCATCCGGTGGTACTGCATCTCGCCGGTATCGATGGCATCAAGCCATTCCGATCGTGACTGCACGTATCCGGTCATGTGCGTGAGCGTGAATCCCTCGGCAAGGATGTCATCCAGCTCTCCCAGATCACCGGCCACCATCGCCTCGCACATGGCCTCATGGAGGGCTTCGATCACCTCTGCGGTCACGGCCGTATCCGTCGCCGTGCCTGCGGCGTGAGTTCGTGCGCGCCGTAGCTGTTGTCGTCAGGGTTGACGGTCACGCCTGGCGCGACGAGCTCGTCGATGCGGTCCAGCACGTCGGTTGACAGGCTGATGTCTGCGGCGGGCAGGTAGGACTCCAGCTGTTCCATGGTGCGCGGCCCAACAATCGCGGAGGTGACGCCGGGGTGGTTGATCACGAACGCGATCGCTAGCTCGATCAGCGTCATTCCGGCCTCCTCGGCCAGAAGGGCCAGGTCTTCGACGATGTCCAGCTTGCGCTGGTTCGCGGCTTTCGACATGTCGAACCGGGCGCTCGGGCGGGCGCTGGAGCTGGGCGCGGACGCAGAGTCCTTCCGCCACCTGCCCGAGAGCCAGCCGCCGGACAGTGGGCTGTAGGTCAGGGTGCCCATGCCGTGCCGCTGCACGGTGGGGAGGATGTCCTCTTCGATGCCGCGGACCAGGATCGAGTAGGGGGGCTGTTCGGTGACGAACCGCTCCAGGTTCCGGTCGCGTGACGCCCACTGGGCTTCCACGATCTGGGATCCGGAGTAGGACGATGAGCCGATGTAGCGGACTTTGCCTTGGTGGATGAGGTCGCTGAGCGCGCCGAGGGTTTCTTCAACGTCCGTGTCCGGGCTGGGCCGGTGTACCTGGTAGAGGTCGATGTAGTCAGTGTTCAGCCGGCGCAGCGAGTCCTCGACGGAGCGGACGATCCACCGGCGGGAGCCGCATCGCTGGTTGGGATCATCCTCGTTCATGGGCATGAAGAATTTGGTGGCGAGGAAGACGTCATCGCGCCGGCCCTGCAGCGCCTCTCCCACGATTTCCTCGGAGGCCCCGCCCGAGTAGACATCGGCGGTGTCGACAAAGTTAATGCCGGCGTCGAGTGCGTGGTGGATGATGCGGATGGAGTCGGCGCGGTCGTCGTTACCCCAGGGTCCGAACATCATCGCACCGAGGCACAACGGGCTGACCTTCACTCCTGTGCGGCCAAGCGGACGGTATTCCATCGTGGTTGCCTTCTATCTGCTGGTTCTGACGGGCTTAGGCTTCGGGGATGGACCGGTCAAACCACTGATCCCGGAAGACATCGGGGTCGGGACCGTTCCGCATGCCGGTGTCCAGGGCGTCGATAGCGGCCAGCTCGCCTATGGACAGTTCGAAGTCGAACACATCGAAGTTTTCGGCGATGCGACCCGGGTTGGTGGACTTGGGGATGACTGAGCGGCCCTGCTGCAGGTGCCAGCGCAACATCACCTGTGCCGGTGTTTTGCCGTGCGCTGCAGCGATCGCGGCGATGGTTGGGTCTTCCATGACGTTTTTCCGGTCCTCGCCCCAGCCGGGGTAGAACGTGATGCCGCCGATCGGCGACCATGCCTGGGTGAGGATGCCGTGCTCAGTGTTGGCTGCCTGGACGTCGGGCTGGCTGAAGTACGGGTGCAGCTCAACCTGGTTCACGGCCGGGACCACGTCGGTTTCGGCGAGCAGCTGTTTGAGGTGGTGTGGCATGAAGTTGCTGACACCGATCGCGCGGACGCGCCCGTCGGCGAGCAGGGTCTCCAGCGCCTTGTACGCGGCGATGGTCTTCTCGAAGCGGCTGGGTACCGGCTGGTGGAGGATCAGCAGGTCCAGGTAGTCCACCCGGAGCTTGCCTACTGCCTTTTCCCAGGCGTGCAGGGTTTCGTCGTAGCCGTAGTCGCTGACCCAGACCTTGGTTTCAATGAACACGTCAGAGCGGTCCAGGCCGGAGCGGCGGATGCCCTTGCCGACTTCGCGTTCGTTGCCGTAGGCGGCGGCGGTGTCGATGTGCCGGTAGCCTGTTGCCAGGGCGGCCTCCACGGCCGCCGTTGTTTCTTCGGGCGGGCTTTGGAAGACGCCGAGCCCGAGTGCGGGCATGACGACGCCGTTGTTGAGGGTGGTGTCCATGGGTTCAGGTCCTTTTCGTTAGGGGCGGACGAGTACTTTGAGTGCTTCGCGGTCGGCCATGGCCTTGTATCCGGCCGGGACGTCGTCCAGGCCGATGGTGCGGTCGAAGACCTTGCCGGGTTCGATGCTGCCGTCGAGCACGAGCGGCAGCAGCTCGTCGATGTAGGCCCTGGCCGGTGCGACGCCGCCGGTGAGGGTGATGTTGCGCATGAACTCGCCGAATCCGAGGGGAACATCGGAGAACTGCGGGGCACCGACGCGGCTGATCACGCCGCCGTCCCGGACGACGCCGATCGACATCTCGAGTGCGGGCTTGAGGCCCACGGCTTCGAGCACCGTGTGGGTTCCGTCGCCGTTGGTGAGTTCCCGGACCTTGGCGATGCCTTCTGCGCCGCGCTCGGCGACGACATCGGTGGCGCCGAATTCGCGGCCAAGGTCGGTACGGTTCTGGTGGCGGCCCATGAGGATAATGCGTGATGCACCCATGAGCTTCGCGGAGAGAACCGCGGAGAGCCCGACGGCGCCGTCACCGATGACGGTAACGGTGTGGCCGGGCTGGATGCCGGCCTTCTTCGCAGCATGGTATCCGGTGGACATGACATCGGAGAGGCTCAGCAGGGACGGGATCAGCTTCTCGTCGAACCCGGTCGGAACGACGACGAGGGTTCCTGAAGCCTGGGGGACCCGGGCGTACTCGCCCTGGCCGCCGTCGTCGTGACCGCCCCAGTGGGCACCGTTGCGGCAGGAGGTCTGCAGTCCTTCTTTGCAGAAATCGCACGTGCCGTCAGAGGCGACGAACGGTGCAATGACGAAATCACCCACAAACAGGCCGGTCACGTCGGAGCCGAGTTCTTCAATGATCCCGACGAATTCGTGACCCATGCGGGCGCCTTCTTCGGTTTCGGGTTTGGAGCCGTACGGCCAAAGATCGCTGCCACAGATGCAGCCGGCGACGATGCGCACGATCGCATCAGTAGGTTCCTGGATGGTGGGATTGGGAACTGTTTCAACGCGCACATCTCCGGCGCCGTAAATCAGGGTTGCTCGCATAGTGGGATTCCTTACGTGGTTGAGAAGCAGTTTTCAGTCAAACACTCGTGGTGGTCGCGTGGGAGTGCACATCAGTACCCCCTTGAGGTGCCGGTGTTGCTGGTCCGGTGCTCGGTATAAACGACCGAGCGGTGCACTGACGGGGTGGTCAGCGGTCGCGGTCAATGGCGGCATCCAGACCGGCCGACAGGGGTGCGCCGACGAGGTCGAGGGCGGCCAGGGCTTCGTCGATTCGCCGGAGGTCGTTTGCTGTGAGTTCGAGGTCGGCCGCGGGTAGGTTGTCGTCCAGGTGGGCGATGCGGGTGCCGCCGGGGATCGGCACGACCCACGGCTTCTGGGCCAGCAGCCAGGCGAGTGCGATCTGCGCGGGTGATGCGTCCTTCTCGGCCCCGAAGTCCTTGAGGAAATCGACGAGGGCGAAGTTGGCGTCCAGTGCCTCGGGGGTGAAGCGCGGGAAGTCGGCGCGGAGGTCATTCGGGTTGTCGAAGCGCATGTCCCGGGTGATGCCGCCGGTGAGGAATCCCTGCCCGAGCGGGCCCCAGGCGACCAGGCCAATCCCGAGTTCCTCGCAGACTCCGAACTTCTTGGTTTCAGGCTCGCGCATCCACAGCGAGTAGTGGTCCTGGATGACGGCGACGGGCTGCACGGCGTGGGCGCGGCGGATGCTTGTTTCGCTCGCTTCCGACAGTCCGAAATGGCGCACTTTGCCTTCGGCAATGAGGTCCTTGACCGCCCCGGCGACGTCCTCCATCGGGACGTTGGGGTCAACCCGGTGCTGATACAGCACGTCGATGTGGTCGGTGCGCAGGCGGCGCACCGAGGCGTCAACGACTTCGCGGATGTGTCCGGGCCTGCTGTTGAGGCCGACTGTTTCGCCGTTGGCGTTGATGTCGAACCCGAACTTCGTGGCTATCAGAACGTTGTCGCGGATCGGCTCCAGTGCTTCGCCCACGAGTTCTTCGTTGACGTAGGGGCCGTACCCTTCCGCGGTGTCGAAGAGGGTGACGCCGCGTTCAGCGGCGGACCGGATGACGGCAAGGGCTTCGGTCCTGTCTGTGGCGGCGCCGAGGCCGAAGCTGAGGCCCATGCAGCCGAGGCCGATGGCTGAGGTTTCAAGGCCGTCGCCGAGCTTACGTGTTTTCATGTCGAACTTTTCCTTTGTGTTGTTGAACGCTTGGGTTGAGGGGAAGGTTTTGTCCCTTGGAACGATTGAGATGCGGGTTTCCAGCCGTTCAGCGGGCGGGCTCGCGCTCCGGTGCGGGCAGGAGCGTTCCTGGTGTCCTGGTTCGCCGTGCCGCCAGATCTGCAGGCAGGATGAGGGCCGCGGTGATGGCCAGGGCCAGGAGCAGCAGGACACTGCCGGTGGTGAGTGCGGCGCTGACCTGTGCGGCCAGGTGCGCCGGGACGGGACCGCCTGTGGGGACGGTGGCTGCGGCGGCGACCGCGATGCCGAGCCCGAGGCAGGTGCCGATCTGGTGGAAGGTGTTCACCAGACCTGATGCTGCCCCTGCATCAGAAGCCGGGGCGCCGGTAATGCCGAAGGAGGTCAGTGGCGCGAACGCCAGGCCTTGGCCCGCGCCGATGAGGATCATCGGCAGTGCCACCCCGGTCAGGTAGGAGGAGTCGACGCCGGCGCGGCTGAGCCAGAACATCCCTGCGAGGGTGAGCAGGATGCCGGCCAGCAGCGCAAGCGAGCCGGGCATTCGTCCCACGAGCCGGGTGATGCTCATGGCGACAACGAAATTGATCGCGGTCATGGGCAGGAAGCCGATACCGGCCTGCAGCGGGTCGAAGCCGAGGACTTCCTGCATGAACTGGGTGGTGAAAAAGAAGAACCCGATCATGGCGCCCAGGTACAGGAAGCGGGCAAGGTAGGCGCCGGTGCGGCGGCGGCTTGCGAACAGGCGCAGCGGCATGATCGGCTGGGCGGCCTTGCGCTCGATCAGCACGAACACGGCCAGGAGCACGACGCCGGCGCTGATGGCCGAGACGGTGACCGGAGAGGTCCAGCCGGCTTCGGCGGTGTTGATGATCCCAAACACGAGAGCCCCGACACCCAGGGTGGCGCTGAGCGCTCCAAACAGATCGAAGCGGCCGGTGGCCCGTCCGGTTTCCGGGAGGAACCGTGGAGCGAGGGCGATCATCGCCGCGCCGATCGGTACGTTGACGAAGAACCCGGCCCGCCAGGAGATCCAGTGGGCCAGGGCGCCGCCGATGACCAGGCCGAGGCTCGCGCCGATCCCTGCCGTCGCGCCATACAAAGCGACCGCGCGGGTGCGTTCACGGCCCTCCGGGAAACTCGCCGTGAGCAGCGACAGGGACGCGGGGGCTACGATCGCGGCGCCGATGCCCTGAACGGCGCGGCCGGCGACCGCCCACCACTCTGCCGGTGCCATCCCGATCAGCAGGGACGCGAGCGAGAACACCACCAGACCGAACACGAACACGCGCCGCCGGCCC
This sequence comes from Arthrobacter sp. B3I9, assembly GCF_030816935.1. NCBI lineage: Bacteria > Bacillati > Actinomycetota > Actinomycetes > Micrococcales > Micrococcaceae > Arthrobacter > Arthrobacter sp. B3I9. The sequence goes on from NZ_JAUSYO010000001.1 coordinate 2,721,656, forward strand.
AGCAGGTCCCCGGCCCGGGCGCCGAGGAGTAGCAGCCCGCCGAAGACCAGCGTGTAGGCGTCCTGGACCCAGGAGAGCTCAGTCGTGCTCAGCTGCAGGTCAGCCTGCAGGCTGGGCAGTGCTGTGAAGATGACCGAGTTGTCCAGCAGGATCATGAAATAGCTGGCAAGGATGATCGCTAGGATCGCGGCGGGGCGGGCAGCCGTGGCGGGTGCAGGTTTCATGCTTTCCATGCAACCGTGATTTCTTACGGGCCGGGAGTCACTGTCGTTCCGGGTAATGCCAGTCCCTCCCTCGTCCCGTCGGCCGCGCGTAGCGTGGATCCCATGACACACAGCGACGACGTGCGGCAGTTCTTGAGTTCCCGCCGTGCCAGGATCACGCCCGAGGAAGCCGGCCTGCCTGCCTATGGCGGAAACCGGCGCGTTACCGGGCTGCGCCGGGAAGAAGTCGCGATGCTCGCCGGGATGAGCATCGATTACTACATCCGGTTGGAACGCGGAAACCTTTCCGGCGCCTCCGACAGCGTGATCGAGGCACTCGCCCGGGCCCTGAAGCTCGACGATGCCGAAACGGCCCACCTCTTTGACCTCGCCCGCGCCGCCACCGCTTCCCCGCGGGTGCGGCGCAAGCGCAGCCCCCTGACGGTGCGTCCCAGCGTGCAGCGCGTTATCGATGCGATCGCAGCTGCGCCGGCCTGGGTCCGTAACGACCGTGGCGATGTCCTGGCCGCCAACGAACTCGGCCGGGCCCTGTACCTGGACATGATGGCAGAGCCGGCCACCCCGCCGAACAGCGCACGGTTCACCTTCCTCAACCCGAAAGCCCGGGAGTTCTTCGTTGATTGGGAACGCAGCGCGGACGACGTCGTCGCGGTCCTGCGCTCCGCGGCAGGGAAAAACCCCTACGACAAAGACCTCACGGACCTGATCGGTGAACTCTCCACCCGCAGCGAGGAGTTCCGCACAAGGTGGGCCCGGCACGACGTGAAGTACCACCGCACCGGCCGCAAACGGATCCACCACCCGATCGTCGGTGACCTAGACCTGAGCTACGAAGCAATGGAACTTCCCGCCGACCCTGGACTCCGCATCAACGTCTACACCGCAGATCCGGCCACACCCTCAGAAGACGCACTGAAAGTCCTCGCCAGCTGGGCGGCCACCCAGCACGAAACAACTGCGCCCACCGTCAAGGAGAAAAAGTGACACCCCGTCCCTTATCCGTGCTGATCATCGGCGCCACCGGAAGCATCGGCCGCTACGCAGTCGCCGAAGCGCTCCGGCAGGGTCACAGCGTCCGGGCGCTCGTGCGTGACCAAGCCCGGGCTGCGCGCGCCCTGCCCGACGGGGTGGGCCTCGTCGTTGGTGACCTGACTCGTCCCGAAACCCTTGGCCCCGCCATGGAGGGAATCGAAGCGATTGTGTTCACCCACGGATCCACCACGAGTGAACGCGATGTCAGGGACAACGACTACGCCGGCGTAGCCAACGTCCTCAAAACACTGGACGGCCGACCCGTCCGCATCGCCCTCATGACCGCCATCGGCACCACCCGACCCGGCGTCCCCTACACCCAGTGGAAGCTGCGCAGCGAACGACTTGTCCGCGGCAGCGGCAACCCGTACACGATCGTGCGCCCCGGCTGGTTCGACTACAACCAACCCGACCAGCGGAACATCGTCATGCTCCAAGGCGACAAACGACAGTCCGGCTCACCCAAAGACGGCGTCATCGCCCGGGACCAAATCGCCCGCGTCCTCATCGACAGCCTCCACATCGAAGCTGCCGAGCACAAAACACTCGAACTGATAGCTGAGGATGGACCCGAACAAGAAGACCTCACCAGCCTCTTCGCCTCACTTACGCCAGACGCGCGTGAATCGCTCGACGGGGCCGAAGACACTGTCAACCTCCCCGTAGACCACGAGCCCGAAACGTTCCGCGGCGATCTCGCCACGATCGCAGCTGGCAATGTCACGCCCGAGCGCTAGATCCAAGCCTCCCCAGAACTCCATCCAACTCGGGTCTCAAAACCTCCCTGTCTCAAAACGTTAGCGATACGAGACAGGTGGCCGCCTTCGGCGTGCGACATGCAGCGCTCACCGAATGCCGCCATTTATCGCCAAACCCTACAGCGAAGGTGCCTGCAGGCTCGGTCTCTTCGCCTTCTGGCACCCGCCGCTAGGCACGCCCTCATGCCATAGCGGGAGCGGCGACAGTTAGACGGACGATTTAGTGTCGGGCTTTCAGGGACTGACGACGATCCGTCCGTGATCAGTCCGCAGTCCCCAGGGTGTGCTAGTCGAGGATTCCCACGATGTAACCGACAAAGTACAGCAGCGACAAGAGGACCACTACTGCGATGCCGGCTATCCAGATAATCTGGGCGCCCATTTTCGTGCCGTTCTCTTCGTGACCCTGCGGCCCGCCCGTCGAAGCTTCACCCGGAGGGGTCTCCCCTGGCGGAACTCCGCCTCCCGGCTCCAAGCCCGTGATCTTTTCCTCAAACGGGTCGGGATTGCTTCCTGACACGTTCACTCCCTGGGTCGCAGTGCTGATGCACCTGGGTCTGGGCTGTTCAGGCCAGACCGAACATCAGCCACGCCTGGTGGGCGACCCAGTCAGGGTACTGCTGGCCCATACTGTCGAATAGCTCCCGGTCGTTGGAGGTTTCCTCCTTCAGGCGACCGAAGTCGGTGAGGTAGCGCTTGGTCCACTCGATGGACTCCGGTGTGTCCGGGGCGCCCGGCTTCTTGTGGCCGGCGACCGCGGCTTTCGGGTTCAGCGCCGCCAGCCGGTCCAGTGCGGCGATCCAGTTCTCGCGGATTTCGGGGGTGAGCTTGGCGACGTACTGGTGGCACTGGTTGTAGAGGACGTCACCGCCGACGACGAGGTCGATTGAGGGCACGTGCAGGGAAGTGCTGTCTGCGGCGTCGGTATGGCCCTGCTCGATGATGCGCAGCTCGTGGCTCTCCAAGTGGAAGACCTTCTCCGGGTACGGCTCGGGCAGCGTGATCGCGGCCGGCAGCTGGCCGGGCAAGCGTTTCCGGTAGAAGGCGACCGGCTGTTCGCGCGCCAGCTCCACCGATTTCGGCGTGGCGATGGCACGCGCGCCGGGGAAATGGCGCAACAGCACGGTCAGGCCCGCGAAGTGGTCGAGGTGGCCATGGGTGATGTAGATGTTTGTGAGGTTGCGGTGGTGAAGCTCCACCCAGGCTGCCAGTGCCTCAGCCTCGGCGACGGTGGTGAGCGGGTCCACCAGGACCGCGTCGTTCTCGCCGTAGATCAGCGTCGAGGTCATCGGGTCCCAGGCCATGGGCGGCCCAAACGGCCGGGGCCTGTCCCCCACCATTGGCTTCTCCGGTGCATCGAAAACGTTAAAGCTCAACGCGGATGTCATCTCGATCGGTTCCTCCCTGTGAGCTTGCCCCGCTTCCCCAGGCCCGGCGTGGCCTCGCCGGAACGGCCAGGCCCCGTGGTCCGGGAACTGTCCGTCCCTTTGTTTGACTAGTGCAGCCGGTCCTGCCAGCCGCCGGGCACGCGTGAGGCCGGTCCGGGGACCGTCTGGTCGTCCGGATGATGTACCGGGGGCGCCAGTTCCGGACCGTCAAAATAGGTGGAGCTGCGGTAGTCCCAGAACCAGTTCTCGCCCGGCTCGAAGCTGCGGATGACCGGGTGCCCCGTGGAGTGGGCATGTCCGGTGGCGTGCCGGGAGGGCGAATTGTCGCAGCAGCCGATGTGGCCGCACTGGGCACACCGCCGCAGGTGAAGCCACCAGCCGCCGCCGGCTTCACATTCAACGCAGCCGGTCCCGCTCGGCGGCACGGAAACATCAATACCAGAGGCATCGGCCATGGCCGCCTCCTCGCTCGGGTACGCGTGGAACAAGCCCAACTTTACGCCGGCCGGCCCGCCCCGGGGAGGGAATCGGCCCTACTTGTCTCGGCCCGGTGAATGCCGCAACCTGTCGGGATTCGTCTCGAGCGCGGCGCGGTCCCAGCGCCCGGTCTCCGCTGCGGCAAGGTACGTCGACTGCAGGAACTGCAGCACATGCTGGTCAGGGTCGGTCGCACGACGGACCGCCTCATAGGGCAGCAGATAGAGTCCGAACGCTCGGTCGTAGGCTGCCTCGGCCGGTTCCACCGAGTACCCGGCGAACCCTGCCGGTTCCGGGTAGGCGTAGGCATAGAACGCACCCTCCTCTCCGCCGCCGGGCCAGAAACCGCAGCTGCTGACTTCGTGGGAGTAACCCTCTTCCATGACCCAGGCGGCGCAGCTCGGAACCCCTCCCGGGTGTCTGGGCGCCGGCCGACCGGAGAACCGCGTGCAGGCCAGATCCATTCCTCCCCAGAAGAAGTGCACAGGGCTCGCCTTGCCCTGAAAGCGGGACCGGAACACATTGAGCAGGCGGTCCGCCTGGATCAGTTGGCGCCAGAACAGCCGGACGGCTTCGCGATCATAGGAGGCATGCAGGTAGTCCTCGGCGAACGGTATGGCCGGTTCGACCTCGTTCGGCACCGCCCGGATGGCCGTCTCGATGCCGAGCCGGCCCAGGGCAGCGAAGGTCTCGGCATGGAATTCGGCCACCGGCTTCGGGTAGAGGTTGACGTTGGCACTCATGCCGTTGCTGGTGCGTAGCCGCAGGACGTGTGCGCAGAAATCGAATTCCATGTCAAAGGCGTCATGGCCGTAGGGGATGGAAGATGTCGTCAGCCCGCGCGGGGTGACGTACAGCGTCACTTGCCACCAGTGGTTCAGCATCGGCGCATGGGCCATGCGGATCTTGCCGACGATCTGGGTCCACAGGTGCAGGGTGTCCCGGGTCTCGGCCCAGTCCTGAACCCTGAGTTCCGGCCACCCGCTGCCGGCACCCTTCCCTGCAGGGACTTGCATGACACGGCCTCGCTTCCGGGTCCCGCCCGCGCCGCCAACGCCCGCGGCAGGATTATCCGGCACGACTATGGCGGCCGTCCGCTCTCAGGCTATCCCCCGTGAGCAGCCGCAGTCGAGGAGTGATCCGTGGCGGCAATGCTTGCCCCAGGACCGGCCCAGGCGCTCCCCCGCAACGCGCCGGCCTCCGTTTGGTTGAGCCCTTGACTTCCGCTGGTGGTGAGGCCACTGTGGGGTCCCGAGGGCAGCGTCCCCGGCTGAGGATCGGCCGGGGGGCGACAAGGAAAAGCTCATGGCGACCCCGCAGCGTAAGCCCCGCAGCATTGGCCTGATGCCTGCGCCGGCACGCCTTTCCCGGGTCGCCTGTGAGCCCGATGCCGCCCTTTCATGGCGCGCCCGACCAAGGGAGGCCGGGATGAGTACCGTCGACGAAAGCAAGGAAAGTGCAGCCGGGAGCCCGCCGGTGAAGCCCGGGGAGTTCAGGCTTGAGGTCATCGTCGTGCCGGTTTCGGACGTGGACCGTGCCAAGAGCTTTTACCAGGGCCTGGGCTGGCGGTTCGACGCCGAAGCAGCTGTGGAGGACGGCTACCGGCTGATGCAGTTCACGCCCCCGGGTTCTGGCTGCTCGATCATTATTGGTGAGGGCGTCAGTTCGGCGGCGCCGGGCTCGGCCCAGGGCCTGCACCTCGCTGTGTACGACATCAACGAGGCGCGTGCCGACCTGATCGCGCGCGGGGTCGACGTCAGCGAACCGTTCCACGATGCCACGGGCGTCTTCCACCATGCCGGAACCGAAGCGCGCCTGGACGGGCCGGCTCCCGGACACAAGGATTACGGTTCATTTGCTTCGTTCAGTGATCCGGACGGCAACGGCTGGGTGCTCCAGGAGATCAAGACCCGCCTTCCGGGCCGCTGAACCATCCAACCCCTGAGAGGAGAGCCTGATGGCCACAACGTATGACTCCGTGGACGATCTTGCCGAGGCCCTGAGGAGGGCCGCGGCAGCCCATGGCAAGCACGAGGAGCGAACAGGCCAGGAAGACCCGGACTGGCCCGACTGGTACGCGCTCTACATGGTGCGCGAGCACGCCGGGGAGGAGTTGCCGACATGAACAGCGACTACGACGTGATCGTGATCGGCGCCGGTTCCCCCGGCGAACACTGCGTCGGCGCCCTCGCCGAGGGCGGCCTGCGCGTGGCCGTCGTCGAGCGCGAACTGGTCGGCGGCGAATGCTCATACTGGGCGTGCATCCCGTCAAAAACCCTGCTGCGGCCCGGTGAGGCGGTGCACGCGGCACGCCAGGCGGCCGCCACCGCCGAGGTCGACGTCGAGGCGGCGTTCGCGTGGCGCGACTACATGGTCTCGGACTACTCCGATGCCGGGCAGGAACGCTGGCTGGCCGATCACGGCATCGACCTGCTGCGCGGCACCGGCCGGCTCGCCGGTGCCGGCGTGGTCGAGGTCGACGGCGTACGGCACACCGCCAGCCACGTGATCCTCGCCAACGGCGCCGACCCCGTCTTTCCTCCGATCCCCGGCCTGCGAGAGCTCGACGGCGTGTGGACCAGCCGCGAGGCGACCGCGATGAAAGCGGTCCCCCGCCGCCTGGTCATCCTCGGCGGCGGCCCGGTCGGCGTCGAGATGGCCCAGGCCGTGCGCCGCTTCGGTGGCGAGGTGGCACTGGCCGACAACTCCGCGCATGTCCTCGGCCGGGAGCCGGCACCGCTGGGCGAGGCCCTCGGCGAGGTTCTGCGCCGTGAGGGCATCGAACTCGTCCTGTCTGCGGCCGCGACTACGGCGCGGCATGACGGCGAGGATTACGTGCTGGCGTACGACGACGGCCGGGAGCTGCGCGGTGATCGGCTGCTGGTTGCCACCGGGCGCCGCCCACGCGTTCACGGGATCGGCCTGGAGACCGTCGGCATCGAGCCGGATCCGCACGGTGTCGCGGTCGATGCGCACCTGCGCGTGTCGGACGGGCTGTGGGCGATCGGTGACGTCACCGGGATCTGGCCGCTGACCCACGTCGGCAAGTACCAGGGCGATGTCGCCGCGGCGAACATTCTCGGGGAGGCGCGGGAGGCGAACTATGAGGCCGTTCCGCGGGTCACGTACACCGACCCGCAGGCCGCCGCGGTCGGCGCCGTTGAAGGCCGCTTCAGCGCCACAGTCCCGGTCTCGGAACTGCCGAAGACCTCCACCTACACCCGTGCCTACGCCGAGAGCAACGGCTTCCTGACCCTGCTTAGCGACGGCGGACGGCTGACCGGCGCGTACGCGCTCGGGCCGGAGGCCGGCGAGTGGCTGCAGCAGGCGACACTGGCGATCCGGGCCCGCGTCCCGCTCGATGTCCTCAGCGACACGATCCAGCCGTTCCCGACCTTCTCGGAGATCTACGTCTCCGCGCTGAAGGCACTACGAGGGGAGATCGCGGCTGCGCGCAGTCCGGTCGGCGCGGGACCGTCCGCGGCGGACTGAGGGAAGGCGATCCGATGAGCACCGCAGCTGCCGCCTCGTCGGCTTCACGCGAGCCGATGTTGCGTGGGCAAACCGTGGTGGTGATAGGCGGCAGCGCCGGGATTGGGCTGGAGACGGCACGGTGTGCCCGGGCCGAGGGCGCCGGCGTCATCCTCGCCGGCCGTAATACGGCGACGCTGCAGCAGGCAGCAAGCGAACTCGGCGCGCTGAGCACCGCGGCGTTCGATGCCAACGACCCGGTTGCCCTAGCCGGGTTCTTCGAGCATCTCCCGGGACCGGTGGACCACGTCATGGTCACCGCCGGTCGCCCCTACTATGCACGCCTTGCCGACATGGACTTCGAACAGGCCCGCCGCGCCCTCACGGCGTCCGCCATGGTCGACACACCCTTATCGGCATCGCTCCTCGGCGCCGGGCTCGACGAGCGCCGCAGAGCTCCGCACCACGCTGCCGATCGGCCGCGTCGTCGGACCGGCCGACGTCGCCGCTCTTGCAGTGCACATCATGACCAACACCGCCCTGACCGGCGCAACATACGACGTCGACGGCGGCCAGCAACTCCTCGGAGGACACTGACGCAGGCAAGTTCGCCGCCCACGACGCTGACATCGGCGGCCACGCAGATGCCCCCGGCAGACCCCGGAACCGCATCGAGAAGAATGAAGGAAAAAATGACCACCATCAAGCTGCACGCGAACACAAGTGCAACTCCTGAACAGTTCATCGCAGCCCTGACCGATTTCGGGCCGGGCCGTGCAGAGCTGTTCGGCAACAGCGCCGACAGGTACCTGCAAGTTCACGATCGGGGGAAAACCCAGGCCGACGTGACCGAGGGCTCCGGCGGAGTGTGGGAGCGGCTGCACTACGACTGGTCGAATCCCACGCACGTCGTACTGACCACTACCGATTCGAACGCGTGGGGCCGAAACTCCGGACACACGTACGACTTCACCGTGAACCAGGACGGCACGACCACCGTGGACTACATCGCAGTGCGTGAGGGTAAGAACCTGCGCGGACGGCTCCTGGAAGTTGTTGTCGCAACCGTCGGCAAGAGTGTCCTCGTGAAGGCGTTCCGCAACTCGGTGAAGGCGATCGAGGCCCGCGCCGAATCGCACAATAGGGCGGGGTGAGCGGGAGCAACCGACGGCTGCCGACATAGACGTTACGTCGACGCAACGATAGAGATTCCCCCTTTGCGCCTGCCTGATACCACTCCCACCCCCGGCGCTCCCCTGCCTCGCTGTCGCCGACGTCCCGGGCCATGGCCGGTTCTTCCTCATCAATGCGGCCCTGGGATGAACACAGGTCTGCGTTCGTCAGCTTTATGAAAATTGCTGTAAGAAATAGCCGTCTACCTCTTCCGCTTTGAATACTGGCCGGTATTCTTTTGGAGTGCCCGACCGTATGTGGCGGGGACGGTTCAGGACGCACGCAAGAGCTACACCAACACCGTCGCTGGGGCGCACCGTTGGATGTCCCGTGCCGGCTGTGACACGTTCCGCTGGGGGACGTCTCGCCGAATGCACATGTAATACACATTGTGTTCATTCACTCCTGTTTTGCTGTGCCGGAAAACTGCTTGACCAGGAGCAATATCCGGCAGTTCCGAGGACACCACTCGGACACACTCCACCGCGCCCTTACCCGGGCACCTCATGAAAGTTAGAGCGGATGAAACACATACCTTGGAAAACCGCGCTGGGCACAGCGCTGTCAGTGGGGCTCATCGCAGCGCCGCTGGCGGCTGTCCCGGCGCTCGCCATGGAGGTCTCCCCGGCAACTGGCACCTCGCAGGTCATCATCAACGAGGCATACCTCAGCGGCGGCAGCGCCGGAGCAGCCTTCAAGAACAAGTTCGTTGAGCTGTACAACACCTCGGACGCCCCGGTATCGCTGGACGGCTGGTCGCTGCAGTACCGTTCCGCCACGAGCTCCGCGGCGCCGAGCTTCGCCGCCCCGCTGACCGGAAGCATCCCGGCCAAGGGCTACTACCTGATCAAGGGCGGCGCCAACGGCGGCGCTGCCGCTGTCGGCGCCGAACTCCCCGCCGCTGACCTTACCGCCACCGGATTCAACCCGGCCGGCGGGGCCGGAACCATGGTCCTGGCCAAGCAGCCGACCGCGCTGAACCCGTTGGCCGCCGGATCGGTCGTTGACTCCCCCGACGTGGCAGATCTGCTCGGTTATGGCACCTCGAACACCTTCGAAACCCAGCCCGCTACCGCCCCGGCGAGCAACGCGGACGTCAAGAGCCTGAACCGCAGCACCGGCGCGGACAGCAACAACAACTCTGCCGACTTCACCCTGAGCGCCGCGATCACTCCCACGGCCGCCAACGGCGTGACGCCCCCCGTCGATTCGCCCGTCGATCCGGACCCGGCCACTCCCCCGGCCGCCAAGAGCATCGCCGAGATCCAGGGCACAGGCACGGCCAGCCCGCTCGCCGGCTCCGCCGTCACCACGCGCGGCAAGGTCACTGCCACCTTCCCGACCGGCGGTTTCGCCGGATTCTACCTCCAGACTCCCGGAACCGGCGGCGACCTGACGCCGGCCAACCACACGGCGTCGGACGCCATCTTCGTGTACGCGCCCTCCGCCGTCGCCTCCGTGCAGATCGGCGACTACCTCGAGGTCACCGGCGACATTGCCGAGTACTACGGCATGACCCAGGTCAACGTCGCAGGCGCTGCCGGGGTCACCAAGCTGACCGAGGCGGCACCCGAGGTCAAGGCCACCGGCTTCGCCCTCCCTGCCGACGAGGCCTTCCGCGAGTCCCTCGAGGCCATGCTGCTGACGCCGCAGGGCCCTGTCACGGTCGCTGACAACTTCTCGCTCAACCAGTACGGCGAGATTGGCCTGGCCGGCGGCACCACCCCGCTGGAACAGCCCACCGCGGTCGCCGCCTACGGCTCCGCCGAGTACACCGCCACCGTCGCGGCCAACGCCGCGCGCGGCATCAAGCTCGACGACGGCGCCAGCACCAACTTCCTCAAGGACGCCAGCACCAAGGCGCTGACCCTGCCGTACCTGACCACCGCGGACCCTGTCCGGGTGGGCGCGCCCGTCACGTTCAAGACCAACGTGGTGCTCAGCTACGCCAACAACTCCTGGAAGTTCCAGCCGCTGACCCAGCTGACCGCCGCCAACGCGGACGCGGTCCAGCCGGCCGGATTCGGCGCCACCCGCGCTGAAGCCCCGACAGCGGTGGGCGGCAACCTCAAGATTGCCTCCTTCAACGTGCTGAACTACTTCCCGACCACGGGCGACCAGATCCCCGGCTGCACGTTCTACACCGACCGGGCAGGGAACCCCATCACCGTCAAGGGCGGCTGCGACGTCCGCGGCGCCGCCAACGCTGAGAACTTCCAGCGCCAGCAGGCCAAGATCGTTGCCGCCATCTCCACGTCCGGCGCCGACGTCGTCACCTTGATGGAAGTCGAGAACTCGGCCCAGTTCGGCAAGAACCGGGACGACGCCCTGTCCAAGCTGGTTGATACCCTGAACGTTGCCACGCCCGGCATCTGGGACTACGTCCGCACACCTGCGAACGCTCCCCCGCTGGCGGATGAGGACATGATCCGCACCGCCTTCATCTACAAGAAGGCCGCGGCGGAGCCGGTGGGCGAGTCCATCATCCACAACGACACGGTGGCCTTCGCCAGTGCCCGCAAGCCGATGGCCCAGGTCTTCAAGCCCGCCGGTGCCCCCGATGACAAGAAGTTCATTGCGATCGCCAACCACTTCAAGTCCAAGGGCTCGGCAGCAACGCCGGCCGACACGGACAAGGGCCAGGGCGCCTCGAACCTCGCCCGCACCGCCCAGGCGCAGTCCCTGCTGGCCTTCTCCGACGAGCTGCAGAAGTCCAAGGGCACCGACAAGGTGTTCCTGATCGGCGACTTCAACTCCTACGCCAAGGAGGACCCGATCAACGTCCTCACCGGCGCCGGGTACGTCAACCAGGACGACAAAGCGAAGAACGCCGACGGCTCCGCGAAGCACTCCTACCTCTTCGACGGCCTGGTGGGCTCACTGGACCACATCCTCGCCTCGCCGGCAGCAAACGCCGTCGTCACGGGCGCCGATATCTGGAACATCAACTCCGCTGAATCCGTTGCCCTTGAGTACAGCCGTTACAACAACAACGTGACCGACTACTACGCCGCGAACCCGTTCCGGGCGAGCGACCACGATCCGGTGGTGGTGGGGCTGAACCTGAACGCAGACCCGGCCATTCCCGCCAGCGTTGAGCTGAACTTCCTCGGCATCAACGATTTCCACGGCCGCATCGATTCCAACACCGTGTTCTTCGCGGGGACCATCGAGAAGCTGCGCGCCGCGGCTGCCCCGGGAGCCACGGCTTTCCTCTCCGCGGGTGACAACATCGGCGCTTCGCTGTTCGCCTCGGCCGTTGCCAAGGACCAGCCGACCATCGATGTGCTGAACGCCCTTGAGCTCCGCACCTCTGCGGTGGGCAACCATGAGTTCGACGGCGGCTGGGCAGACCTGCGCGACCACATCTTCGTGGGCGGCAGCAACGCCAAGTTCCCGTACCTGGGCGCCAACGTCTACAAGAAGGGCACCACCGAGCCGGTCCTGCCGGAGTACACGGTGCTCGACATGAACGGAATCAAGGTCGCCGTGATCGGCACCGTCACGCAGGAAGTGCCCTCGCTGGTCACGCCCGCAGGCATCGCCGATCTCGAGTTCGGCGATCCCGTCGCCGCCATCAACCGCGTCGCCGCAAAGCTCAAGGCGGAGAAGCTCGCCGACGTGATCATCGTGGAGAACCACGACGGCGCGGGTTCCGGCACGCCCGAAGGTTCCACCCTGGAGCAGGAAGTCGCCGCCGGCGGCCCCTTCGCCAAGATGGTCACCGAGGTCACCCCGGATGTTGCGGCCATTTTCAACGGCCACACCCACAAGCAGTACTCCTGGGATGCTCGCGGTCCCGGGCGTTCAGGGCAAGACCCGCCCGATCGTCCAGACCGGCAACTACGGCGAGTTCATCGGCCAGATCCAGCTCACCATCGACACGAAGACCATGTCGGTCACCGGCTACAAGGCAGGCAACGTCAAGCGGACCACCTCCGCCGACCAGCCGGCCGCCGATCTCGTGGCCACGTACCCGCGGGTTGCCGCCGTCAAGACCATCGTCGACAAGGCCCTCGCCGATGCGGCAGTGGTCGGCAACCAGCCGGTCGGCGCAGTAGCCAAGGACATCACCACCGCCTTCACGCCTGCTACGGCCACCACACCGGCAGCGCGCGATGACCGCGGCAGCGAATCCACCCTGGGCAACCTGGTGGCGGACTCCCTCGTGGACTCGCTCAAGGCACCGGAACTCGGCGGCGCCGAGATCGGCGTCGTCAACCCGGGCGGCCTGCGCAACGAGCTGTACTACGCGCCGGACGGGACCATCACGTACGCCGAGGCCAACGCGGTCCTGCCGTTCGTGAACAACCTGTGGACCACGTCGCTGACCGGGGCGCAGTTCAAAACGCTCCTCGAGCAGCAGTGGCAGACCAACCCGGACGGCACGGTCCCCAGCCGTGCGTACCAGCAGCTGGGCCTGTCCAAGAACGTCAACTACACCTACGACGCAGCCCGCGCCGCAGGTGACCGGATCACCTCGATCCGGATCAACGGTGCCCTGATCGACCCGGCCTTGTCGTACCGGATCGGAACGTTCAGCTTCCTGGCAACGGGTGGCGACAACTTCCGCATCTTCAAGGAGGGCACGTCCTCCAAGGACTCCGGCCTCGTGGACCGCGACGCGTGGATCAAGTACCTGCAGGCACACAACCCTGTATCGCCGGACTTCGCACGCCGCTCTGTCGCCGTCGTGAACACCACCGCAGCCGAGGTCAAGAGTGGGGAAGCCATTACCTTGGCTGTCTCCAAGCTGGACCTCACCTCGCTGGGCAGCCCGGCCAACACCTCGCTGCGCGCCGAGTTCACGGACGCGAATGGCACCGTAACGGACCTCAGCGCAGTACCGGTTTCCGCCGGCGCCGCCACCGTGGATCTGAAGGTACCCGCCGGCGCGGCGGCCGGCACCGGCTCCCTGGTGCTCACCGCCGTCGAATCCGGCACCGTGGTGAAGGCGAGCGTCCTCGTCGCGGCCAGCACCCCGGTTCCGCCGACGTGCACTCCGCCGGTCAAGCCGAAGCGGCCCGCGGACGTCGCCGGCCAGGCGAACTACGGCCAGGCCATGGCCGCCTACCGCCACTGCCTCAAGGGCTAGTCGCTAGCCTGCACCAGTGAGCATGCCCTCCCTGGGCTGCAGCAACGGACATATAGCCCATATGCCCGCAGCTCAGCCCGGACGGAGGGCATGCTCATTATTGTGCGCGGACAGTACTCAATCAGAAGCCGAGGCATTCCCTCTGATTTGATCCATAACGGGTGGCGGAGAGTCTGGCGCCGGCGCGGTAGCTTCGGGGGAGCTTGTCGGAGCGCATCGCGATTCCGCGCCACGCCTAGGCCGCTCCTCGCCGCCCCAGCGTGCTAGCGCGACGATCGCCTCGCGCAAGGCGAGCCCGCGATCGGTCAGCGCGTAGGCCCGGGTGTTGTGCCGGAGGGGCAGGCGGGACAGTACCCCGGCGGCCTCGAGCTCGCGCAGGCGGGTCGCGAGGATGTTGGTCGGCACCCCGAGGTCGCGCTGCAGATCGCCGTAGCGCTGTGGCCCGTCGAGCAGCCGCTCCACCACGAGCAGGGCCCACCGTGCTCCGACGATGTCGAGGGCCGCGGCGAGGTTGCTCACGCGGTCGGATCGGCGTCCGGCTTCATCCAAAACGGCGAATAGTGGTAGCCGTCGGGGTCGTCGAATTGGCGCTGGTACATGAAGGGGTAGTCGTCGGTGTCACCGATCCGCCCGCCGGCGGCGCCGGCGCGTTCGGTGAGCTCGTCGACCGCCTCGCGGCTGCCGAGGTCGAATGAGACCGTGACCTTCGAGGGGGTGTCGGGTCCGCCGACCAGCTCCTCGGCGCCGCCGACGCTTGCGTACATCTCGCGGCTGCCGAGCATGACGTACTGCTCGGGCGCGATCGCGAAGCATGACACGTTGTGGTCGGACATCTTGGCGTTGAGGGTCCAGCCGAGGGCGGTATAGAAGGCGGTCGCGCGCTCGACGCTCTCAACCGGGCAGGTGATGAAGAGGCTCATGCGGCCTATACTTGCAAAATGCAAGTACGACGTCAAGCCTCGGCCGCATTTCGCGCATTGCGGGGCGTGTAGGAGCCCATTCAGAGGGACGGCCGAGTAATGGGGACTAGACCGTGCGTTCGGCCTTGGTGCAGGCAAGGATCTTTTACCGGGCGCTACGCCGGCGCTGATACTGTCGAGCCGCGACATACTGCTGCTACCGCAGGTACTGAGGGGCCACTAGGAGTTTGCGGGCGCAGTCACGGAGATCTGCGAGAACTTCGGTATCGGGATAGCTGCGGGCGAGGGCTGCCATACCACGGCAGGCAAGGCCAGCGTCCGCGAGTTCTCCACTGACAAGAGAATCCCTGAGTTCTGTAATAGGAAGAAGGCGAACGTGGCCCGATTCAGACTCTTCCCTGGTCGCTTCACATGTCTCTCCTGCGTTGGTCGCGTTGCCACGGTCAGGCCCTGCTGCTAGCGGCTCTTTGGATCCCGCCAACACACCATGTAGGACGCTGTACCGTCCTCTTTGATGCGTTTGCGAATGCTGACCACACAGTAAGCGGTACGCCGCCGTCAACACGTTGGGCGGTTTTATCAACACCCAAGAGACCACGCAGGCCTGTGACCTGCGGAAACACTGTGCCCGAGGTGGGACTCGAACTGCATTCCGACCCAGCAAGCGTAGGGAAGTTCCGAAACCATAGGCAGTCCGGGCCAGTTCCGTACCATTACGACACATTCCGATGGCGAGGGTGTGGACAATGTCCACACCAGCGTCAACGCGCCTCACAGCAGTAGAAGTGCCGGCGGCGGCGGCCTGCCAACAGTCGCTTGTATTCAGAGCCGCAAAAGCGTGCCGGGCTCAATCCGAAGACGTGGCCTCCGACAAATCGATGTGTACAAGGTGACCTTTGCCCACGCCTGCAGGCTTCCCCATGCAGCCACCACTGTCGGCGACTCCTTTGGCGACGTCGACATCGGCCGGGACATGACATCCCTAGATGAGGCCCTGGGCCAGCATGGCGTCGGCCACCTTGACGAAGCCGCCGATGTTCGCGCCCAGCACGTAGTTGCCCGGGTCGCCGTACTCATCGGCGGTGGCCGCGCAGCGGTCATGGATGCCGACCATGATTTCGGTGAGGCGCTGTTCCGTGTGCGCGAAGGTCCATGAGTCGCGGCTCGCGTTCTGCTGCATCTCCAGCGCGGACGTCGCCACGCCCCCGGCGTTGGCGGCCTTGCCCGGGCCGAACAGCACGCCGGAGTCCTGGAAGACCGCGACGGCGTCACGGGTGGACGGCATATTGGCGCCCTCCCCGACAGCGATGAGGCCGTTGCGCACGAGCCGGGCGGCGGCGTCACCGTCGAGCTCGTTCTGCGTGGCGCAGGGCAGCGCTACCGTGGCGTCGACGTCCCAGACGGAGCCGCCATCCACATAGGTGACGGCGGGACGGCGGGTCTCGTAGTCCTTGAGGCGTCCCCGCTCGACTTCCTTGACCTGACGGAGCAGGGCCACGTCGATCCCGGCATCGTCCACGATGTAGCCGGAGGAATCGGAGCAGGCCACCACGATGGCGCCGAGCGACTGCGCCTTGGCGATCGCGTTGATGGCCACATTGCCGGTGCCAGAGACCACCACGCGCTGGCCGTCGAAGGATTTGCCGCGGGTCTTGAGCATTTCCTCTGTGAAGATCACGGTGCCGTAACCGGTCGCCTCGGGACGCACGAGGGAACCGCCCCAGGAGATGCCCTTGCCGGTGAGGACGCCGGACTCGTACCGGTTGGTGATGCGCTTGTACTGGCCGAAGAGGTAACCGATCTCGCGTCCGCCGACGCCGATGTCCCCGGCCGGGACGTCCGTGTACTCGCCGATGTGGCGGTACAGCTCCGTCATGAAGGACTGGCAGAAGCGCATGACCTCGGCGTCCGAGCGACCGCGCGGGTCGAAGTCGGAACCGCCCTTGCCGCCGCCGATCGGCATGCCCGTGAGGGCATTCTTGAAGATCTGCTCGAAGCCCAAGAACTTCACGATGCCCAGGTACACCGAGGGGTGGAACCGGAGGCCGCCCTTGTACGGGCCAAGGGCGGAGTTGAACTCCACCCGGAAGCCACGGTTGATCTGTACGCGACCGGCGTCGTCCGTCCACGGAACGCGGAAAATGATCTGCCGCTCCGGCTCGCACAGCCGTTCGAGAACGGCGCCTTCCAGGAACTCCGGGTGCCGGTCGTGCACCGGGCCCAGGCTTTCAAAGACCTCGGTGACCGCCTGGTGGAACTCCCCTTCGCCGGGATTCCGCGCCAGCACCGTACCCCGGATGGCTTCAAGCCGTGCATCCATTACAACTCCCTAAAATCTGACGCCCTCATCGGGCGCAAAACAACAGCTGCTTAGTCACTGACGGCGCTACGGCGCTGTCCGGCTCCTTACACCGGGCTGCCAGCCGCATCAGGTCCCAAGACCAGCTGGAAGAAGGCCACTCCGTCATAGTCCAGCGAGAGGGCGAGCCGCTCCTAGCAGGGAACGCTGATACCCGAACCGCCGATGGGTCCGTCTTCTGTTGCCGAGCGTGCAGGAATTGTGGTGGTGTTTTGTGAGCCGGGCGTTGCCTCAATTGATGCCTTTTCCATGCACACCGCCGTGCGTCCGATCATTGTGCTTACCCCAGTCAAGGACGACTACTACCGACAGCGCTTCGACGTTGCACATGAGCTGGGCCACTTGATCATGCATCACGATGCTGAACCAGGCGGCAAGGTCTCCGAGGAACAAGCCAACAGGTTTGCCGCTGAGTTGCTCATGCCGGCTGAACAGATTCGTTCATCACTGGCGTCCTCTACGGCAGGACGAAGCTGGAAGCAGCTCGCTGAGCTAAAAGAGCACTGGGGCGTGAGCCTCTCGGCACTGTTATACCGGGCCCGAACCCTCGGCGTAATGAGCGATGTCTCATACCGGAATGCGGTAGAACGTATGTCGCAGAACGGTTGGCGTCGCGCCGAACCAGGGCGGACGTCGGCGCTTGAGATGCCATCCATGCTCCCACGGGCCCGCGAGGTCTTGAACAATGCCGGTATCAACGACCACGAGTTTCTGAGCGGCTGTGGACTGCCCGTCAACCTGTATTATGTGGCCGCATCCAGCGTGCCCACACCGCGCGAGAACTTGTCTTTTGCTCCCGCACAGAGTCATGTTGAGCGCTAAGCCGTGGCAAACCATTGACCAACAGATCCGTAGTGCCAACGATGCCATTTGTGGTGCCATCGATGCCCTAACACTGAACCGTCCTCTGCTCTCCCAGCAGCTTCTAGGCCAACTGCGCGACCTGATAGAAGGTGTAGTTGCCCGATGGAACATCGATTGAGAGCGAACGGGGGTCCGCCCCACGACTGAGCACACTACTGCGTAGTGAGTGGCAGTGCTGTAGTCACCGGCGCGTGGGAAGATCGGGCTGGCCACTGTTTGATGGATTGAAGGTATTCGGCGGCGTCCGCTTGTTCGTTGAATTCCAGAAGGTTGCCCACTTTTTCCACTAGTACGTCTCGCACTTCCGATGGGGTTGCGAAGAAGAACTCTTTGCGCGGGTTGGCTTGATTGACGGCCTTCGTCGCGAAATGTTTATGAAGTTCGTTCTCCAGGGTGACTGCATCTTCCGAGAAGAAAAGGGTGTGGATGTCAAAGCGGAATGGTACTGATGCTCCACCGAGTTCAGCGACGCGTTCCATGGGTTCGAGGCGCCTGGTTAGGCCTATCTTGACGACGTCATCGCCGAAAGCACCACGATTGGAGATGACGTAGATGTAGCCGGCGCGGATGTTGGCAGCGCGGAAGTCATTTTGGGCGATTGCTTCGTCGATCAACTCGAGCCGACGCTCGAGATCAGGATCCCCTTGCCCGGAGGCGCGCATAGCGGCGAGAGCGTTGAGGAGGTGGGCGCGTTCCTTGTCGAGCCGGACACGTTCCTCGGCGAGTTCGCGTTCGACGCGGCGTTCCTCGCGCAGACGAGCCCTTTCCTCCCGTTCTGCTTCTTTCTCCTCTTGCTTTTTCATGAGCCAATCGGCGGTGAGTTCGATTTCCGCAACGCGCCTTGCGTGGAAGTCATCACTAATGTGCATTTCCATCAGTGCACCCAGTTTCGCGATTGCCTGGCGTGATGCATCTAGGCGGCGTTTGGCTGTGACCACATTGCCTAGCTTAAGGGACCTGATGCTGTTGTCCGCCTCAGCGTTGTAAGCGCGGAGCATCAACTTTGCCAGGTCATCGGTCATGCGTCGACCTTTCACTAGGGAGTTGTCGAACGTGAAGAGATTTGACTTCACGATCGCCTGCCCGAGTTTTATCAGTTCCGCGATTCGTGCTTCCACCTCGTCTAAGCGTTCACGGAAGGACGCAGCATTCTCAAGCGGGTGGTGATAGCGGTAAATGCCGACTTCCTGAAGCACCAGCGCATCGTTGAGCTCAACGTAAGGAGTGGATGGGTCGGTGGCGTCGGCAAGCTGCCGCCGAAGAAGCTGATTTTCAGCCTCGAGAAAGCGACTCGTGCAGCAACTGTCGATTCGTTTGATTCCACCTTGTTCACTAGAGCGTCAGGCACCGGTGCCGGCTCGACTTCGGGCGCAGCCGATGAATCTCCCGATGGCAACCAGAGCTGCCATCCTTGCGGCGGTTCCGGCCACGCAGGGTCAGGCGTCCAGCCCGCCGGAGGCCGCCAGTACGCGGGGGGCTGGGGCCAGCCTGGAGGCGGATTGAATACTAGATTATCCGTCGTCATCAGGAGCGCCGGACTCCTGAGACAGTCGCAGGTGTCAGTCCAAGGGGGTTCTTAGAGACGGCGGCGCCCAGGTGTTCCACCGTGGCCGCTGGAACAACGGCTGACAGATCAATATCGGAAAACGCCTCACGTGATGCCCGACTGCGGCGAACGGGATGTAGGTCTCGTTGCCTGTCGCGGGGTTGATTGTCTGCGTTCCGACTTCCAGCGCGATGCTCTGAATCAGCGCGCGGCGGTCTGCCTCGAACACCTCATGCAAAGTTCGTAGTACGACCTGATGGACGATTCCCGCATATCGGTCTTTCGACTCTTTCTGCGAGAGTGCTACAGACGTGATTTCGTCGCTGGCTTTCACGTACTTATAAGACTTGATCGTCGGGATCTAGTTCGGGCTTGGAATGAGGACGCGCAATGCGAGTTCGGCTGTTCCAGGGTCAAATTGTGCCTCGTGCTCCACCATGAACCCCCCGGGGTAGACAGAGTTGGCCAGCACAATGCCTACGTACTCCTGCAGGGCTTCCACTGAACCGTAACTAAGATTCGTGATCAGCTCGTCGATGGAAGCGTTGTGCTGAGCTACCTGGGCCTCACGAGCGGCGCATTCGTCCGCGTATCTAGCTTTTGCAGCCGCAAGCCTTTGCTTTCGGTTGTTCTCGTCGGCAGCGTACCTACCAGCAATCGCCTGGCGCCGCCCGGGCAATTCGGCCATCTCGTGCTCCCAGACTGATTGGGCCTGGGCAAACGCAGCTTGAGCTTGGGCCTGGGCCTCAGCGAGCTTCTTTTTGCGGCCGAAGAGCCCGGTTGGGGGAGCCGGCGTTTGAAATACAGGGGCTGAGGGATCGGGCAAGGTAACAGGGCCGGGAATTGGGGTCTCCAGCCTGCGGTCGAATGGTGGATGTTCGACGGTCCTCCGCAAGCTGCCGAGGTCAACGTAATCATCGACAGCCAGAGTCGATTCGAGGAGGCTATCGACTTGGTCGTAGACGGCCGCCAGTTCGGCGTTGAGTTGCTCTACTTCTGCCTGGCGGCTGGCCACGTGAGCGTCATGAGCTTCCTTCTCGAGGCGTTTGCGATCCGCCTCCGAGGCTCGTTGAAGTGCAACCTGCGCCCTTTGTTCAGCTTTCCATGCCTGCTCAGCCCGGCGAGCCGAGGCTGCCTGTTCACGCGCCGCGGCACGTTGGCGCTGTTCAGCCACCTTCGCTTGGTGCTGCATTTCCGCTAAAAACCCACGACGACGTGCCAAGATCAAACCCCCAGATACAGTTTTCGTTCACATTACCAAGTAGCTGGAACATTAAAGTATTCGCCGTGCACACCGTTGGTATCAGGTACCTTCTTTCGCCTCGCACTCCCTGTCAGTTTTAGTGTCAGGCCCCGGGAAGGCGCCTTCCTTACGCCAGCGTACGGAGTTGCCCCACGGGTCCTCCCAGCACACCCGAAGGTTGGGGTAGGCATAATGTGACCGAAGCTTCGGTCAACCGCTATTTGACCGGGGCTTCGCCAATTTATAGCGATTTGTTAGTGGCTCCTTGGACCGCAGCAGAAAGGTGGCAGGCGCTGATTTTCCGCTCCGGGAGCCCCTTCTGCGCGCCAGCCTTCCGTTACCGGCACTCGGAAAGGTTGCGTGGCCCGCTGGGGCACGACCCAAGCGAACTCTTCCACCCCGCCGAGACCTGCATCGCCTTCGGACCACAGGACCTTCCGGGCTCGGCTCCGATTCTCGATTCGTCAGGCCTCTCCCAAGCCGAAATGTTGTCCACATCTACGAGAGCGGAGTACCCACTGCATCAGGACGCATCGACGTGGTCTCTTCCGACGACAGCGTACTGTGGCTTCAAGCCGACGGCGCGGATGGGCGACACCTCTTCCTGTGGAATGACGTCACTGTTTACAAACGGCCTGGGGGCAAGGTTCTGCTGGCCAGTAACTCGCGAGTGCTGTGAGGAACGGGAGATGCCTTCCGCCTGAAGCTTGACGCGGTTTCATCTACTTACCCTGCAACCCGTTGGATGTCGCAGATAGACGCTACCCGCCACGGATACCGGCGACAAGCGGACGGAATACCGTCTGGGCCTACTCTCGGCTTTGGAATCCAAGCTCTGGTTCGAGGCTACTCCAGGGATGTCTTGGAGCCGTGACACCTCCTGGTTGCGGGGCGGCGAGCTGCTCTGGGAACGCGGCTTCCGCGCCAAGGGCCGATACGCAGGCGTGGGGGTGTGTTACCGCCGAAACGGGGTGCCGAAGATCATTTCTACGACAAGATCAACGAATTAACCCCAAGAATTATGACGCAAAAGATCGTGTACTACGGTCCAATCGAGGTACGGATGTCACCTGATTTGCAGCCCGTTGACAGCTCACACCTGGAAAATGAACAGCTTTTTGTGAAATTGTCTGCCGGTTTTCTGATTTTATGTCTTAGGCTTCTCCCATAATCATCGTGATGGGGGCGAGCGATGAATATCCGCCCCTGTCTTTTTTGGGGGGCTTTCCATGCGTTCTGCGCTTCGTGGTACACGTCTGTTCACTGCCATTTCACTTTCCGCCGCGTTATGCATGGGGCTTCTTCCTCCCGCCGGTGTCGCGCAGGCAAGTCCTCACGCTCCGGCAGCCGCGCGGGCCGGTGCCATTCCGGTAGAGGCCCCCACCGAAACTCGCGAGCAGGCGGCCTCCCGGACAGCGTCCGAGTCCGGCACGTCGGTGGTCGTTGATTCCTTGACTACACCTACTGAGCAGGTCCTGGCGTTGCCGGACGGGAAGTTCAGCAAGACCGTATCGGTCGAACCAACACGAATGCTGGCGAACGGGACATGGACCGATATCTCAACCGATCTGGTTGAAACCGGCGGAATGCTCCAACCGAAGATGGTTCCTGCAGATCTGAAAATCAGCAAAGGCGGGGACTCCAAACTTTCATCCGTATCCGACCGGCGGGGCCACACGGTGACGGAGTCCTGGGCGTACGGCAAGCTCCCTGTGGCGAAAATCAGCGGCAACATGGCAACTTACGCTTCCGTTTTCCCCGGTGTGGATCTCATCCAGGTGGCCAAGAAACAGGGCATCTCCCAGGTCCTGAAGATCTACACCGCAGAAGCTGCAACGGACCCAAGGGTTCTCGATTTCAAGCTCAAGCTCGAGGCCACGGGTGTGAACCTGGATAGTGACGCCAAGGGTGGGTTGAAAGCCACCAGCCGCAAGACAGGTGAAGATGTCCTGCAGAGCCGGGCCGGACATTGGTGGGACTCACGCCATCGAGATGCTGGCCCAACGGACCCCGGCGGACCGGGGACGATGGAATCCTTTGATTTGTCGCTCTCCAACGACGTTGGGGGTACTCACGAAAAGCTGCGTATCTCGGACATTCTGTCCCGCAAGGATCTGACATACCCGCTGTACATCGATCCTGACTGGTCCACGGCACGCGCATCGTATGTCTTCGTTGACTCTGCCTATCCCACCACGTCGTACTGGAACGGGCAGATTGCCGGAGCGGACCTGAACCTCGGCTTCCTGCCTGCCAAGTGGGACACCGCGGGAAAGAATCACACGGCGCACGCCTATTGGCAGTTCACCACGTCGCCCATGGTCGGTAAGAAGATCTTCGCTGCGCGCTTCAACGCGACCAACTTCTGGTCTTCGTCCTGCGTCGCCCGTACTGTGCGGGCGAAGATAACGGGCGGGGTCGGGACCGGAACCACGTGGAACAGCCAGCCGGGGATCGCCCGTGACATTGAAGCTAAATCGTTCGCTTACGGCAACGAAGGCCTCGGTTGCGGTGATGCGACGGTCGGGTTCGACATGATGGCTGCCGCCGATCTCTTCCCCACCGTCAGCCAGTGGACTGTTGGACTGTTCGCTGATGGTGAGTATTCAGACGAATTGAGCTGGAAGCGCTTCACCAACAACGCCACCATCACTGTTACCTACGGGACTGCTCCGAATACGCCGGTCCTGAACTCCATCTCGGGCTGCGGGCTGACGTGCGCCGAGTACGTCACCCGGTACAACCAGCCGACGATAAACCTTTCAGCGAGCGACCCTGACGGGGATGCGGGCGGAACAATCCTCATCTGGATTACTGTCCGAAACACAGCTGGCACGGCCGTCGCCTCTACCTCATCGGGACGTCCTGTTCCTGGCTCCGGCGGCAGCACAACTTGGCAGGTCCCTGTTGTTCTGGCCGATGGAACCTATCGGCTCGAATACCAATCCTCGGACCAGCAAGGCATCTCTTCCGCAGGAGCCGCGACCAATTTCACAGTGAATACAGCAGCGCCCTCAGGTCCTCGCGTGCTGGCTGGCGATTTCAACATGAATAGTGATCCCGAGTTCTATAACAAGGCCGTCGTGGGCGTCACGGGACTCTCGTACTCAGTCAGAAACCTGGGGCCCTATCCCATCAAGGGTTTTGTCTATGCAGTGACCGCCGGTACGGGCATCCCTGATTATCCCAAGAGCGTCGGAGCTTTGGCCTGCGGGCAACGAACTGGTCCCTTCGTGGTCGTCTGCCCCGCAGACGGCAGGTCTGCCAATGTAACCGTGGCTCCCGTTGACCTCACCAGCACCTTCAGCGTGTGGGCATTTGATACAGCCGGGAACATTAACACCCAAGCCGAGAGCGGTGCTGTTTCCGTGACGTTCACGGTCGGCAACATGGCACCGGCGCCGACCAAGGTCCTTCCTACCTCGGTCGCCGGGGGCGCCCAATGGGTTGACGTACCCACGAACCGAGGGACCCCGTCCCCGGTGGCCGGGTGCATGCTGCCCCAGGCAACCGGCCCGGCGACGACGGCCTATCGTGCGCTGCGCGTGCCCGCGGCTGGAGCTTTTGCCAAGACCTTGCAAGCGGCGGTGAACAATGCCGAGAGCTTCAGTTTCAGCGGCTGGTTCTGCCCGGCGAAACCCTCTGCAGCGAACAGGCAAGTCGCCCTCAGCCAGATGAACGACGCCGGAACGGTCGGGTCCCTTCTTGGACTCTCACCCCAGCACCTGTGGGAACTCGCGGCCTACGACACGGCCACACCTGCCAATCTGAAAAACGTCAGCCAGGATGCCGTCGAAGGTGCTGCGACCCAGCAGTGGTATTTCATTGGTGCCATCTACGACAGAATCAACGCCCAGCTCCGCCTCACCGTTTCCAACACCAAGGGCACAAAGACTTGGGTCATCGCCACAGCAGCGACGAGCCACCGCCCCTCAACCGGAGCATCCCCGGCCGTCCTCGGCACCGCAAACCCCGCCACCCCGGCAGCGGACCAGTTCACCGGCCTGATCTACCGGCCCGTCATGACGCAAGGGGTCCTGGTTAATTCGCAGTTCGGCCCTGCCTGGGACCGAATCACCTCGGCCTACGAAGGGATCCTGGTCAAATGAGAACCGCCTCCGCGCTGTCCCGAGTGCTCTTAGTTGGAACCCTCTCAGCGGCATTGGCGGTTACGGGATCAGGACTCGCACCACAGCCAGCCACCGCCGCCTCTGTCACGGTCAACACCGCCGCCTTCAAATCTGAAGTGCCGACCGTTGCCGCATCATCTTGGGCCGGCACCCTGGTTCAGGCACCGGCGCTGACCACACCCGCGGCCCCTGGCTCGCAGATGACCGTGACCGGGACGAAAGTCAGCGCTCCGACGCTGCGGAGCACGGCGCTGACAGCAGCGGACCCGGGGGCGCAGAACACTACTGCCATCCCAGGTCCCGGGTCCGGGAACTGGGGAGCATCCGGGCAACTGGGCGCCTTCACCTGGAACTACCCTCTGCCCTCGCGGAAAGCACCGGCCGGACAAACCCCCAGCCTGTCCCTGTCCTATGATTCAAGTCGGGTGGACGGGCTTACCAGCGCCACGAACAGCCAGGCCAGCGTGGTTGGGGATGGCTGGGCACTTGCCGGTGCCGGATATATCCGGCAAAGCTTTACCTCCTGCAAGGACCAGGGCGTATCAAGTTCCTATGACCTGTGCGGGAACCCGACCGGGCAGAGCCTGTCGATCTCGTTTGGCGGGCGCAACACCCAACTCGTCAAAGACACCGGATCCGGGGCCTGGAAGCTCCAGTCCGACGACAACACCCGCATCGAGTACGTCAAAACCCCGGGAATCAACGGAACCTTCGACGGCGGCTACTGGAAGCTGACCGATAACGCCGGCACGCAATACTTCTTCGGGCGCAACCAACTGCCCGGCTGGGCTGCCGGGAAACCCACCACCAACTCCGTCAGCAGAGTCCCGGTCGGCGCCGCCAAACCCGACCAGCCCTGCGCCGCGGCGACCTTTAAGGACTCCCTGTGCCAGCAGGCGTGGATGTGGAACCTGGACCACATCGTTGACCTGAACGGAAACACCCAGGCCTTCTACTACGACCAGGAAACCAACTGGTACGCATCCGCCGCCGGCACCGGCACCAGGCTGGACTACACCCGCGCCGCCAGGCTTTCCCGCATCGACTACGGCATGCGGACCGGTGCTGAACTCGCCGGGAACGCGCCTCTGCGGCTCTCCCTGAGTTACGCGGACCGCTGCAACGGCATCGACTGCAGCAAAGGCAACGACGTTCCCGCTCAGTTCATCTGCCCGCAGTCCGGGTCCTGCACCATCCTCTCCCCGACCTTCTTCACCAGCCAGCGCCTGACGAAGGTCACCGCCTCAACCCGCCTCTCCAGCGGCGTCTACCAGGCAGCGGACACCTGGGCGCTCGGCCACACCATGCCTGACCCCGGTGACGGCACCAAACCCGCTCTTTGGCTCGGCCAGGTCGCCCACACCGGCAGCAACACCGCAACCGGGACCGGGGCCGCGATCACCGACCCGCCGACAATATTCGGTGGGCAAACGCTACAGAACCGTGTCTGGGTTACGGACGGTCTCGCGCCGCTTAACAGGTACCGGATCTCGACCGTCAAAACCCCCGCCGGTGCGGTCACCTCCGTCGTGTATAACGCCGCCGAATGCAGTCCGACGAACCTGCCCGGCAGCCCCGAAACCAACACCAAGCGCTGCTACCCCCAGTGGTGGGCACCGATGGCGCCCATCGCCCAGGCACCGCGCATGGACTACTTCCACATCTACCCGGTAGCCCGGGTATCCACCAACGCCGGCCCCGGCGCGGACGCCAGCACCGACGTTGAATCCCGCTATGAATACATCGGGGCACCGGCCTGGAAATACGCCGGCGCTAAGGTAGCAACAGGATCCGGTGGCTCCCAGACAACCTGGTCCGTCGCCGCAGGCTGGCAGGACGTCAAAACCGTTGTCGGGGCACCTGATCAGCCATCGACGAATGCTGTCACCACCAGCACCTACCTCCGTGGTCTGCACGGGACTCCGTCCAACACCAGCGGCGGGGTCCGCACGAGTAGCGTCACTCTGGACGGCGGCAAAGTCGTCGAAGACTCGCCCATCCACGCCGGCCGCCTCGTGCAAATCCAGTCCTTCAACGGTGTCGGCGGGCCCCTGCTCAGCTCCACCATCAACGAACCCTGGGTCTCAAACCCCACTGCGACCAACACCGCCCAAGGCACACAAGCCAGGTTCGGCGGGATCCTGAGCACCACCACCCGTGAGCCCAGCTCACTGGCCGGAGGCTGGAACACCTCCACCGTCACCAACATCTTCGACAACTACGGCCGGACCAAAGCAACCTCCGCAAGCACAGACAGTGCCAAGACCACCGATGACACCTGCACCGTCACGGTCTACGCCGACAACACCGCAGCGAACATCCTCACCGCACCCGCGACGACGTCCACCTCCAGCGGCCTTTGCACGGCGCAGGGAACAACGGCAGGGAACATCCTCACCGCAACCCGGGTGTTCTACGCCGACAGCACCTCAGCCACCCCCGGCACTACCGGGTACAAAGCCCCCGTCACCACCCAGGCCACACGCTCCGATGACGCGATCAGCGCCACCGGCCAGACCGTGAACCAGTGGCAAGAAGGACCCACCCGCACCTTCGACGCCCTGGGCCGCGTCTCCTCCAGCACCGACCGGACCACCGGCACCGACCGGAAAACCACCGTTGCTTACTCCCCCGCCACCGGACCACCCACCACCATCACCGCAACAAACCCCAAGGGCTGGCAAGCCACTTCCACGGCTGACGCCGTGCGCGGAGCGATCACCACCACCAAGGACGCAGCCGGGGCCACCACCACCACCGACTACGACGCCAGCGGCCGACCGGTCGCCAGCTGGGACCCGCTCCGGCCCAAAGCCCTGAACCCCGACCCCAGCACGTCCACCGAATACAACCTCTCCCAGACCGCGCCGTCCTGGATCCGGAACAACACCCGCAACAGCTCCAACAGCAACATCGCTACCTTCCAGATCCTCGACGGGATGGGCCGCCTGCGCCAGACGCAGCGACTCTCACCCCCCGGCGGAACCATCGCCACCGACGTCCTCTACAACTCCAACGGCGAACGCCGCCTGGTCCGCAACGACTACTACCTCACCGAGTCCCCCAGCGGCACGCTGAGGATCCCCGCCGTGGCCGTCCCCTCTTCCACCGAATACACCTACGACGGCGCCGGGCGGGTCACCAAGACCAGGGCCCTGGCCAACGACAACCAGGAACTCTGGTCAACGACCGCCAGCTACCCCACCTCGGACACAACAACCATCACCGGTCCGGCAGGCAAGCCCGCCACCACCGTCATCACCGATGGCCAAGGCAACCCCAGCCTTCGCAAGATCTTCCGCGGCGCCGCGGCCAGCGGGGCAAGCGATGACACCACCTACACCCATGACGCCATGGGCCGCATGGTCGCTCTCAGCACCGCAGGGAGCACCTGGACCTGGGAATACGACCTCCTCGGACGCGAGAAGAAAACCGTCGACCCAGACACCGGGACCACGACCGCAGCCTACGACGCCTCCGGCCGGCTGGCCAGCACCACCGACGGTAAAGGCGTCAAACTGGACACCAGCTACGACGTCCTCGACCGGCCAACCCAGACCACCGCCACCACGGCCGGAGTCACCAAAACCCTGGAAACCCTCACCTACGACGTGGAGCGGAACGGCACGCTCAGCGAGGCCACCCGCTTCAACGGACCCAACTACGACCAACCGGTCAAGACCACCCGGTCCGGGTTCAACAACGCCGGACAACCGGGCAGCACTTCCACGGTGCTGCCCGCCGGGATGGGCGCCCTCGCCGGGACCTACACCACCGGGCTGACCTACAAGCAGAACGGACTTCCAGACGTCCTGAGCCTGCCGGGAATCAAGAACCTGCCGGCAGAAACCCTGTATTACGGGTACGACAACTTCGACAACCCGATCTCGGTCGACAACGAAACCTGGGACATCTTCGCCGGAAACGCCCAATACGATGTCCTCGGCAACTTGGCATCGTTCGATCAAAGCGATCCCAATTCCCTCGACCCCGCCCTGGAATCACCCGGCCTGCAGACCAACTACTTCCAATGGGATGCCACCACCGGTCGGCTGCTCAAGCAGACGACCACGAACTGGGCCAAAAACGCCACCCGCACCGTAGCCGAAACCTCCTACGCGTACGACCCGGCCGGAAAGATCACGTCCAAGACGTCCCCTGAGGAAGTCGAATGCTACGCCTACGACTACGCAGAACGGCTGACCGGCGTCTGGACCCCCTCCAGTAAATCCTGCAACGGTGGTTTCTCCGCTACGTCCCTCGGCGGCCTGGCACCCTACGCCCAGCAGTACACGTACACCGCCTCAGGCGAACGCGCCCAAGTAAAGCGTTACAAAGCCACCGGTGCCCTACAGAGCACCGAGGACTACACCTTCCCTGCGGCCGGGACCGCCGGCGCACACCGACCAACCAGCATCACCACCACTCCGGCAGGAGCCGCAGCAACAACTCACACCCTCACGTGGGACGGGGCCGGGCAGCTCACTGGCCGGGCAGGGCAAACACTCGCTTACACCGCCGACGGGAAAATCAGCACCAGCACCGCCACATCAACTCTCCCCTTGAACCCGAACCGCGCCACGACCGCGGGCGGAGCAACCGGGACAGGGACTCGCTACTACGACGCCGGCGGGAACCTCGTCGGTATCAACGACACCACCGGCGTGACTTCTCTTCTCGCTGACGCGACAGTGCACGTCAGCACGACCGGGAAAGCCACCGGCACACGCGACATCAGTTTCGCCGGGAAGACGGTCGCCCAACGCGTCACCACTGACACCGGCTCGAAAATCCGGTTCCTCACCCCCGACGCCGTCAACACCACCACCTCCATCACGCAAGCGACTCCCGGGGCGCCCGGAACGGCCACAACCAAGCGTTACTCGGACCCCTTCGGGCTCGAACGCAGCGCAACAGCCACCGCCACCACAGCAACCAACGCAGCCAACCCCACAGGGTTCTCCGCAACCAACGGCTACCTCTCCGAACTCAACGACGCAGCAACCGCCCTCACCCACCTCGGAGCCCGCGACTACGACCCCGTCCTCGGAATCTTCACAGCCCCCGACCCCATCTACAACTGGGACGCCGCCGGCGGACATTCCCCCTACACCTACTCAAACAACGACCCCATCAACCAATCCGACCCCAGCGGCCTCTGCCCGTGGTGCCTCGTCATAGCCATCCCAGGTGTCAAAGAGGCCCTAATTGCAGGGGCGGCGACAATCGGCACTTACGTTGCAGTGGAATGGGCCAAGACTCATCCCATTTCGATTCCGAGATTCGAATGGCCCGCTCCGGCCGCATCGACGCCCAGGGCAACAACCTGTAACTGGTGTACCGCCAGACCTACAACACCAGCACCGCCACCTTCACTGGCCAGGCCAAGTTACGCCGGCGCACCAAGTTATGCCGGTGCACCCAGTTACACAGCACCCGCTGCCTTGTCGGCCCGGCCCACTTACGCGGCCGCCTACCCCACCTACTACCCATCAGGGTCAAACCAGCCTGGTAACCGCTACACACCCACGCCAAGCTCGGTAAGCCAAGCGGCAGCAGCAGCGGCAGCAGCAGCAGCCGCCGAAGCAGCACGACGAGCCGCCCTCGCAGCACAAGCAGCCGCCCAAGTAGCCCAAGCCCGCAGCAGCCAACCTGCGAATGAACAACGAGAACACTAGCGATAACCAGGCGGCAGCAGGCGCGGCAGGTGCCGTCGGAGGTGGCGGCGGAGCGGGAACTCCGGACCCCAAGGATGATGGCCCTCGCCACGGGAACTCGGCGGCCAGCTCCGCTCGTGCCTTTTTATATCGTCTCTCGACCGACTCCGGCGAGTATCTTAAGACGGGAATATCAAAGAACCCTTTGACTCGCTACACCAGGAATTTCATGGAGGACAAAGTCATGGATATTATCCATAGTGGAACAAGGCGCGAGATACTCAACCTCGAACGATTCATCGTTGAGCGCGATCCTGGACCCTTGAACTTCGAACGTTGGGCAGGAAAGTTTCTGGATGATGTGCCGTGATTGAATCAACGCCCAGCCGGCCCAAAGCACTCTCCATCGGAGTCATTGTCGGAGGCTTAGGTGCCCAGAGTAAGGTCTGGCGGGAAGCGCTCACACGATTATCGAGGGATCTGTCAGACATCGTGGGCCAACTTGAGTCAGATTTCAGAATCAACGTCGAGTTCCAAATCCCTGGGGACATTATCAGTCCTGACTTCCAAGGAGTTCGCACGGGGGCGTTCCGCAAGGCCGACCGCCACCTAAAGATTCAGGTAGCGGTACCGAATGACCCTCCGGCTGATCCGTATGCGTACGGGGTGCACGCCATCGGGGATGCCGTGGACGCAGCCGAAGCTTGGTCCGTGCGTCGGCGGATCGAATTCGACGCCGAGCCATTCCGGTCCGTACTCGCCTTATTAAACGAAAATCCTCCCCAGTAATCACCTAGCACAGGCACCTGTGTCAGCGATGGTCGAAAAGTGAGCCGTTTTGCGGGTGCAAAAGTGAGCCACGTTGACGTTGGTTATTCTGCCGTATTTTCCGGTCTTGTCGAGGGTAGCGAGTCTGTCCCTGTGTGTTTGAGCCGGTCGCTCGAGCCCTTGAGGGTGACGACTTCGGCGTGGTGGACGATCCGGTCGATCACCGCGGAGGCCACGACCTGATCACCGAACACGTCTCCCCATCGGGCGAACGGCAAGTTCGAGGTCAGGATCAGGGAGGCGTGCTCGTAGCGTGAGGAGACGAGCTGGAAGAACAGGTTCGCGGCGTCCTGTTCGAACGGGATGTAGCCGACCTCGTCGACGATGATCAGCCCGTAGCGGCGCAGCCGGACCAGTTCCTGCGGCAGCCTCCCGCTCTGGTGAGCACCTTGGAGCCGGGCGACCCAGTCGATGGCAGTGGCGAACAGGACCCGGTGGCCCAGCTGGGCGGCGCGCAGCCCTAATCCGGTTGCGAGGTGGGTTTTCCCGGTCCCGGGCGGGCCGAGCAGGACGATGTTGGATGCCTCGGTGAGGAATGCGCCGGTGGCCAGATGCGCGATGGTGTCGCGTTTGAGACCGGGCTGATGATCGAAACTGAAGTCCTCAAGCGATTTGCGGGCCGGGAATCCGGCGGCGCGGCACGGGACTCGGCGCCGGAAGCCTCCCTGGCGGCGACTTCCCGGGAGAGGACCGCGGCGAGGTATTCCTCATGGGTCCAGCCGGCGCCGCGGGCCTGGTCCGCGAGCCGCGCGGCCGCTTCCCGGATCCTGGGCGCCTTCATCGCGCGGTAGTAGTACTCGATCTGCCCCGCGGTTTCCTTGGCCCCGGGCATCAGGCGACCCGCCCGTCATCGAGCACGACACCGAAGGCCCGGTCGTAGTCCGCCAGATCCCGCAGCCCGGGAGTGTCCGTGGTCGGGGTCGTGTTCTGGAATGCCCTGCGTAGGGTCCGTGCGGCCTGCACGTGCTCCGGATCAGTGAGCGACTGACCGGCGCCCCAGCACCGGGGATGGGTTCCGATGCACTTTCCGTCCAGGCTGATGCTGACCGTGTCCAGATCGGCGGTGACCTCGACGAACCTGCCGATGGCCTGTGGATGGACGGAGTAGTCGTTGGAGCCCATCCGGACGTAGTAGTCCCGCGGAAGCCGGACCGGGGCGGTGAACCCCGTGACCGGGGCGACCGGCGGCAACGCCAGCAGCGCCGCCTTGTCATGTTGTATCCGGAACCGCGAACCATGAATAAGTGTTGGCTACCCCCGACTACCCCGACTACCCCGACAGAACCGAAACGAGGACTGCATAACCCAACTCCCAGCAGGCGGAAGGACCACTAGCTAGGGATTTCAACCCGCCACCCACACACCTGAATAGGCCACCGCGGCGGCCAGGCCACAGTCGCCACCCAGCCGTCAGAGCGACGCGACCAAGCTTTGTCAACACGTTAAACCAAAAACGCCCCTTCGACGAGGGGGTTTACTGCCCGAGGGGGACTCGAACTGCTTTCCCGGCCTTACAAACGCTGGAATGCCGCGAAAACACGCGGAATCCGAAGCAGTACGAAGGCGCTACAAGGTAGTCCGAGACGAAAGTGTGGACAATGTACACACCCTTCTTGGGGGCCCGATTTCTCAAAACTTCGTCGACTTCTGGTTTCTGCCGCCGCTAGAGCCTTTCGTTCATCCTCTCTAGGCGGGACAATTCCCGGGACAAGCGCAGGAGCAGCCGTATGGGCTACACACATTACTTTCGCGGCCTTACCGCAACGCCTGTCGTCCTGGCCAACGCAAAGGAGATCATCGAAACATCTGCGGTAACCGTCTGCGGACCACTAGCCGAGGGCCTCCCCCTCCCTACTCAGTGAGACTACTCAACCCAGCAGCTGGTTCCCTACCAGAACGACGCTCCAGCATAACGACAAAAGCGAAATCACGATGCAAAGGCCGTTGCACGAAGCACGACCACTCACAGTGACAGCAGCATCAGACAGCTACGGCCCGGCAGCTTGACGGAATATCCGTTATCGGCTCTCTTAGGCGCTGCCGTTTTTGGCTCGGCGAAGTGCGCCGCTTAGACCAAGTGCACCTCCCCAGCCGCCACCGGCCCTCACTTTCCCCTGCGGGCGAGCATTCACTCGAGATTGTGATGGCTGCGGTTCAGTTTCGGTCTCCGCCCACGGGAATGCTATTACGAGTTCAGGTTAGTAAACCTGAAGTCGTAACGGCTGCTCTGACTACTCTTGACCGCCCGTGATCGTCCGCCAGCAGGCCCTTCCCTCCCCAATTTGGACCGCCGACATAAAGATTTCGTCAGCGACGGATTGGCGACTCCAGCACCTCTTCGTACGCCCGACCAAGCCGGTGACGGAACTCGGCAGTCAGTTTAGAGTCGTCGTCTACCAGCTTTTTCAGATCCTCCAATGACACTCCTGAGTGGTCAGGGCCCGCGTTGGATTTCAATAGGTTTTCCGATGTCTGACGGATGGCTGCGTAGTAGCGGACAGCGAGAAGATCCATCGCCGCGTGCCAATGCTCGCGAGGTGCAGCGCTCACCAAGAATGCCTCCAAGCGACCGTCCAAGACGAAGCCCGTTGTTCGGGTCTTTCTGTACTGTTCGTGCAGAATGGGGGCCATCTCTTTCAAAGTCACCCCTTCTCCCAAGCGGTTATCCCTAACTCTGATGTAGTGCACGATGGCGAAGTGCAGCTCATTCGCGGTCAGGGTCATCTGGGACACAAGGTCATGTCGAATAGTGCCGTCGTCTTGCGCGCGCTGTTGCCGACGTGCGATCCAGGCCAGCAAGTATCCGAATATCAAGGTCCCCAATACGGCAGCGGTCAAGGGCCCCACCACAGCAAGGAGCACCCTCTCCCATATGCTTACGCTCTCCTGCTGCATTCCTAGCCCCCTGCGGCACTCCTAGCTGTCGTCGGTCGTGCACTCACCCTAGGCTGACTCAACGAGACTCTCGACCTGAGGGTGCAGTTCATTTTCGATGCCTCCTTTTCCTAAGGGGCAGCCCCCGTGCTTGGTTCTGCTGGGGCGGCACCTCCCATCTTTCCACTTGCCCCGCCACCAGTCGTCTTTCCGGTTGCGGGACCATCAGCCGTGCGGGCTTTAACTACTTCCGCGCCCATCTTGGTCGCCCTGCCGCCGAAGTAGAAGCCAGCCACCGCTGAGAGCAGAGTGCCCACGAGCGTTGCCGTGTTCTTGGCTAAGTCAACGCTGTCGCGGTGCGCGGCGGCCAGTTTCACTGCAAACGTGCGGGCTGTAGGCTCTGCCTGTGGATTTTCCACGTTCAACTCAATGATCCGATCCTGTGGCAAAACTTTAAGTGCGTCAGCCGTTACCCCCCGAGAAATAAATCCATCGCCTTCGCCAGCGCGGATTTGGTTGAAAAAGAACACCGAGAAGACTGCAAACACAAGCAGCAGCAGCAGGGCGATCACCGCGCTCACGGAGCCGCCTGGCATCCCTAGAGCGCCCGGCCGATCCTCGGGATATTTCCTTCCGACAATAAAATTCGTCGTAAGTGCCACCGCCATGAGCATAGTTAGCAGGACTACTAGCCCAACGATAAGGAACAGTGGCAGCAAGATTTCGGAGCTGGGCTGTGGCTGACCTTGTGAGGAATGGATCATCTGCCCAAGCATAAAAAGGATGTTGACTAGGGCGACCACGACGAAAACTAAGAGAATTAACCCTACGTAACGGCGTCGCATAACTAGACCGCCTTTCCGTTCATGTCGTGACGGAGCTGTGGCTATTCCCGTACATTGAGACGCGCCCAAGATCCTTGGTAGCCGGATGGTACCCCGAAGCCATCGTACTGACTAGGAGTTCGAGACAACTCTTCTCGCGTTCGAGCCACCTGCGCCTTATGCATAGCATTCGCCCGCTAGGCGTACTCTCCCGCAGGATAATTGAACCTGGCGATGGGCGTCTTGCCTCGCAGGTTGCCGTGCCGCCGACAGGTGTTGTAGAAGTTGCCATGACCGCGACCGGTTGGACTCGCCGAGCCTGACGAAAGATCCATTATCGGCGATCAGCCATTGGTCTCAGAAGGGGCCGCCCGCCGCATCTTCGACGGCGCTCCGCTGTGAGGTGAGCTCGGGCATCAGGCATCAGGCATCGGGCATCGGGCATCGGCCCACTGTCATTGACCCGATGGGCAATTTGGCAATTGAGGTGAATCTGGAAGGCTGACAATCCTGTAAACCACAGAGCTAGGCGCTCTGCTCATCAGCGCCGAAGCGGCTTGTTTCGAAGGCTGTGTGCGCCAGGCAAAGGTGGGCGGCCATCAGTGCTTCTGCGGCTGAAGGGTTCCGGCTTGCAATGGCATTGGCCAGGTCTTGATGGAAGTGGACGCTGCGGTCGATGTCCGCGTCCGAATAGTAGAAGTACGTGCCCAAGGTCCATGAGGTGTCAGTGAGGCGACCTCGGGCTGGGCCCGGGCGATCCCGGGACCCGTCGCGTGTCCGGCCTCCGGCGTGAAGAAGTCGCGGCGCAGACCGCGATCAGCCACGACTACTAAGGTCCAGGAGGTAAGAGACGGCGGATTGCAGATCGGCGAGCTTCTCCGCCGGTGCCTCAAGCTGGCGCGGACTTCCTTCGCTGGCACCGTAGTGGGCGTAGTCGAAGGACAGTGCGACGAAACCCTGCCCGGCGAACTTCTCGGCATACGTGCCGGCCATCTGCTCCTTCACGGAGCTGAACGAGCCCTGAACGAGGACGGCCAGGTACTGGCCGTTCTGGTCAAAGTTCTCCGGGGTGTACAGGTCTCCCA
The DNA here is from genome assembly GCF_030816935.1 of Arthrobacter sp. B3I9. Classification (NCBI taxonomy): domain Bacteria; kingdom Bacillati; phylum Actinomycetota; class Actinomycetes; order Micrococcales; family Micrococcaceae; genus Arthrobacter; species Arthrobacter sp. B3I9. Next base: position 2,757,604 of record NZ_JAUSYO010000001.1, read on the forward strand.
CGAGGGTCAGGCCGTCACGGTCAAATTTGATGGCGTGCTTCAATGTATGTTCCCGTCGATGGTATTTCCCGCGGCATTTTTCCGAGTATTCGCCCGTGCAATTGGCAGGACGGCCAAGCCGACGCCTCTGCATCTGCGGGTGCGGCTCGTGGCCACACATCAAGACTCCCGCGATACCTGCAGGCCCACAATGGGAAAGAATCTTCCTAGGCAAGGGCGAACCCTCCCCGGGGCTCCAGAGATGACGGCCTAGGCAGTAACGCGCCTGCCCTGAGGTCGTGTTAGGGGCTCGAGGGCCGTCGGAATGTTGATGTCACCAAGGTGGAAGGGAAACACGCGGTTCCCCTGAGCCTCCCAGGCGGCCGCGGCATGCGCGACATGAAGGCGATTTCGGTCCCTAGCCGCTGAGCCGGTGCCCGAGTTGCTGCATGCTGTTCCACTCCTCATCGAGATGGACATTCGAAAGTTGAGAGATTGGGAACCGGCCGGTCCGTACGTACGGCGCCGTCACCAGCCTCGTCAGGACCGGTCAACGGCCCTGACGCCTCTCGGGTGCCCGTGAGCCGAGCCTGGGTCGCGTCCGTTGGTAGTCGGTGGCTAGAGCGCATGCGAAGGAGCGCCACAGCTGAAATAAGAAACCAGGCGATGTTGGTCGCTACTGAGGGCCAGGCTCCGTGGAACGCGCTGTTGGCTATAAAAGCGATTGCACCGAAGAGGTTGGCCAGTTGGAAGCACCTTCCTGCCTTCAACCAACCCATGGATACGGCTAGAAAGGCGCCAAGTAGTGCCGCTGCTCCTGCCCACCCCGCGACTTCCCATAACAGGTCCATAGCCGTCCTTTCTTTGTGGTCCCCCACAACTAAGCGCTTGGTGGGCATGGCGCTGGAAGTGCAACCAGCGAACTAATGGGACGCGGGGCTGGGCGGCGTTGCAGGCGGTTAGGCGCGGTGACCTGCCCCGGTCTCAGGGCGCCTCGAAGCCTGCATCCGTGGTGACTTTGTAGTGGAAGCCGCAGCTCTCCTCTGTTGCCCATGCCTCGTAAGATTCGGCCTTCTCGAAGAGTCTTCTACCGGCCGGTGTTTGCTGCAGCCAGAGGATCTTTCCGTCCTCGGTCACTGTATCGACGTGCCCGTTACAGATGGTGACACCCTGTTGCCTGATCTCGACGGATGCACCTGGGAGCACGCTCCAGTCTGTTATCTTCCTGTGGATCATCGGGATGTCCTTTCGGGTTCGCGGATGCGCCCCGGCGAGCCGGGGCGCATCGGGAGGTGCTGTGCAGAGCGTATTCAGTCGCGGTTGTACATGACGTGTTTGGTGCGGGAGAAGTCCTCCAGCGCGTAGCTGGAGAGGTCCCGGCCGTAGCCGGAGCCTTTGAAACCGCCCCAAGGCATCTCGGTGGCGATGACCAGGTGCGAGTTGACCCAGACCGTGCCGAAGTCCAGACGGCGGGGCACGGTGAGTGAGCGGGCGCTGTCCTTGGTCCATACCGAGGCCGCGAGCCCGTAGATGGTTTCGTTGGCTCGGGCGACGGCTTCCTCGTCAGTGCTGAACGTCTCGACCGACACGACCGGGCCGAAGATCTCCGTGCTGGCGATGGCGGCGCCCGCGGGCACGTTGGTGACCACGGTCGGCTCAATGAAGAATCCGGGACCTTCGAGGGCATTGCCGCCGACGGCGATGGTCAGGCCGTCCCTGCGGACGTCCTCGAGCGCGGCCAAGACCCGTTCGTAGTGCGTACCGGAGATCATTGAACCGATTTCGACGTCGGTCCCGGTGCCTGGGGTGCCGATGGAGATCCCGCTGACCTCATTGACGAGGAGCTCGGTGAACTTCTCGGCGACCGATTCGTGGACCAGGACCCGGCAGGCTGCGCCGCATTCCTGGCCGCCGTTCCAGAACCCGGCACTGCGAACGCCCTTGGCAGCGGCTTCCAGGTCGGCGTCGGCGAAGACCACCACGGGTGCCTTGCCGCCGAGCTCCAGGTGCAGGCGCTTGACCGAGGAGGCGGCGCTGGCGGCTACCTTCTGGCCGCTGCCGACGCTTCCGGTGATGGCCACGAGGTCCACGTCCGGGTGCTCTGAGAGGCGGTTGCCCACTACCCGTCCGGGGCCGGTCACGATGTTCACGACTCCGGCGGGAAGCTCATCGGCGATGAGTTCGGCGAGCTTGAGCGTGGTCAACGGTGTCTGTTCCGAGGGTTTGAGGACGAGGGTGTTGCCGGCGCCCAGGATCGGGGCAATCTTCCACGCGGCCATCAGGAGCGGGTAGTTCCAGGGCGTGATGACGCCGACGACGCCGACGGGTTCGCGGTGGATGACCGAGGTATGGTTCTCTGCGTAGTCGCCAGCGCCGAGGGTGCTGAAAGCCCGGGCGGCGCCGGCGGAAAAGCGGAAGGTGTCGATGGCGCTGGAGATGTCGTCTTCCGCCACCGCTGCAGGTTTGCCGGTGTTCGCCGCTTCCAGGGTCTCGAAGAGGTCGCGGTTCGACTCGATGACGTCTGCGATCCGTAGCAGGACAGCGGCACGGTCCTTGGGCATCTTTGATGCCCAGACGCCCTCGGCGGCGACGGCGGCAGTAACCGCGGCATCGACGTCTTCAACGGTACCGGCCGGGACCTGGGTAAGGACTTCCTCGGTGGCCGGATTCACGACGTCGACGGTTTCCTCCGAGGTGGAGGGGACGAACCGCCCGCCAATGAACTGGCCGAAGGGCGGGAGGGACGCGGTAGGGGCGCTTTGCGCCCGGAGGACGGTGAACAGGGTCTTTTCTGTGGTGGTCATGACTTGCCCGGGGTCCTTTCAGTGGGATGGCCGGTGTGGAGGAGATGGTGGTGGTGGTGTTCGACGACGGGGCGTGTTTCCCAGAACTCGGCGCCTTCGATGCCCAGGGCCTTGGGGTCAAAGGTGGGATCCAGCCCCTGTTTGCGCTGGCGTTCGTAGTCCTTGTAGATCTTGCGGACCAGTGGGAAGAGGAAGGCCAGGCAGATGAGGTTAACCCAGGCGATGAGCCCGAGGCCGATGTCGCCTGCGGCCCAGATCAGCTGCGCGTTCACCACGGATCCAAAAAACACGATGGCCATGGTGCCGAATTTGAGGACGTTCTTCCACAGGTGTCCCTTTTTACCGTCCAGCAGGTAGAGCAGGTTGGAGTTGGCGACGTAGAAGTAGGCCAGCAGGCAGGTGAAGCCAAAAAGCAGGACAGCGACGGCGACGAATCCGGCTCCCCAGCCCGGGACCAGGGTGTCGATGGCTTCCTGGACCCAGTTGGCGCCGACCGGGACGCCGGGCAGGTTGTTGACCAGGAAGCCGCCGGAACCGTCCGCGACGTTGTACTTGCCCGAGACGACCATCATGAGCCCGGTGGCCATGCAGATCAGCAGCACGTCGATGTAGATGCTGAAGGTCTGGACCAGGCCCTGTTTGCCCGGGTGGGACGTGCGTGCCGCAGCCGCGGCGAAGGTTGCCTCGCCGAGGCCGTTGGAGGAGGCGAAGACAGCCCGGCGGACGCCCCACGCGATGGCGGCTCCGGCGATGCCGCCCATGACGGGGTGGATCCCGACGGCGGACTGGAAGATCAGTGCCACGGCGGCGGGGACGCTGCCGATGTTGATGCCGATCACGGCAAGGGCAAGGATCAGGTAACCGATCGCCAGGACCGGGACCAGGGCCTGGGTTACCTTGACCAGGCGGGTGGTGCCGCCGAAGATAACGAGGGCGATCATTACCGTGACCAGCACGGCGGGGATCCAGCTGTCCAGGCCGAATGCCAGCTTGGCGCTGGCCGCGATGGTGTTGACCTGCAGGCCCGGGAAGATGAATCCGTAGCCGATGACACCGAGCACTGCCACGAGCGCTCCTACCTTCGGGAGCTTGAGGCCGTACTTGATGTAGTAGGGCATGCCGCCGATGTCTTCGTTAGCGTTGCGTCGGTCTTCGTCCTGGACCTGGCGCTTGAACGTCTGGGACAGTGCGGCTTCGGCGTAGCCGACGGTGCAGCCGACCAGGCCGGTGACGGCCATCCAGACCAGCGCGCCGGGGCCGCCGGCGCTGACGGCCGTGGCGACGCCGGCGATGCTGCCGACGCCCACGCGACTGCCGAGGGCCAGCACGAGGGCCTGGAAGGAGGACAGGCCGCCCTCTCCCGCTTCGCTGTCCTTCAGCTGCCGGAGCATGTCCGGGATGCGGCGGAACTGGACGCCTTTGGTGGCGATGGAGTAGGCGACGCCGAGGCCCAGGACCACGTAGGCCATGGGCGCCCAGATGGCGTCGGAGACGGTGGAAAGGAAGGCTGCGAAGTCGGTATCCATGGCTTAGCCGACCGTTTGGTAGAGGGCGGACAGCGCCTGCTGGACGCGGGCGTGGTCCCCGGCATTCAGGTCCGCGGTGGGCCGCCTGGGTGACCCTGCGGGGAGGCCCTGCAGCGCCAGGCCGGCCTTGACGGCGGGAATGAACGGCACTGACAGGAGCGCGTCGATTACCGGGTACACCTTCTTCCACCGCTCCAGGGCACCCTGCAGGTCGCCTTCGGCGATGCTGCGGCTCACGGCGACGATTTCGTTGGGCACAACGTTGGCGGTGCCTGCCATGACACCGGCGGCGCCTTCGACAAGGGCGCTGTAGAGGTAGACGTCCCAGCCGATGAAGGTGCCGATGACGTCCGAGTGATGGTGGATCAGCTGCAGTGCCTGTTCCCAGTTGGCGCTGGAGTCCTTGATGTAGCGGATGTTCTCCACCTCTTCGGCCAAGGCGCGGACGGTGGCCGGGTCCAGGTTCACGCCGGTGACGGCCGGGATGTTGTAGAGCATCACCGGGATCGAGACGGAGTTGGCAACGTCCTTGATATAGCTGACCGTCTCCTCAAGCGTGAGCGGCTCGTAGTACGGGGTGACCAGCATGAGCACGTCGGCGCCCAGCTTCTCGGCGGCCTGGGAGAGCCGGATGGCCTCTGCCGTGGATGTGGCGCCGGTGTTGGCGATGACCGGCACGCGGCCATCCGCCTGCCTGATGACGGTCTCGATGAGGAGCAGCCGTTCCTCCGAGGACAGGGCTCCGACCTCACCGGTGGAGCCAGCTGCGACGACGCCGTCGACACCGGCCTCAATGGAACGGTCGACGATGCGGCGCAGGGTGTCGACGTCGAGAGTTTCGTCCTGGTTGAAGGGGGTGGACAGGGCGGTGAGGACACCACGGAGATCTTTGGACATCTGAGTTGTTTCCTTACTTGAGTTCGGTGGACGTGCTGAAGACCGGCAGGTCGGAGAAGGGATCAGGCGACGATGGACAGGCCGGAGTGCTGCGGTGCCTTACGGTGGGTAGCCAGTACGCTTGCCGCCTCCTGAGCTGCGGAGAAGCCGGTGGTGATGGAGCCTTCGGTGTACAGGGTGCCCAGGTAGTCGCCGGCGAGGAAGACCCGGTCGGTGCCCCTCATGAGGGTGGACTGAATCTTGGCACGGCCCGGGAAGCAGTAAGGGGACGCGTTCTTCCAACGGTCGACCTTGGCCTCGACGACGCTGTCGGCGAAGCCATGGCCCAGGACCTGGTCAAGGTCGGTGAGGTGGGTCTTGATGACTTCCTCCTCGCTCTTCTCCAGCAGGGCACGACCTAGGCTGGCCGGAGAGAATGTCATGAAGCTCCCGCCGGGCTTGCGCACGGACTCGGTGCCGCGAACGATGCTCGCCTGGTTCAGCGCGATCGCGAAGGAGCGCTTCGGGGCGGCAATCGCGTAGATGTCGTCCCACGGCTTCGCGGTAGTTTCGTTGGTCAGGAAAGCGGTGCTGACATGCGGGCCGTATTTGATCTGGCCCAGCGCGCCTCGCAGCTCCTCGGGAAGGTCCACGCCGATCTTGTGTGACACGTCGGCGGTGGTGGCCAGGACCACCGTGCGGGCCTCCACCTCGCGGTCTGCCCCGTCCTGGCGGTACCGGACTACGACGGATTCCTTCTTGTGGACCACTTCAGTAACAACGGCACCGAGCTGGATGCGCTCTCCCAGGGCCACCGCGATGGTTTCCGTCAGGGTGGACGGGCCGCCGACGATGCCCTGGCTCAGCCCCTGGCCGAAGCCGAGGACCAGGCTGAAGTAGCCGATGCCGGCGCCGGCGGAGATCTCGTCCATGTCGCCTGCGGATCGCGTGACTGTGGTCTTGAAGAGTGCCCCCGCGTCCTCGGATAGATCTCCGATGAAGTCCTGGAACGAGGTGTTGTTTTCGAAGTCGTAGATCCGCTGCTGGCGCATAGCACCGGACTCTCCCGCGCGCTTGCGCACCACGCGGGTGTACTTCGCGACTCCGCTGACCACTTTCAGGCCGGCACGCATGGTGTCCATCCGGGAGGAAAGGGACATCGGGATGCGGAACGGGTAGGTGGCAATGTGCCCCTTCTTGATGAACTTCCCGTTCATCGACAGGCCTTGCAGTGACCCCGGGATCTGGACCGCCATCACGCCGACCTCATTGAGCAGCGCGTCGGTGGAAGATCCTGCGCCGGCGAAGACATGCCCGCCCCAGTTCAGCCAGTAGTCACCCCGGCGCTCGGAGCGGATGCGTCCCCCCACCCTGTGTCCGGATTCCAGGACTACCGTGTCCCAATGCCGGAGCCGCCAGGCTGCCGAGAGGCCGGCAAGGCCTCCCCCGACGATCACTACATCTTTCATGATTCCCATTCCTTGCTGTTGATTCGTTGCGGGACCGGCCGCTGTAGCGGCCGGTGGCACCACGGGAGATTGGTCGAAGGTCGCGTGAGACGCCGCCATTATCGGCGTCCGCACCGGAGTAAGGTGCACTCCCGGTGGAAGGCCTCAAGGCTCTACGTTGTGTGACTCAAACCACCATGAGATGTGATCACAAATCACACAAGGCTTGCTAGAGAATTTCCTGACCATGACTCGGCGCTGATGAGGGACCCCGAGAGATAGTGCCGGCGCGGGCCGTATATTTGATCTGTGGTCATATCCCAGCGCGTCGAGCCAACCCTTCTGACCGACCAGGTCTACGCGATGATTCATGCAGCGATACTGAGTGGGGACCTGCCGGCCGGGTCGCGGCTGAAGGTGCGTGATCTCGCTGAGCAGGTGGGAACGAGTGTGATGCCTGTCCGCGAGGCAATCCGGCGCCTGGAGGAGACCGGGTTGGCCGAACGCCAGCCGCACAAGGGGGCAGTGGTCAAGAGCCTGACCTTCGAGGAGCTCATCCACGTCTACGACGTCCGGCGGCTCCTGGAAACTGAGGCCGCACGCCTGGGCGCTGAGCAGGTCACCGCCGAGGACGTCGACAGGATGCAGTCCGAATACGACCTAATGCGGAAGGCGATTGACGAACGCCGGGTGATTGACCTGCTCGATCATGACGAGGCCATGCTGGCGATTCTCTACGAAGCCGCGGGAAATCCGGTGCTGGTCCAGATGATCCGGGCGCTGTGGCAGCAATGCCGGGCGTACAAGATCGTTGGCGCACAAGGTTCCCTGGACGCTGGAAAAGACGACTCCCTGTGGCGCTACCAGCAGGACCTGGTGGCCGCCGCCCGGCATGCGGACCCGGCAGCTGCCGCAGCGGTCAACGAGGCCTCTCTCCTGGACGCCAGCGAGAGGATTAGGGCAGGGCTGGCAGAACAAGGGGCACCAAAGCTCGGCGTGTAGTTCGGGTTCACTGCCTGCTCTCCGGCAGTGGACCCGACGATGGAGGTCCCATTGATTCCCCGCCAAGAGACTCAGTCGCGCACGTTTCCTTGTCTGGTGTGAGCATCGACCGCCTCACAGCGGAACTTCGGAACGAATGGAGCAGACCAGAATCCTCGGCGGATGATCAGAATTCCCAGGAGTCGAAACGCGTTGCTCTTCCCGAGGAGCGCGTCCTGGAGTGGTTTTCAAACATCCTGAGACCTCGCGCGATGGGATGAGGATTTGAAATTGCCGCAGTATGGGTCTCCCAAGGAGACTTACTGCCTGGCTTGCCTCGGACCGTGCAAGGCCTCTATCACTCGCTTGCGCTCCCCCGGATCGTCTCGACCCGGTCGAGGACAAGAACGCGGACGTCGAGGTTGGATACGAGAAGCGGTGCAGCACTGGGACCAAGGCCAAGTCGCAGTCACAATTCCAGAAGCGTTCCACAAAGACCCGGATATTAGTTGGGAGCTTCATCCCCTCACCAGGTCCGAGAAGAAGAAGGACCAGGCCCAGTAGCCCCGCGTACCAATGATAGATGGCGGATGACCGCAGGCCCACGAGGAGGCCCTTGGCACATTGCCATGGGCATCCCTGCCGTTCACGTCAGCTCAGGGGCGGTCCATGCCGCGCGGGTTGTAGCCGGGTTTCTTGGCGGCCCGGCCGGCAGCGTCCTTCATCATGACCTTCAAGCGGATGTGGCGGTTGCCCTCGATGTGGTCCTCTAACTTATAGGGCAATTCGATTGCGATTCAGCGCCGCCCCGGACACTATCAAAATTGTCAGCTTAGTACGCCCGGAAATGTTACGGTGTCAAGCTTGCACGCCGAACAGGCCAAAGGCTTCTGACCTGCGGAAACACTGTGCCCGAGGTGGGACTCGAACTGCATTCCGGGTCTTGAAAACGCTGGGAAGCAGCGGAAACATGCGGAATCCGAAGCGGTACGAAGGCGTTACAAGGGGGTCCGAGAGGAAAAGTGTGGACAATGCACACACCCTTTGGGCCAATTTCTCGAACTCGGTCGTCGACTTCTGCCTTCATGCAGGTGGAGCCGTTCGGGACCATTGACCCGGGCGCGGGAATCCTCTCCGTGCTGCTGGTCGCCTTCGCCGCGAAGGCGTTGAGGATCATTCCGGACCGGATGCGGAAATCCCCGCAGGCGGTCAGCCTGGCCATGGGCGTCTTCATCACCGTCTTCGCCCCCGCGGAACAAGGCCGGTCCCCGCTCCCCATGGGCATCGGTGTCATCGTCCACGTCAGCGGGACAGGATGACCACCGAGCGCTGCAATCTGGCGTGGCCGTTCGCCATCAAGCCGCCCAAGGCGTTCAAGAACATATCGATCCTCAACGCCTGCTGGCACTCCAACGGCTACATGACCATCCCGGCTCGCGGGCACGCCGGCTCCGTGCGCGAATGGCTCCTGCTGGTGCTCATCGGGGCGTACGCGATCCTCGGCGTCGGCGGGACCACCGTCGCGACGGGACAGGCTGGGCTCACCGAACTGGTGACCGTGACCGCTCCCGGTGGACAGGGCCACTTTGTACGTGCCATCGCTGGTCAACCCGGCTCGCATGGAGCACCCGAAGCCGCATATCGGAATCGCAAGGCAGTGACCGTCACGGCTCGGCAATTCCGGTACGTGACTGCTCAGCGATGGTACGGAGTCGTTGAAGGCTCTCCCCGATGCCGTCATGCATTGTCTTGCGGCGGTTCTTGTCGCGACCGAAGTTACTCACTATGATCCATCCGGCTCGCGTAATGGGCCGCACGACTTCATAGGATTCAGTTACGCGGGTTCCCCCGTCCTCGGGTTCAAACCTGTAACGCCAGTGCAGAGTGCCGCAAAAGGGCTCGGTACGGGCGAATGCGAACTCCCGGGCCGGCAACACCGCAGTGACGATCGGCTTGTTGCTCCACCGAGATTTACCTATTTTGTTCTGTGCCTTGAACCGGGCACCCAAAGCAGGTCCAACAGCACCGCCGAGCCACACACAGGATGCTACCTCTGGACTGTATTCCGGCGTCCTCGTAACGTCCGCCACGATCTCGTAAACGTCCTCGGGCGGAGCATCGACATGGATACTCAACTCATCTCGGTCCAGAGTCTGCACCGGAATGCCTCCTTAAAGGAAACCCCTCATTCGGAAGGGGTACGTCTCTTACCATCGCCCCGATGCTCAGGCGAGTCAATCCCGGCTGTCCTGTCCGCGACCGACCGGAAGTTTAACCGATGGACTGCTAAGAGATGAGCTGCGCCGCTTCTCCGAAGAGCACCGGTCGAATGCACGCCTCGCCCTTCGCATCGACATGATGCTCACCTGGATCCTCCACGGCGGCGAGAACGACTGACACCGACGCTGCAGCCGTCCCGGAACCCCGCAGCTCACCGGGCGCGAGGTTTCGCTGGAAAGGAAGTCCCACCCGGTGCCGCCGACACGCCTACCTTCAATGGGTCGACGCCCAAAGCGTCCCTGGTCTCGCAGGCGGGATCCAGGTTCAGGAAGGAGGGCCGGTCGTTGCGGAACGGGCACCTACCGCAGGGGCGCTTGAAATTGAAGGAGGTGGCGGCGGAAGTGGGCATGGACTCGATGTGTGCAGACGGGGCCCCCGGCGGCGTCAACTCCGACGACCTTCCGCGTTCAAATGTCAATGTGGGCATCACCGGATGCGCAGGATCCCCCAAAAATGTTCCGGGAAACGTGTCTGGCGACTACCGTCCGGGGTGGAGACGGACTATGGTCTCGGTCATGAAGCCCATCATCCTCCTGGACGTCAACGGTGTGCTGAACCCGAAGCTTCAGCCGGATGACAGCTCCAATGGTGTGAATGCGCATCTCTCGGACTTGAAGGCAGCCTTGGTGCGGCGGCTCGCCACCAAAGGGAGGATCGCCTGGGTGTCGTCATCACGTGATGACCTCATGAACAGCCTCGAGGCGCAGCTGAGCCTTGAGGTGAGCCCACTGCGGGTCGCGATCACCCCGGAGCCAGGCGACGAGGACCAGCAGACGCCCAAGCTGGGGCCTGTAGCCAGATGGCTGAACAACATGGAGGCCGGGAACGGTGCGGATTGGGACGCGGTTGTGTGGATCGACGACGCACTAGGGGCAGACGTGCATGACTGGGCGCACCATTACCACCAACCCGTCCTGCTGGAGAAGCCGGACCCTGAGGAGGGCCTGACAGAAGCCCACGTTGTGGCGGTGCAGGTTTTCATCAACGGCGAAGACCGGGGCCCGGCCTCCTGACCTCAGATCTGATGCCGCCGCCGCCAGAGTCGCCGTTGGGCCGATCTCAGGCTGTCCCTATAGAGTCTGTGCCTATGACAGCAACATCCAGCGACGTCCCGATCCGGTCCGTCCAGCGCGTCGTCGTCGTCCATGGGTACGAATCGTCGCCGGATGCAAACTGGTTCCCTTGGCTTCAAAGCGTCCTCGAAGCTGGCGGCATAGCCGTCACTGTAGTTCCTCTCCCCGGCCCGGACGATCCTGACAAGGCAGCATGGGAGGACGCGGTCGGCGCGGCACTGGGAGTGCCTGATGCGACAACGGTCGTTGTGGCTCATTCCCTCGGAGCGGTCACTGCCTTACGGGTACTCGCGGCGCTGCCGGAGCCATGGGAGCTGGGCGCTCTCGTCTTGGTGGCAGGCTTCACCGAACCACTGGAAGCACTGCCGGAACTCGACGGCTTTCTCGCAACCGACGTTGACGTTGAACGGGTGGCAGCAAGCATCGGGGAACGAACAGTGCTCCGCTCCGACACGGATCCGTTCGTGCCGCCGGAAGCATCCGATGACCTCGCCAGGCGTCTGGACGCACGGCTGCAGGTCCACCCGGGCGCAGGGCACTTCATGGCAGACGACGGCGTCACAAGGCTGCCGGCTCTCCTTGACGTGATTCTTTCCAAGTAGGGCTTCGGTGATGTGGTCCCGGACTGCTCCGTGGTGGTCTTAGGAGGCGGTGAGGCGTCGGATGTGCCCAATCGAAGCTGCATGCGGATTGGCAGGACCAGCTAAAAGGGTGCCGCGCCGGCAGGCTCGTCGAGCAGATCGTTGATCGTCTGCCCCTCCAGCAGTTCCCGTTCCGTGTCCACGGTCCAAACCTATGTGCCGCCGGTGCAGGCCCTTGGAGTGACACACCGGCCTTTCAGCAGTCTCCGTCTCGGACCTGGCGTCCCAGCCGGCGGCGTCCGGTACCAGCTCGAAAGTGCTGGGGCCGGCGCTGGTGGACTGGCTGGCGGGCCGAAACTACAGGCCGCTCAATCCTTACGCGATGTTCTGAGCACATAGATCGCAAGGGCAAGACCGTCCCTTTGCCTGGCTGCGGATGCTGTGTGCCGACGGCACCCCGGCGGTGAAGCAATTCATGTCACATAGACCTTTGAGGGTTATACGAGACATTACGGTGAGACAGACTCGGTGAGACATTGAGGAGCATTAAGACCCCCGGATCACGCGGCCGCTGGAAGTGTGTTGAAAGGTATAGTTCCTGAGACGCCGCGGACGCAGGCTTCGTTGACAGCTCCGGCCCTCCCGGCTACTTTCAAACATGCCTAGAACGGATCGAGCATCTCTCCTTATTCACGCCGACGCGCACCTGGTGTTCGACGCCCTTACCAGTCAAGAGGCGCTGGCCCAGTGGTTGCCGCCGAAGGGCATGCGGGGCCGATTTGAGCGGTTTGACATGCGCACCGGCGGCTCTTACCGACTCGTTCTCACCTATGAAAATGCATCTGACTCCCCCGGGAAGACATCGGCGGACTCCGACGTGACTGAGGTACGAATTGCCCAGCTCGTTCCAGGAGAACGGGTGGCGCAGGAGGTAGATTTCGAAAGTGATGGAGTCGTCTTCCAAGGGACAATGCAGATGGATTGGAGCCTGCGTAGTGAGCATCAGGGAACGATCGTGGAGTTTGAGGCGCGAAACGTACCTGAGGGCATTCGAGCTCGTGACCATGCCGAGGGGCTGACCTCATCGCTGGCGAACCTCGCCGCCTATCTCGAACCGTGAACCCACGGTAGGTCAGGCCAGCAGGAATTCGCACCAGAGCGGGTAGTGGTCCGTCACCGTGGATGTAGCTCTTTTGGGTGTGAGTATCTGGTTGTACCGTCGAGCAGCAAGACAACAGACAGACGATGATGACGGTCAGCCTCTGCGCGGATTCGCGTGCCCATGTACGCCAGGGTCAGGACGGGCTAGGGTGGCGGCAATAGCCAACTATCGGATCGGGGACCAATGACCTTCTGGCGATCGAGCATGATGTTTTCACGACCTGCCACCACCCCGTGACCCCTAATTCCCGCGGTCGCTTGCAAGGGCTGGTGCGGCGCACGCCTCTGTGGATACTCGTGCTCGTCATTGCTACCGCATATGCTGGCCTGCAACTGGGCGTGCGCCTCCTCCGGGGCAAGGAGGTCGGCGCAGAAGATGTTGCCATGTACGGCGCCTTCGGCGTCGCATCCGGCATCTTCATCGTGTGGATGGGTGTCCGCGCTGCAGCGAAGGAACGGGCGCTCCCTCCCGGCTCGCCCACTGCAACGAACATCAAAAAGGCCATGGCTACGGGACAACTGCCGGAGCACGCCTCCGCAAAATTGTGGGAACCGGAGCTGATCACACTCCTTATCCAGGAGCGGCGCTGGGCCTGGATCGGGTCCGTGTTTTTTGGTCTTGCGACCGTGCTGGGTGTCTTCGTCATTTTCGACAGCAGCGAGGGCCCTTGGCTCGGAGTGGTCTGCACCGCCGCGTTCCTCGGCCTGGCTGTCGGCTTCCCGCTGTGGGTCCGGCACCGCCGGCCACGGATACAGCGGCTTCTCGACGAGTTCCCGGAGGAAGAGTCATTGTGGCGATAACGAGGGCGGTCCCTTGAAACCCCGGCGGCTTGGCATATTTCTTCTGTGCGTGGGCGCTTTGGATGCCCTCATGGGCACCATCCTGGCCATTCAGATCCCGCCGGACCGCATCGGCATCTCGCCATACGTGCTCGCCGTCAGCGGCGTCGTCCTGATGTTCGGCGGCTACTACACCGGGAAGCGCAAGGATGGGACCTAGCGAGGTGCGAAGCCATGGTCCCGGCAACCGTAATGACGGCAACAAGTACGAGTGGCAATCGTGGCCGGCTGACTCCCTGGAGGGGATGCCACCGAAGCACCGCCGGCTGGTCGTCTGGGGCCTGCTGTGGCTTATGCTACTGAACTTCATCACGCGAACCGCCCTGGACGCGCTAGGCATAACCGAACCGTGGTCATCCCTGATGTTGGCGGCTGTCCTGGCTGCCGTATTCATTCCCCTGCTCCGGGGATCAGTCACTGAAACCCGGGCCCTTCGAGCCGAAGGCATCGACCTGCCCGCCTTTGCGGTTACCCGCAAAGCAGGTATCTACCTCGCCATCACCACCGGCCTGCTGTGGTTCGCTTTCGCTGCCCTCGCGGTCGCCGGGCAGTTCACCTTCCCGCTGGTGCCGATCGCCATGACCCTCATGCTGGCCTTTCAGGCCCGCCAGTGGAAAGCACTATCACGCTGACTGGCCGCATCCGGGTGGCGCTCAGGAGACCGGGCCTAAGCTGCGATTGACCAGCAGGTCGATGCTTGCCTGAAATGCAGCGATTTCGACGGTGCCCTTGTCGGTTTCCAGAGTCGCGATCCTTCCTCTGGGAAAGGAGGCCGCCCATGTCCCCTTGGCCGGTTCGCCGACCAGAGCCGGCGCGGTATAGATTTCGACGGGACCGGTCAGAGAGCCGGCCAGTCCGGTCTTGGCCTGGAAGAGGAGCCTGCCCGGCTCAGCTTTTGCATAGCCCAGAGCCCATCTTCCGTTGAGCGCGGAGCCCCTCTCCCTGTGGGCGCACTCGAAGATCCCCTGCTCTGCGTCACGGGCTACGCGCCGCCTCCTCAGCGGGATCACGGGCAGGCTGAGGATCACCGACACGACAGAAATAGCAATGATCCCGATGCCTACGGCTGGCCAATAGCCGACTGCGTCGGTGAGTGGGCCGACTACCAGCGGCATGAGCAGCACTATCGACACGTAGGTCACGATATTCCAGTCAACGATCTTCTCAACGAGGCTGCGGGGCGTCGGCTGGGGGGTGAGTTCGTTCATCGGTGCCCGCCCTTCTTCGCTCAGGGCGCCATCTTCTCTCCCGCGCGCATCTGCTGCTACAGCCTTCGTCCGCGTCGGTCCCAGTCGGCTCGACGAGCCTCGTCCTCGTCCCAGAAGGGCGCGTCGTTCCTGCGGACCCGAAGCAGAAGCAGTAGCTGGATGGCGCTGATGATAAACCAGGCCGTGTAGAGCCAGAAGGACACCGGGTCCCATCCGTGGCTGGACCCGACCTTATTGAGGGCGAGCAGTGCGCTGCACACAAACTGCCCGCCGAAGACCCAGAGAGCGAACCTCCAGGAGCCGCGGCTCATCCGTGGCTCAAGGCGTTTGCGACCCTCGGTACTCGACATGGTCAGAGCCTACTACCGCGCCCGGCGGCACGGGCAGCGAAGCTACTGAGAGCCTGATGGCTCAAGTGACGCCGACCGGAAGCTCATCGTACTTTTTGATAGAGCCGCTAATCGAACAAGATGTGGAGCCCCGCCACAAGGGCACCGGCGCCGAACAGTACATGCAGAATAAGATGCCCATGTCTTGCGTGCCCGTGCGTGCTCAGCCCTATCCCTGGCGGGAACGACCTTGAACTTTTCCGTGATCAGGTACGCCTGATATGCGGCTATCGGCCTACGGAAGACGAACCACGCCAACGCCACCTCTGGGGATAACTTTCACTCTTTCAGAAAGTCGGAGATTCGGGTGCAAATCGCTTGACGCATCTACGGTGGCTGCGGTGGGCGTTGAACAGGAAAGAAGCCGGAAAGCATTACGCTTTCCGGCTTCCTCGGTGTAGCTGACCCTTAGCGTCTACAGCGCTGCGCGAATCGCCGTCCGCTCCTCGGCCGTCGCCGCCGGCGGCAGTACGGCACCGATCCGCTTCTTGATGTCGGCGTAGTGAATGCGGACGATCCCCAGCTCCTGGGCTCTGGTGTTGTATCCGGCCTGGTACGCCTGGGCGATGTTTTGCAATCCGCTGGCCTTCGTCTGGGCTGCACAACCGGACGAGGGCACTCTGTCAATAAGTGGCCAATTGGCCTGCTGCTGAAAAGTTAGCTTCTGCCGCTGTAATCAGCGCGGTGGTGGGTTCAAGAACCACTTCCATTCCCCCGTGGCACGCGAGAAACTAGCCTCTTAGCTCCTCTCTGTTGAAACCGGAGAGGTTTGTACTGCGGCAAAGGGTGCGGCTATGAGCGATCAAGACCAGCCAGGAGATATTTCCCAAGTTCCCGTCCTCATTTTTGTCCCTGGCCTGGGTGGGGCTGAGGCCAACAGCGCAGATCGTCTGGCCGAAGTAGTGGCGACGGTTGCCGACACATTGGACGGCGGCGGAACGTTCGGGACTAAGACGACGTCTGTTACGGCACCAAGCGGACTTACCGTGGGCAAGACTGTTGTGGACGGGGCGGACCAGCCCAGGTTGCAGTTATTTCAGTTCGACTACGCCTCGGTCCTCGCAGAATCCCCGAGCACAGCCTTTCCTTCGGTCGCGCCAGGGATGGTCCGCTCTGCCGTCCTTGCAGGCGTCGGTTTCTGGAAGTGGTTCAGAGCTTTGCGGCGAAAAGCCAAGACCGCTCGCACGAAGTGGCAACTGTTCCTGGGCTTGGTCGCCGGCCTGGTGCCCCTTATTATCGCCGCTGCTGTGGCTATGTATGCGTTTCTGCTCGCGCTGAGTATTGACGTGTCGTGGGTTGCGGATGCAGTCAAGCACCTGTCCCTGCTGGAAGCCCTTCTTGGCCCGAATCCGACGCCTCGGCTTTTTGGTTTCGCCTCATTGGGACTCACTATCAGTTGGGCGCTTCTTCGCAAGAAGGCTCTGGCCCTGGCCGATTCTGCCGAAACATTGATTCGTTTCACTGAGAATTATGACCAGAAGGCCGATGACATAACATTCAAACTCGATCAAGCGATTGACGAACTGCGGAGGACCTGGAAGGGCCCGCTGCACTTGGTGGGGTATAGCTTCGGCAGTTTGGTTCTATTCGAAGCCCTGTATCCGCGCGCAAATGCCCGAATGTCGCCCAAACCGGTGGCACCGGTATCGTCACTTGTCACGATTGGCTGTCCTCTCGACCTCGTGCGGCTCTTCGAACCCTCCTATGACAAGGGGAGAAAGGAACGTAAGGAGAATCTGAGGTGGACCAATATCTTCAATGCAGCCGATATTTTTGCTTCTAACCTAAGGAACGGGAATGACAAAAAAGATGGGGTCGAGACATTCACGGTTGGAACCGCGAGGCCACATTCGATCCGGTACACAGATGAGGAGATCGGACTCCTCCAGGTCTTCGTGAACGGAAGGACCCACTCCAGCTATTGGGGCGAACCTGACGAGGCCAACTGCTTGGGTGAATTGGTTTCTCAATGGCTCGCCGTCCGCGTGCCGTGACGGTGATGATTCGACACTTGCGACTTAAAGGCCCCGGCTCCGCGTTTCGACTTCGGATGTTGCCAACCCTCTAAGCCTAACCGCATGAGGCAAGACCGAATCTTTGTCGACTCGGGGACGGGGGTAGCCCGGGATACCTTCGCAGCTGCATAGTCGTTCTACCGAGACTCTGAGAGCCAGGGGTAATCTAATGCCAGTGGATGAAGACCTACGACAAAAGGTTGTTTCCGCGGTGCTCGATGAGCACATGCCTCAAGTGGCCGCGTGTAAGCACTATGGCGTCAGCCGGTACCGGTTGCAAATGTGGCTTCGGGAAGAACGTGATTGCCGCACTAAGGCCGCAGACGTTTCGAATGATGGGAAACCGGAGTCCACCGAGGCGCGGCTCCAACGGCTAGCGACCGAGTGGGGGGAACCTGAGCTTTATGTACTCCGGATCAAATCCGGGTTAGAGGCTGCAAAGCGAACTGAGTTTTTTTGTCGATACATTTTGTGCGCACCAGCTTGGCTAATTTCGGGTGTAATTTGGGTCGCATTCTTTCTTCTAGCATGCGTTGTGGCTATTGACCGAATTGCTACTTCTCAGGATTTCTTCGGAAATACTGGTTTCGTTATAGCAATAATTCTGGCCTTCAGTGTCATTCACGCGTTAATATGGGGAACAACACGATACCTTGTAGGTTTGGTGTTTCGTCTCTTCGCACCATTTGCATACGTGGTAAATCAAATCGAGGCCTCCCTTCGGCAGTTGCTGGAGAATCGTTCCAGGCTCTTCCAAGATCCGCAAAGCTTTTCGGAGAAATGGATCACTAGATATGAGATCATCGAGAAAATTGGCCGAGCCGGGCACGTCTTGGATGTAAGCTTACGACGGGCACGAGCCTCAAAGTCGCCCACGAGTCGGAAGAACGAGCGCCTAGCACGAAGGAAAGTCGCAGCTTATCTTGCAAAAGCGGAAGAGCTGCTTTGGGACAAAGGTATCACGGGGCGCATTCAAGCCATCGAAATCCTACAAGTAGCTGCATATCAAACGCTCTTGCGAAGTTGGACATTGCATCAGTTTAAGGACGTAACCGTCCCTGATCCCAGCAGCACTTGGTCGCGTCGGTGGCCGACCATAGCAAAAGAAGCACTTACTATCGGTGCGACAATCGCACCCTTAGTGTGGCAAGTATTTGCACCGGAAGATTTGACCCCCGGACATTGGATTCGCGAGTATCTGTATAGTCGCACGTGGTGGCCTTGAATTTAGTGCCTTATCTTCGCACGCCTCTTGCTCCCACCCGAAGGCGTCCTCCGCCGGCCCGTCCAGCGTGCAGGCGGCTTGGACGAAAAGGCTGCCGCGCACTGGACGCAGCCCGTGCCAGGTTCGCTTCCGACGGCTTCGTCGCCACCACGATCCGGCTGGTGGCCGCCGATGCGGAGGTGGACGCCTCTCAGGTGATGCAGTTCTTCAAGTCCAAGGACGAGCTCTTCGCCGCGGTGATGGCCGTGCCGCCGTCGGCCCTGGAAAGGTTCAGCACCGCATTCGAGGGCCAGGACGAACACCTGGGGGAACGGGTGGTCCGTGCCTACCTCAGCGCCTGGGAAGGGCCGCCCGAAGAGTCGGAGCCTCTGATGGCCATGCTGCGCGGCGCCATTGTCAATGACAAAGGGGTGGGACAGCTCCGCGAGTTCATCCAGGCGCGGCTGGTCGACGGAACGGCCGAGAGTATTCCGATGCGGCGCTGCGGGCCGGCCTCGCCGCTTCGATGCTGGTGGGGGTGGTGACGGGCCGCCGGATCATCGGCGTACCCACACTCCTCCAAGCAGAAACCGAAGAACTTATCGGAATCCTGGGGCCAGCCATCCAACAGATACTTGCACCCGACCGGCCAGGCTCAAAGTAGCGTCTTCCTCGGCGCCCGGCCTCGGTACAGACCGGCTGTCTCATAACCTATGTGCGGTGGATTCAGGTGGTGCCTGCAACACCGGTTTGATTTGTTGGGTTCGAGATTAGCTCGGCGAGGACTTCTGCGGGCGTTCGGTTGCCGTGTCGTGTCCGTGGCCGGCGGTTGAGTTCCACGGCGACGTTCTCTAGGATTCCGCGCCCGAGCCGGCGGGCAGACGGTGGGAAAGACCGTGCCGCCAGGCACGTCAGTTTTTGCTGGGTGATGACGCCGGCTTAACGGCACTTAAGGATTACCGTTATTGGCCGTAGCTATAGAGCTGGCCGACGACCAGAGAATGAGGGCATAGGCGCCGAGACTCGGGAAAACACACCATCTCCGCAGGGGCCGCGGAGCCCCGGGCAAGCACCAATCTCAACGACGGAAGCTCCACCGGCTCGAGGCGCACAAAGGATGAGCATCTATCGGTGTAGAGGGAGGACCTTATTGTCCTCCCGGGACAGAGCATTAGGCCCTGTTGTACGGTTTGGTCACGGTACTTCCGCTTGCGCATTCCTGAAACCCGGACCGCGCAAGCGGAATGCCGTCTGTCTGTTCCGGGCTCAGCCGGGACAGGGAACCAAAAAGGAATAGCCATGTCGACAGAACCAACGTCTTTTCCGCACTCAAGAGCGGCGGGTCCCGAGTGCCCCCCGGAGACCATGCCCGGTGGCGGCGCCGTGCCCGTGATTCGCCGGCAGGCGGCGGAGATCATCGAGGCGGTCCTGTCCTCGTCGGAGCCGGAACAGGGGGTGGCCCGGGATCAGCTGCGCCAGCGACTTGCCGCTCATCCGGAGCGGCCGGAAGCGGCGCTGGCGGAGCACCTGATTACCCTCAGATCCTTGGCCGAGGATCTCCTACCCCGTGACGCCGCGTCGCCAACGCAGCCGTCGACGTCGTCCCCTTCCCGGGAATTGGTGGCCAACACCCGGTCGAGGATCGAGTCGGCCCTGCAAGGCAGGACGTTACTGACAGCCTTCCAGCCCATCCGTGAACTCGCCAGCGGGAGGGTTGTCGGAGCTGAAGCCCTCACACGGTTCCTTGGCGACGCCGGGGACCAGCCAGCAGACTGGTTCGCACAAGCCAGAGATGCCCTGCTTGAAAGCGACCTTGAATTTGCAGCCCTGGAGTCCGCCCTTTCTGCCGCAAGGGTCCTGCCGGCCCACCTGTACGTAGCACTCAAACTATCCCCGGCCACCTGCCTGGATCCACTCCTGCCAGGGCTCTTGGAGGAATCCGACCTGTTGCCTGAGCGCCTCGTCCTGGAAATCACCGAGGCGATGACCAGAGAGCAACCCGTCGCGCTGAGGGCGGCACTAGCCCCGCTGCGCAAGAGAGGCGTACGGCTCGCCATTGATCATGCCGGCTCGTACTTCACTTCCATTCGGCATATCAGGCAGCTCCGGCCGGACATCATCAAGCTGGACAGAGACCTCATTGCCGGCATTGATACTGATCCGCTCCGTTCCTCCTTGGGTGAGGCCATGATCGGGTTCGCGGAACACATCGGTGCGGTAGTGATCGCCCAGGGCATCGAAACCCCCGCAGAACTGGCAGCCGTCGGCGGCCTCGGAGCGACTGGTGGCCAGGGCTATTTGCTGGGCGCGCCGACCACCCGCCCGGAGGACTGGAACGTCTGGGCCACCGCCCGGCAGGAGACCGGGTCACTGACTACTCCGGACCGGTCCTAAGAGTACGGCTCGTGCATCTGGTGCTGTTCCGGCCTGCAGGAGGAACCCTTCTTTGCCCCGCGGGCTGAAGGGAGGAAGCATGGGTGGGCCCATTCGGATCAGGCCGGACCCTCACACACCGTTTTTCTTACAGTCCCCCTTCGCCATCACATTTTCAATAACCTGAGGGAAGGTCCGTTATCGGCGAAAGCCATTGGTCTCAGAAGGAGCAGCCCGCCGCATCTTCGACGGTGCTCCACTGTGGAGTGGGCCCGGGCATCAGCATCGGCCCACCGTCGTTGACCCGAGCCAGAAATCCGCAATTGAGGTGAATCCGCTGGGCTGACAATCCTGTAAACCACAGGGCTACGCGCTCTGACGGCAGGTCCGGTATAGGCGATGGTCGATCGAAAATTGAACCCGTCGACTCCGGATAGCGAAGTTCTTTAGCTGAGACGATATCGATATCTCGAAGGCGACGGGGCGCCGTCGGAGTCGGAGTCCCTTCGCAAAGATATTGGAGCTGAACGACGAAGTCACTCGGCATGTCGACTCTGTCGATAGCAAGATTCGTCCCGTCGATAGACACAACCACGTTTTCATTCGCGTGTCCTTTGGGGGTGCGACAGCACTGAGGATAGGCACGCCCAGCCGCAATTCCAACGGAACGTTTATAAAGCGATCGGCCGGAATGTCATGCGTACCAACAGAAGCCACTATGACGGTCACAAACACTGGCCGTTCGATTTTTGTACCGTCATAAAGGACGTTCGGCTTTTCAAAGCCTAGCGCTTTTCCAATCAGAGGGACTGCTATGACCTCATATACAGCATCTGTGGTTTGGGAAAGTTCTGCCTGTACGTACGTACCCCGCTAAGAAGAAGTCCGGCGGTAAGAAGAGTGCCAATAATCGGGACCACGAGTTCCACAGCTCAAGTTACCGCCGGTCTCGGGACCGGCAGGCGCCCTCCCCCCGTTCCCCCGCCCGGGTCTCCGAGTCCGGAGCGGCACATTGTCCTCCCCTCGCTGCGCTCCCGCTCCTAGATGACCGCCTGCGCCCGGAAACGCCCCATGGTCGCCTCAGCACGAGCCTTGATGAATTCATCCCAGTTTGTTGCTGCGGTCCAGTTCTTGCCATGCAAGTGCAAGGTCCATCCAAGGGCGTGAGGAGCAGTCCTAACACGCTCTACTTCGATGCTGTAGTCGCCGAAGTCAGGGCGAGGGCGAGGATCACAAGAGGCACGCAATGTCCTGCCCGGGGTAGGCGGACGCTGCCCATTCCCAGGGCCTGCCCGGCGTGAATCCGAAGACTTAGTCGTTCCGCCTCAGAAGGCCAGCTCCCCCCATCGCTGAACCGCTAACCTAGGGTCACATCTTCAAAAGCCTTGAGCGGGTCGTCTTTGGTGCTACGGAGCACTGCGGTGGCGGGCTTGCCCCACCAACTTTCTTTGATCTGTATCGCCCGGAATAGAGGCGATGCCTTCTTCGAGTAGCAGCTGAACCCTAGGCCTGCCTCCTGCTTCACACTTAGTCCGACGTTGAGATCCGCGAGCCAGTCGAGTTGAACGGCGCCGGTGGGAACAGCGGCGGAAAGCGTAACACTAGCTCCTGCGGCGTTGGCAACAAGGGCAGTCACGGTGGGCGCTGAAACAACGTGAGTCACGAGCAGATGTTCTTTGAGCCAATTGCCATCTCGGTATTCTGCCAGAACGATTTGCGCGGCTGTCCGAAGATCCGCAAAAGAATAGTACGTGGCACCTGTTATTGCCAGCAAGAGAGAGCATTCACCAGAAAATGTGAGTGAGACGGTGGCGTCTAAGAGGCCGGCTGCGTTGGCCTCGCCGTGGGTTACCATCTCCACCTTGACGTTCTTCTTCCACGATGCTGCAACATTCCTCCTCTCCGCTGTGACCGGCAGCTCTGTACCATCAAGGGCAGGCAAGGCCGAAAGCTTGCGGATTGGAACGAGCACATCTCTCGAATCCACTCCAATCGTTCCAACCTGGAGGGGCTCTGTGGGCTCCCAAGTCCCCCAATATTCTCCGCTTATTTCGTGTATCGCTTTTGTGTAGTGAGCTCCAAGCCCCATTACTCCTCCTCGCGATGGGTGGTTTTGCCGGCCGATCGCTCTATGCTCATGACGCCGTAAGCAGCAAAGGCAAGCGGGCTTACGAGCGCGTTCCCATGGGCGGACAAGCTAGAGTCTCGCCAGCGATTCAGGTGGCTCAGTTGCCACTCCCGCAGTCCTCGTACGCAGTCACCTTCCCTCTGCAGTAGGTTTGTGAGGGCAATCTCGCCCGGCTGATCGTGATCATCAATCTCTAAGAGATCCCAATGGCTGAAAACAACAGTGTTAGCTCCAGACCATAGTGCGGCAGGCGTCAAGCCGGTCCATTCGGCTAAGGGATTTGCGCCTGTCGAGCACCCCGATAGAAGCAAACGGTCGTACAGGCGAGGGCCATCGGAGGAAAGAAGCGTACGCGCCGAAAGCCACTCTTCCGGCGGCTCACCGTTCCGCAATAGATAGTCGTCATGAACACCACTCGGGTCGAACCCGAACAGGCAGAGTGAGGCAGTCGCTGGTGCGCCGACAAATCCTGAGAACGCATGGCCTGCATACACGATAACGCCTGGGGAAGACGGCACCGGCGGAAGTGCCTCCAGCAGGTTTTTCTTCGTGGCCTTGGCGCGCTCCAGCCGCAGCTCACTGCTGATCTGCCTGATCGCATCTAAGGACGCAGGGAGATCGAAGGAAGGATCACCAATTGCAATTTTCACTGGCCGGATCGCACTCTCGACCTCCGCTGAGCTTCGTCTCTGCGAAACGATTCGGGAAGTGAACGAGGCCGAGCTCACGTAGTTTACTTCGGCCCGATCAATCAATCGGAGATTGCCACCCATGCCCAGCAATGCGAATGGAACCCTCGAGAGTTCTGGTGGCGGGGCCACCAGAAGCCTAAGTGGCTCCAAGGGGTTTCTTTCGCGCAACTGACGTTGGAGTTCTGGTGGCACAATGGAGTCGCCGAGACGTTGCATGAGGGCGCTCTCGGTCGCAGGGCTGTTTGCCAAGGCTCCGGCCGTCGCCCTATTTGCTGCCGCCAAAGCACTCTCATTCGGCTGGGGCTGTGGCAGCGCTGCCATCAGTTCAGTCAGTACAGGAGCTACAGATTGCCAAGGCAAATAACCGGCACTCAAGACCTTCACGCTACTTGTTAGTGAAAACCACAGCTTGTCCCCCGTGATCCACATTCCCCACCATAAGGTGCCCGGTATACCCATTGCTTGTATGAGTTCCGGCAATATAACAACCTCGTCGTTGTCGAGATCCGTATTGAAGCGGCTCGGAAAACGAACTCGAACAACAGGTGGAGTTTCTAGGTGGAGCTCGCCTAAGGCGGCGAGGGCTGCCAATCGGGCCGCCTCCGATGCAGCCACAGTAGGTTTTTCCGCCTCGTAGGTCTTGTTTGTGCTGGCCGCGTCTGTCGTCTGATGACCTGTACCCTCGTCCTCTAACAGAGGATCGGTAAGAGCAATGGCAGAACTGTCAGCGCCCCGAGGGATGGCCTGCGCCCTCGCCGTCTCTATCAGTTCTGCTATAAGGGCCCAATCCGATACAAGCTCGGCCGCACTTAACGCAACTTGAAGCGCGAAAGACTTAGTCCTCATCCAGCTCTCTCGCGTTTGTGAGCGACTCAATAGGTATCGTTGACGGTCGAGCAGTGTCAGTGCGGATAAAACCGCTTTCCTACTACTATCGAGCATTTCTAGAGTGCTGGGTGCAATGGTCGAATTGCGAGCGAGACCCATTTGGGCTGTTGCAGCTATAGTTTTGGCCTTTGCTGCCTGAATTAGGTGCCCATTCCTCTCCAAAGACTCTGCGGCTTTGATAGCGTTTTCGAAGGCTCCCTGGAAATCGTGCCTCAGTAAGGCCCAAACCGCCAAAGTTGCTCTTCCTAGTGCCGCATTACTCTCGCCGCCAGCAGCTTCCTGCTGGGCGATACAGGACGAAAGTATTTGAATCGCCAGGCCCTTGTGGTCAAGTTCATGCAAAATTTGAGCGCGTTGCATCTGACAACGCGGCAGGGCAAGTAGAAGGTCTGCGTCCCTGAAGCTGCTTTCAGCATCCGCGGTAGCTCTAAGGGCTTCGAGCGGACGTCCTGTAGTCAG
The DNA here is from genome assembly GCF_030816935.1 of Arthrobacter sp. B3I9. Lineage (NCBI taxonomy): Bacteria > Bacillati > Actinomycetota > Actinomycetes > Micrococcales > Micrococcaceae > Arthrobacter > Arthrobacter sp. B3I9. The sequence goes on from NZ_JAUSYO010000001.1 coordinate 2,782,509, forward strand.
AAGGAGCCCAGCCAGGGTAAAAAGACATTCCCCTTTTCGAACTGAACTTGCCGGGTCCCGGAGAGTGGGACCAATGATCTCGACGGCGAGTGTCGCGCAACTCACCGCCTCCTCCCACTGTCCTACGTCCCTGTACGCGAGTGCGCGAAGCCGCCACTGCTCCGCTTGCGAGTCTGCCGCTTCGCCAGTTGTTGATGGCGCGACAGTTACTAATGCATCCAGATTCCCCTGCCGTAGTTGCGCAAACGCTAATCCCAGCTCCGCTTGGGAGCGTTCAGAAGAATGATCAGGCTGAGGTAACTGTAGCCCTGCCTGGTAGGCTGCTGCAGCGGCTTGAGTTCGACCCTGAGCTTGGTATACGGCGCCTAAGCTGTTAAATAACTTTGTGTTGAGTGCAGGCGGGAGGTAACCCGCCACCGATTCAAAGCACGCCGCTGCGTCGGTCAAGTGGCCGAGTCGATATAACTCATTCCCTAATTGCGCTACGACCAAGATCCGTTCAGAGTCGTCCCTTGGCTCGTGCCTGAGTACTTCGGTCAGAACATCGGCATTAAGGGCCCAAATTTCTCGCCAAGTTGGTGCTACAGACATCTGCCGCAACTTCCTAGCTCTCTCTTGCTACTGCCCTGAGACTGGTGGATCGAGCATCAACTCCAACTCGCCGACGGCTCCAAGCTGTCCCGCCGCCTCAAAAAGTTCCTGGAGGGGAGAATTGGTCTGCTGCACGTCCGACAGAGCCACCGCCACGGGCAGAGCGGTCCGTAACCACCCGGGATCCCGCGAGGCAAGCGCTTTGGCGATGTATGTGCGTATAAATCCTGAAGCTACCTTCTGGTAACGGGTCACGAGCTGACCCAATTCCGCCAAGTTCACGGTGGAAGGGGCATCGGAGGTGGCTTGCCCCACGTGCAATATCTCGCCAAGCTTGTCAGTGAAAGCAGAAGCGTCTCTCGCGTACTGTTCTTCGTCGTGCTTCAAGGGGTCCACCGCACCGTCCTCCTCAACGACTTGCAGCTGCCGTAGTGGTGGGCGCCATAATGCTCCCGAACGGCCGGTACGTCAAGGGGAAGACACGCTTTCCCTCACTATTGACGCTGCCACGCTCAACTTTGAATACCGCTGAAACAAAATGAGCAATCGGAGTGCAACTAACGCTGGAATAATCAATCCAGTGGTCACCGACTCGTTTGCAGATCGAATGCAACCCCTCGGGGCGGTGACCACGCCTGGGGTTGCAAAAGATTTGGCGCCTCCTCACGGAGCGCCACTTCGCGGTGTCTGCCGGCTGCTTTGAAACTAGCCGCCCTCACAGTCCCGGGCAGGGACGGGCCCACACGACCTGGATGACCCGGTGCTGGCTCCTAAAGGGAGTGGGCTTCGGCTTGAGCCTTTGCGGAACGCTTGATCTGCTACGTACAGGGGGACGCAGTGCGAAAAAGTCAAGCTTTGTCAACAGTAAAAAGAGAAAAAGCCGCTGACCTGCGGAAACACTGTGCCCGAGGTGGGACTCGAACCCACACACCTTTCGATACCGCATTTTGAGTGCGGCGCGTCTGCCAATTCCGCCACTCGGGCGCGGAGTACACCGGTGTAACAATCAGGCTGCCAGAGTGCTGTGAGCAACGCGATCGCTTCCAGTGCGCGGAATTACTCTACATGCAGATAGGCTGAATCCGTGAATCGCGCCAGTGACGCCGCATCGAACCAAGCCGGTCCAAGTACACCACGGGTCTGAACCTAAGATGGTCCAGTTCCCGCCGTACCTTTCCAAGGAGTTCCCGTGTCAGAACAGACGGAGTCAACCGCCACTTCCAAGCCGGCGCGCCGCGTTGTCGTCGCCGAGGATGAGACGCTCATCCGCCTGGACATCATCGAGATCCTGCGGGGCGAGGGCTACGACGTCGTCGGCGAGGCGGACAACGGCGAGAAGGCCGTGCAGCTCGCGGAAGAACTGAAGCCGGACCTTGTCCTGATGGACGTCAAAATGCCGGTCATGGACGGCATCTCCGCCGCCGAGAAGATCGTCAAGGCCCGCATCGCCCCCGTGGTCCTGCTCACCGCCTTCAGCCAGAAGGAGCTGGTGGAGCGCGCCCGCGACGCCGGCGCCATGGCCTACGTGGTCAAGCCCTTCACCCCGGCGGACCTCATTCCCGCCCTGGAGATCGCGCTGTCCCGGCACGAGGAGATCAAGGCTCTCGAGAGCGAAGTGACCGACCTGCAGGAGCAGTTCGCCACCCGCAAGCTCGTGGAGCGCGCCAAGAGCCTCCTCACCACCAAAATGGGCCTGACGGAACCGGAAGCGTTCCGCTGGATCCAGAAGACCTCGATGGACCGCCGCCTCAGCATGCGCGAAGTTGCCGAGACCATCATCAACCAGGTCAACTAGCCCCGCCGCCGGCCGGGCCCGAGCGCCAGGCAAGCAAAACTAAAGGCAAAAACAAAAGGGAGGGTCCCCGCCACGCGAACCGCGGCGGGGACCCTCCCTTCTTGCGCTATGCCAAAGACTAGCCCTTGTTGTTCTTCTTCTTCTTTTCCGGCCAGGGGCCGAGCTTGTCCCTGGCTGCCGCGGCATCGCCGGTGCTGCCGAAGTCGGCGAGGTCGCCCACCTTGTGCACCTTCAGCATGTTCGTGGAACCGGCTTTTCCGGGAGGGGAACCGGCGGCGATGACTACGAGGTCACCGTCGTCGACGACGTCGAGCTCCAGCAGGCTGCGGTCCACCTGGGCGGTCATCTCGTCCGTATGGCCGGCCATCGGGACCAGCACCGGCATGATGCCCCACGTGAGGGCCAGCTGGTTCCAGACATGCTCCACGGGAGTGAACGCAAAAACCGGACGGATCGGGCGCAGCCGGGACAGGCGGCGCGCGGAGTCACCGGACTGGGTGAAGGTACAGATGTACTTCGCGTCCAGCTGGTCCGCGATCTCGACGGCGGCACGGGTGATGGCGCCGCCGCGGGTCTTGGGCTTGGTGCCCAGCGGGGGAACGCGCTCCAGGCCGTGGACCTCGGTGGATTCGATGATCCGGGCCATGGTCTTGACGGTCTCGATCGGGAACTTGCCCACGCTGGTCTCGCCCGAGAGCATGACGGCGTCGGCGCCGTCGAGCACGGCGTTGGCGCAGTCGGAGGCCTCGGCGCGGGTGGGGCGCGGGTTGTCGATCATGGACTCGAGCACCTGGGTGGCTACGATGACCGGCTTGGCCCAGCGGCGTGCCAGTTCAATGGCGCGCTTCTGCACGATCGGCACTTCCTCCAGCGGAAGCTCCACGCCGAGGTCGCCACGGGCCACCATGATGGCGTCGAAGGCGTCGATGATCTCGGACAGCTGGTCCACGGCCTGGGGCTTCTCGATCTTGGCGATCACCGGCACGCGGCGGCCTTCTTCGTCCATGATCTCGTGGACGCGCTTGATGTCCGAGGCGTCGCGGACGAAGGAAAGGGCAACCATGTCCACACCGCGGCGCATGGCCCAGCGCAGGTCGTCCTCGTCCTTCTCGCTCAGCGCCGGAACGTTCACGGCAACGCCGGGCAGGTTGATGCCCTTGTTGTTCGAGACATACCCGCCGACGATCACCTGGGCAACCACCTTGACGTCGTCGACGTCGATCGCGCGGAGGGCAACCTTGCCGTCGTCGATCAGCAGCGCGTCGCCGGGCTGCACATCTTCGGTCAGGCTCTTCAGCGTCGTGGAGGCGATCTCCTTGGTGCCCGGAACGTCCTCGGTGGTGATCGTGAAGGTGTCACCGACCGCCAGCAGGTGCGGTCCGTCGACAAAGCGGCCGAGGCGGATCTTGGGCCCCTGCAGGTCGGCCATGATGGCGACCGGCTTGCCGAGCTGGCCGGCGGCCTTGCGGACGTTCTCGTACGTGTTGTCGTGCACGGAGTAATCCCCGTGGCTCATATTCATGCGGGCCACGTCGACGCCTGCTTCGAGCACGGCCAGCGTGTTCTCGAAGCTCGCAATTGCCGGTCCGAAAGTGGCCACTATTTTAGCGCGTCTCATATACCTACCCTAGTAGTCGTCGTGCATGGATGAAGTTGTTGCTGACCGCTCGGCTACAGGACCGCAATTGCCCGGTCGGTCGGGGCCACGGGGGCCGGCAGGATGGTGCTGCCCATCAGGAACTTGTCCACCGCGGCCGCGCAGGCGCGTCCCTCGGCGATGGCCCAGACGATCAGGGACTGCCCGCGTCCGGCGTCTCCGGCGACGAAGATGCCTTCCGTGTTGGTCATGTAGTAGCCATCACGGGCCACGTTGCCGCGGCCGTCGAACTCGGCCCTGACCTGCTCGGTGATCCCGGCCGGTTCGGCGCCGGTGAAGCCGAGCGACAGGAAGACCAGGTCCGCGGGGATGATCCGTTCGGTTCCGGCCTTCGGGAGGCGCTTGCCGTCGACGAACTCGGTCTCGGCGACCTTCACGCCGGTCAGCTTGCCGTTCTCCCCCACAAACTCGACCGTGGAGGCGAGGTAGGTGCGTTCGCCGCCTTCCTCGTGGGCGCTGGCAACCTCGAACAGCGTCGGGAACGTCGGCCAGGGCTGGTGTCCGGCACGCTCCGCGGGCGGCTGCTTGCCGATGGCCAGGGTGGTCACCGAGGCCGCCTGGTGGCGGTGGGCGGTGCCGAGGCAGTCGGCACCGGTGTCGCCGCCGCCGAGGATGACGACGTGCTTGCCGGCGGCGTCGATCTGGTTCTCCACCGTCTCCCCCGCCACTACACGGTTGGCCGGGACGAGGTAGTCCATGGCGAAGTGGACGCCGTCAAGCTCGCGCCCGGGGATCGGCAGGTCACGCGGAACGGTGGCACCGGTGGCCACCACGACGGCGTCATACCGGCGGCGCAGCTGTTCCCAGGTCACGTCCTTGCCGACCGACACGCCGGTGCGGAAGCGGGTGCCTTCGGCCTTCATCTGGTCGAGCCGGCGGTCGACCTGCTCTTTTTCCATCTTGAAGTCGGGGATCCCGTAGCGCAGGAGCCCGCCGATCTTGTCGTCACGTTCGTAGACGGCAACGGTGTGGCCCACCCGGGTCAGCTGCTGCGCGACGGCGAGCCCGGCGGGGCCGGAGCCGACGACGGCGACCGTCTTGCCGGTGAGGCGGTGCGGCGGCAGCGGGTTGACCCAGCCGTTGTCGAAGGCTTCGTCAATGATCGACACCTCAACCTGCTTGATGGTCACGGCCGGCTGGTTGATGCCGAGCACGCAGGACGCCTCGCACGGTGCCGGGCAGAGCCGGCCGGTGAACTCGGGGAAGTTGTTGGTGGCGTGCAGCCGCTCAATCGCTTCCTCGCCCTTGTCCCGCCACATCAGGTCGTTCCATTCGGGAATGAGGTTCCCGAGCGGACAGCCCTGGTGGCAGAACGGGATACCACAGTCCATGCAGCGGCCGGCCTGGGCCTTCAGGACGCCCTTCTCCTGCGCCTCATAGACCTCTTTCCAGTCCATGATGCGGACCGGAACGGGACGGCGCGGCTGGGTTTCCCGCTGGCGTACTTTCAGAAATCCGCGTGGATCAGCCACCGGTCACCTCCAGGATTCGAGACCAAACTTCTTCGCCGTCGGGGTCAAGGCCCTCTTCGATGGCGTCGAGACGGGTTTGCAGTACGGCCGCGTAGTCACGCGGCAGCACCTTGGTTATGCGGGCTGCGGTGTCGTCAAAGTTCTCCAGCAGGCGGGCCGCGAGCTGCGACTCCGTCTCCTCGAGGTGCTTGACCAGCAGTGCGTGGACAATGTCGCGGTCCTCGGCATCCAGTTCGCGCAGCTGCAGCTCCCCGGATTCCAGGGCCTGCTTGTTGACGCGGGTGGTCTGCAGATCCAGCACGAAGGCCGTGCCGCCGGACATGCCGGCGCCGAAGTTCCGTCCCGTGCGCCCGATAATGAGCGCCTGCCCGCCGGTCATGTACTCGCAGCCGTGGTCGCCGATTCCTTCGACCACCGCGGTGGCGCCGGAGTTGCGGACCATGAAGCGTTCGCCCACCTGTCCCCGCAGGAACAGCTCGCCGCTCGTGGCGCCGTAGCCGATCACGTTGCCGGCGATGACGTTGCGCTCAGCCGGGAAAACGTTGGTGCGGTCCGGGCGGACGATGATCCGTCCGCCGGAGAGCCCCTTGCCGACGTAGTCGTTGGAGTCGCCGTACATGCGCAGCGTGATGCCGGCCGGCAGGAACGCCCCGAGCGACTGCCCGGCGGTGCCGGACAGTGAGATATCAATGGTGTCCGGTGCCAGCACGTCGGTGCCGAAGGTCTTGGTGACCGTGTGGCCCAGCATGGTGCCGACGGAACGGTCCGTGTTGATGACGTCGACGGCGATCTTCACCGGGGTGCGGTCGCTGAGGGCTTCGGCGGCCATCGCGATCAGGCGCTGGTCGAAGTGCTTGTCCAGCTCGTGGTTCTGGCCGGTCAGGTTGCGCAGCGGCGCGTCGTCGTCGAACTCCAGGCCGTGCAGGATCGGGTCCAGGTCCAGCCCTTCGGCCTTCCAGTGGTTGATCGCCTCACGGGTGTCGAGCATTTCGGCGTGGCCGATCGCTTCCTCGATGCTGCGGAAGCCAAGCTCGGCCAGGATCTCGCGGACTTCCTCGGCCAGGAATTCGAAGAAGTTGACCACGAATTCGGGCTTGCCGTTGAAGCGCGAGCGGAGTTCCGGGTTCTGCGTGGCAACGCCCACTGGGCAGGTGTCCAGGTGGCAGACGCGCATCATGATGCAGCCGGAGACCACCAGCGGAGCCGTGGCGAAACCGAACTCCTCGCCGCCGAGCAGCGCGGCGATGACGACGTCGCGGCCGGTCTTGAGCTGGCCGTCCACCTGCACCACGACGCGGTCGCGCAGGCCGTTGAGCATCAGGGTCTGCTGCGTCTCGGCGAGACCCAGCTCCCACGGGACGCCGGCGTGTTTGAGCGAGTTCAGCGGCGAGGCGCCGGTGCCGCCGTCGTGCCCGGAGACGAGGACGACGTCGGCCTTGGCCTTCGTGACGCCGGCGGCCACAGTGCCGATCCCCACCTCGGAGACGAGCTTGACGTGCACCCGGGCCGAGGGGTTGGCCCGCTTAGCGTCATAGATCAGCTGGGCGAGGTCCTCGATCGAGTAGATGTCGTGGTGCGGGGGCGGGGAGATGAGCCCGACGCCGGGCGTCGAGTGCCGCGTCCGGGCCACCCAGGGGTAGACCTTCTGCGCCATCAGCTGGCCGCCTTCACCGGGCTTGGCACCCTGCGCCATCTTGATCTGGATGTCATCAGCGTTCGTCAGGTACAGGCTGGTGACGCCGAAGCGCCCGGAGGCGATCTGCTTGACGGCGGAGCGGCGCTTGGGGTCCAGCAGCCGGTCCACGTCCTCGCCGCCTTCGCCGGTGTTGGACTTGCCGCCGAGCTGGTTCATCGCGATCGCGAGGGTTTCGTGCGCCTCCTGCGAGATGGAGCCGTAGCTCATGGCCCCGGTGGAGAAGCGCTTGACGATGCTGGAGACGGGCTCCACTTCCTCCAGCGGAACGGCCGGACGGAGCCCGCCCTTGAACTTCAGGAGACCGCGCAGGGTCATCAGGTTCTGCGACTGGTCGTCGACGCCCCGGGTGTAGGCCTTGAAGATGTCGTAGCGGCGCTCACGGGTGGCGTGCTGCAGCCGGAAGACGGTCTCGGGGTTGAACAGGTGCGGCTCGCCGTCACGGCGCCACTGGTACTCGCCGCCGCCGAGCAGCGGCTGGTGCGGCTTCTCGATCCCGTTCTCGGGGTACGCCATCTCGTGGCGGGCGGCGACCTCGGCGGCGATGACGTCGAGTCCGACGCCGCCGAGCTGGGAGTGCGTGCCAGAGAAGTATTCGTCCACCAGGTCCTGGCCGAGGCCCAGGGCCTCGAAGGTCTGCGCGCCGGTGTAGGAGGCCACCGTGGAGATGCCCATCTTGGACATGATCTTCAGGACGCCCTTGCCGAGGCCCTTGATCAGGTTGTAGACGCCATCCTGAGGGGTGACCCCGACGACGTCGCCCGCGGTAATGAGCTGCTCCACCGATTCCATGGCCAGGTACGGGTTCACGGCCGAGGCGCCGTAACCGATCAGGACGGCCACGTGGTGGGTTTCGCGCACGTCGCCGGCTTCAACCACCAGCGCCGTCTTGGTGCGGTTGGCGCTGCGCAGCAGGTGGTGGTGCACGGCGCTGACCAGCAGCAGCGAAGGGATCGGAGCCCACTGGGCGTTCGAGTCGCGGTCGGAGAGCACCACGTACTGGACGCCGCGGTTGATGGCTCCGGAGACCTGCTCACAGATTTCCGTCAGCCGGGCGCGGAGCGCGTTCTCGCCGCCTTCCGGCCGGTACAGGCCGCGGACCTTCATGGCGATCCTGTCGCCGTCGGCGTTCTCGATGTTGGCGATCTTGGCGAGCTGGTCGTTGTTGATCACCGGGAACGGCAGCGAGACCTGCGGCTGGCGCACCTGCTTGGTGTCCAGCAGGTTGCCGTTGGGACCGATGGCGCAGGTCAGCGACGTCACCAGCTCTTCGCGGATGGCATCCAGCGGCGGGTTGGTCACCTGGGCGAAGGACTGCACGAAGTAGTCGAACAACAACCGCGGGCGCTTGGACAGCACAGCCACGGGTGTGTCTGAGCCCATGGCGCCCAGCGGCTCGGCGCCGGTGCGGGCCATCGGGCCCAGCAGGATCTTCAGTTCCTCGGTGGTGTAGCCGAAGGTCCGCTGGCGGATGTTGACCGAGGCCGCGGTGTGGACGACGTGCTCGCGTTCGGGCAGGTCGTTAAGGTCGATCAGGTTGTCCTTGAGCCATTCAGCCCACGGGTTGGCGGCGGCCACTTCGGCCTTGACCTCGGCGTCGTCGATGATCCGGCCGGCCTCGGTGTCCACCAGGAACATCTTGCCCGGCGAGACGCGGCCCTTCTTGACCACCTTGGAAGCTTCGACGTCGATCACGCCCACCTCGGAGGCGAAGACGACCAGGCCGTCCTCGGTGATCCAGTACCGGCCCGGGCGCAGCCCGTTGCGGTCCAGCGTGGCGCCGACGAGGCTGCCGTCGGTGAAGGAGACGGCTGCGGGGCCGTCCCACGGTTCCATCAGCAGGGAGTGGTACTCGTAGAAGGCCCGGCGGGCCGGGTCCATCGTGGCGTGGTTTTCCCAGGCCTCGGGGATCATCATCATGATCGAGTGCGTGATGGGGCGTCCGGAGAGCCACAGCAGCTCCGCGACCTCGTCGAAGGACGCCGAGTCGGAGGCACCCGGGGTGCAGATCGGGTACAGCTCCTCGGGCGACTCGCCCAGCAGCGGGTTGGCCAGTTGGGACTGGCGGGCGCGCATCCAGTTGCGGTTGCCCTTGACCGTGTTGATCTCACCGTTGTGCGCGATGGTCCGGAACGGCTGGGCCAGCGGCCACGACGGGAACGTATTGGTGGAGAAGCGCGAGTGGACGATAGCGAGCTTCGTCTTGAATCGCTTGTCCGACAGATCCGGGTAGAACGGCTCCAGCTGGGCCGTGGTCAGCATTCCCTTGTAGACGATGGTCCGCGAGGACAGCGACGGGAAGTACACGCCGAACTTGTTCTGGGCACGCTTGCGGATCCGCCAGGCACGCGAGTCCAGTTCGTTGCGCTCCAGCACTTCCCCGGTGCTGGAGGCAAAGAACGGCTGCGAGAAGTAGGGCATGCACGCCCGGGCCATGGCGCCGACGAGGTCGGCAACGATCGGGACTTCGCGCCAGCCGAGGACGGTCAGGCCCTCGTCGGCGGCGAGGCCCTCGATCCCGGCCTTGGCAGCATCAGATTCGCGCTGCTCGGCGGGCAGGAAGGCGGTGCCCACCACATACTGTCCGGGGGCGGGGAGTTCGAACTCGGTGACCGCGCGGAAGAACTCGTCGGGCACCTGCATGAGCAGCCCGGCGCCGTCGCCGGTACCTTCATCGGCTCCGACGGCACCGCGGTGCTCGAGGTTGCGCAAGGCGGTGAGGGCAGCATCGACGATGTCGTAACCGGGCTCCCCGCGGAGGGTCGCGATGATGGCCAGGCCGCAGGCGTCCTTCTCCTGCTCCGGGTTGTACAGTCCCGCGGCTTCGGGCAGTGCCGCGAACCGCTTGAACGGTGATATGGCCGCAGCCGGCTGAGCGGGCTCGGACCAAGTGGGGCTGTGCAGGGTTTGGGTCATGGGAGACGTCCTTCCTCCTGATCGTGCGTATGGGAGGGACAACATTGGCCCGGATCGGTGCGCCGGCGTGACGGGCACAACAAAGTGTTCTTCTAACTGGAATTGTAGGTCAGCCCAGCGTTCTGTAAGAACAGTTACGGGGCTTTTGACCCGGGCTTGCGCGGACGGCAATGCTATGCCGTCCCCCGCATTCCCTGCTGCCACAACGTTGTGGATACGGGCCCCTCGAGCGGTGGCTCTGCGGCCCGTTTTGCCGGTGCTGGCCTACTTGGTACCGCCAGCTTCCGTAGCGGATCCGGTGGAGTGGCGGCCGGATGCTCCGGCCGCCGATGCTCCCCCGGCAGGTGTGGTGCCGCCGGCGGCTTCCGTTGACGCTTCCGCCGACGTTTCCGTCCGCGCAGAGGCATCGCCTGGACCGCTTTGGTTATCAGGGAGATTAGCACGTGATTCACTATCTGAGACAGCGGAGTCCGAATGGCGGATGCCTCCGGCCACCGGAACCGCCACCGGTTCCGCGCCCGGCTTCGCGTCGGATTCGGGGCCCGGTTCTGGGTCATATTCGGTGCCCGGTTCTGTGTCTGCCTTCGTTCCGGCCCCGACGGCTGCGGGCTCCCGGCCCGGAAGATAGGGCGTATCCGCATCCGTGGGCTTGCGCAGTCCCAGCACGATGAAGGTGCCGAGCGCCACCAGCAGGACCAAAAGGCTGGTCCATACGTTTAGCCTGGCGGTGATCCCGAAAAGGTTGATCTGTTCCGCGTCGTCGATCCGCATCGCTTCGATCCACACCCGGCCCAGCGTGTAGTAGATCGCGTAGAGCCAGAAGAGACGGCTGCGGCGGAAGTTGAAGCCCCGGTCCAGGAGCAGGAGGATCCCCACGCCTGCCAGGTTCCACAGCGACTCGTACAAAAAGGTCGGGTGGAAGAGTGTGCCCGCCGGCATGCCGGCCGGGAAGTTGGGGTTGTCGGCGTCGATCTGCAGCCCCCACGGAAGCGTGGTGGGGCTCCCGAAAAGTTCCTGGTTGAAGTAGTTGCCCCAGCGGCCAATGGCCTGGGCCAGCAGCAGTCCCGGCGCCGCGGCGTCCAGGAAGGCGCTCAGCTTGACCCCCGACCGGCGGCAGCCGATCCACGCGCCCACGGCCCCGAGGACGACGGCGCCCCAGATGCCCAGGCCGCCGCGCTGGATCTGCGGAATCAGCGAAAGGTCCCCGGTACCGTCGAAGCCCGGACCGAAATATGCGTCCGGGGAGGACACCACGTGGTAAAGCCGGCCGCCGATGATACCGAAGGGAATGGCCCAGATCGCGATGTCCCAGACGCTGCCCTCCGGAGCGCCCCTCCTTACCCAGCGGACCGAGGTCAGCCAGAGTCCGACGACGATCCCGGCCAGGATGCACAGTGCGTAGGCGTGGATGCGCAGGGAGCCCCAGGGCAGCGGGATGTCGAACCCGGACCAGTCCGGGCTCGGAATGCTCGCGGGAACCATCGCCGCCGCGGTGAGGACTGCCTGCATTGCTTACGCTTCTTCCTTGGTAAGGCCGGTGCTGAGGTCTTTCGTCAAGGACGCTACGGCTTCAACTCCGCCGTCACGGAGCGCCGCAACGAGGGCGGTGCCCACAATCACGCCGTCCGCGTACTCGGCAATTTCACGGACCTGGTCCGCAGTGGACACTCCCAGCCCGACGCAGACCCGTTCGGCGCCGGCCCCGTGGGCTGCTGCCACGACGTCCTTCGCTGCCGAACTGACCGAGGAACGGGCGCCGGTGACACCCATGATGGAGACGGCGTAGACGAAGCCGCGGCTTGCGTCCACGGTCCGCTTCATCCGTTCCGGAGAGGACGAGGGCGCCACGAGGAACACCCGATCGAGGCCGTACTTGTCGGAGGCCGCCATCCACTCCGAGGCTTCGTCGGGAATCAGGTCCGGCGTGATGAGCCCGGCTCCCCCGGCTTCGGCGAGCCGGCGGGAGAATTCGTCGACGCCCATCCGCAGTACCGGATTCCAGTAGGTCATGACCAGAACGGCGGCGTCGGTCTTGCTCGTGATGCCGCGGACCACGTCGAAGACCTCGTGGACGCGGAAGCCCTGGGCGAGGGCTTCGGTGGTGGCTGCCTGGATGACCTGCCCGTCCATGACGGGGTCCGAATACGGAATACCGACCTCGATCAGGTCGGCGCCGTTCTCCGCCAGGGCGATGCCGGCCGCGATGGTCTCGGCAACGCTCGGGTATCCGGCCGGCAGGTAACCGATCAGGGCCGCGCGGCCCTGCGCCTTGGCGCGGTCAATGGCCGCCGCCGATTTGCTCGTGCCGGCCGTGTCCGGGCTGCTGGTCGATTCGACGCCGCTCACAGCTGCTCCCCCTCTTTCGCGATCTCCGACTCGGGTGAGTCCTTGTCCAGCAGGTCAAACCATTCCGCCGCCGTGGCCACGTCCTTGTCGCCGCGGCCGGAGAGGTTCACAATGACGATCTTGTCTGACGCTTTGCCTTCCGCCTCAGCGGCGAGGCGCTGGCCTACCTTGATGGCGCCGGCGAGGGCGTGGGCGGACTCGATGGCGGGAATGATGCCTTCCGTCCGGCAGAGCAGGCGGAACGCCTCCATGGCTTCGCTGTCCGTGATCGGCTCGTAGCTAACCCGTCCGATGTCGGCGAGGTAGGAGTGCTCCGGACCGACGCCCGGGTAGTCCAGTCCGGCCGAGATGGAGTGCGACTCGATGGTCTGGCCGTCGTCGTCCTGCATCAGGTAGGAACGCGCGCCGTGCAGCACGCCGGGCTTCCCGAGCGTGATGGTTGCCGCGTGCCGTCCGGTTTCGACGCCGTCGCCGCCGGCCTCAAAGCCGTAGATCTTCACCGACGGGTCGTCCAGGAAACCGTGGAAGATTCCGATGGCGTTGGAGCCGCCGCCGATGCAGGCACAGACGGCATCGGGCAAACGGCCGGTCTGCGCCAGGATCTGGCCGCGGGCTTCCTCGCCGATGACCTCGTGGAAGTAGCGCACCAGGGCCGGGAAGGGGTGCGCCCCGGCAGCCGTGCCCAGCAGGTAGTGCGTGGTGTCAACGTTGGCGACCCAGTCGCGGAGCGCCTCGTTGATGGCGTCCTTGAGTGTCTGCGAACCGTTCGTCACCGGAATGACCTTTGCGCCGAGGAGTTCCATCCGTGCGACGTTCAGCGCCTGGCGCCGGCAGTCCTCCGCACCCATGTAAACGACGCATTCCAGGCCCATCAGGGCGGCCGCGGTGGCGCTTGCGACGCCATGCTGCCCGGCGCCGGTCTCGGCGATGACGCGGGTCTTGCCCATCCGCTTGGCGAGCAGAGCCTGGCCGAGGACGTTGTTGATCTTGTGCGAGCCGGTGTGGTTCAGGTCCTCGCGCTTGAGGAACACGCGGACTCCCCCGGCGTGCTCCGAGAAACGCTTCGCCTCGGTCAGTAGCGAGGGCCGGCCCGAGTAGTTCCGGTTCAGCTCGGCGACCTGTGCGGTGAACTCAGGATCGGCCTTGGCCTTCTCGAAAGTGTCCTCGAGCTCGTCCAGGGCCGCGATCAGCGACTCCGGCATCCATCGGCCGCCGTAGGAGCCGAAGTAGGGCCCGGGGGCGTGCCGCAGGGACTCCCCGCCCTGCAGGAACGCGTCCACTGCGCTTTCGTCTGAGCTGGCTGCTGGCGCTTCGGCCATCAGTCTCACCATCCTGTTCCACTGCTAGCTAGTAAAGCTGTAAAGGTTGCTCTGAAGCCTGCCGCGCGTGGCTGTCCGGCCTCAGGCGCGGGCGGCGATCTCTTCCGCCCCGGCGGCCATGAACTCCGCAATCCGCTCGCGCGGGGTGGCGTTCTTGACCAGGGCTTCGCCCACCAGGACCGCGTTGGCCCCGTTGGCGGCGTAGTGCCGGACGTCGTCGACGTCGCGCACGCCGGACTCGGCAATCACCAGCGCGCCGGACGGGATGCCGCCGGCGAGTTCGGCGAAGACGGAGCGGTCGACGTCGAGGGTCTTGAGGTTGCGCACGTTGACGCCGATGATCCGCGCCTCGGCGGCCACTGCCCGCTCGATTTCCTCTGCGGTGTGCGTTTCGACGAGCACGTTCATGCCGAGTTCGCGGCTGAGGGCGCTGTACTCGCGCAGTTGCGCGTCGCTCAGGGACGCCACAATGAGCAGGATCAGGTCGGCGCCGTGGGCACGGGCTTCCCAGATCTGGTACTCGTCGATCATGAAGTCCTTGCGCAGCAGCGGGATGTCCACGGCTGCCCGGACGGCGCCGAGATCGGCGAGCGAGCCGTTGAAGCGCCGCTGTTCGGTCAGCACGCTGATGACCGCCGCACCGCCGTCGGCGTACTGCACGGCCAGGGAGGCGGGATCGGCAATGCTGGCGAGGTCACCTTTGGAGGGGCTGCGCCGCTTGATCTCGGCGATCACCTTCAGCTGGTCCCGCTCGGGCCGGTCTCCGCCGAGGGCGGCCCAGGCATCGAGGGCTGGAGCCGACTCCGCGGCCCGTTCCTTCAGTTCCGACAGTGGAACGAGGCGCTGGCGGGCCTCCATATCCTCCCTGACACCGGAGTTGATGTCATCGAGAACGCTCACGCTTAGTGGCCGGAGTTCTTCAGCTTGCTGCCACCGACGCCATAGCCGGCCTTGCGCATGCCGAAGCCGACCAGCAGGCCGATGATCATGACCGCGCCGCCCGCGACGAAGACCGGGGTGTTGGCGATGACGTAGGCGATCGCCATGATGAGGGCACCGAAGAGCATGACAAACACGGTGGTCCAGGCGGCGGGGCTGTTGCCGTGGCCGGTGGGTTCGCGGTGGTCAACGTTGTCGTAGCTGAAAGGGGCGGTTCCGGCAGCGGTTTTGGGGGCGGAAACGGTGTCTTTGCTCATTGAAATCTCCTCAGGACGGATACTGCTTACATTCTGCCATTTATTGACGGTGTCATTCGCCGCGTTACCGGGCGCGCCCGCGGCATCGGCTCATGTGGGGTCGTCACCGCGGGACAGCCGGTCCCAGCTCTCGATTTCGTCGGCCGGACCCGCCGGGGCCGTCGACCCGGAGTGTGTTCCGGTCGCAGCAGTGTCGTATTTGGTGCGGGTTTTCCAGTAACGCCCCGCCGGGACGATGGCCAGCGCGCTGAGGCCCAGCAGGGAGCCGGCCACGACGGCGAGGGCCGGGAAGGCTGTGACGCCCACCTGGACGCTGCTCCCGCTGATCCCGGTGGCGGCGGCAATGGAGCCCTGGGCAGCAGCCAGTGGGTCGGCCTGCACGACGGCGGCGGCGCCGACGATGCCGGCGGCCGCGAGAAGGATGATGGCGGTGATGACCCACCGCGCGATCCGTCCGGCAATGGAAGCGGCAAGTCCGCCGGCCAGGGCGACAAGCGCCAGAGCCGTGACCGTGGTGGCGGCCTTGCTGCCTTGTACCTGCAGCCCGTCCTGGCTGCCCACACCCTGGCCCAGTTGCGTAGGGTCAAGGTGGACCGTGAGCCACGTCTGGGTGGTGGTCCCGAAAACGGCCAGGGCCAGCACTGCGATGACCAGGACGAGCGTCGATTTCCGGGCCCAGCGCGGCACGCTGGGACTGGAGCTCTTGACCGTCATGCCCGAACTCACGGCTGCTCCGTCGCGGCGCCGGCGGTTCCGGCGCCGGCGATTCCGGCGTCGGCGATTCCAGCGTCGGGGATTCCGGCAGCCGGCCGGGGTGCGCCCGCGACCGTGTCGGCGGTGACGTTGCGCAGCGATCCGGCCGTGTGCACGGCGCGCATGGGGGCAGCCGCCTTGTTGACGGTTTCCAGGGCTTCACTTTCGTTGACGGAGTCGGCCACGATTCCGCCGCCGGCCTGCACGTAGGCCCTGCCTTCACGCAGCAGTGCGGAGCGGATGGCGATGGCCATGTCCATGTCCCCCGCGAAATCCAGGTAACCCACCACGCCGCCGTAGATGCCGCGGCGGTGCGGTTCGAGTTCGTCCAGCAGGCGCAGGGCACGCGGTTTCGGCGCGCCGGAGAGCGTGCCCGCGGGGAACGTGGCCCGCAGCACGTCGTAGGCCTTGGCGTCGGGGGCGAGTTCGCCGACGACGGTGGAGACAAGGTGCATGATGTGGCTGAAGCGCTCCACTTCCATGAACTGCGTGACATCGACGGAGCCGGCCACGCAGACCTTGGACAGGTCGTTGCGTGAGAGGTCCACGAGCATCAGGTGTTCGGCGCGTTCCTTCTGGTCGCCCAGGAGTTCCTCCGCGAGGGCCTTGTCCGCCTCGACCGTCTTGCCGCGCGGCCGGGAACCTGCGATGGGGTGGGTGATCACTTCCTCGCCGGTCACGGTCACGAGGGCCTCGGGGGACGACCCGACAATCGAGTACTGCCGGCCGGCGGCGTCCTCGAGGCTGAAGATGTACATGTAGGGGCTCGGGTTGGTGTTGCGCAGCACCCGGTAGACGTCCAGCGGCTCGGCGCCGCACTCCATCTCGAAGCGGCGGGAAATGACCACCTGGAAGACCTCGCCGTCGACGATGGCCTCCTTGCCGCGGTCCAGGGCGGCCAGGTATTCGGCTTCGTCCCAGCGCTCCTGCACGCTGGAGGCGAAGTCGAGGGCCGCGGTCTCCAGTACGGACACCGGCTGCTGCACGGGCGCGCTCACCTTGGCCAGCAGGGCCTTCACGCGGGCGACGGCGTCGTGCCAGGCTTCGTCGACACGCTCGGAGCTGTTGTCGAAATTGATGGCGTTGGCGATCAACAGGACAGTGCCGTCCATGTTGTCGTGCACCGCCATGTCGGTGACCAAGTTCAGGGCCATCTCGGGCAGTTCCAGATCGTCTTCCGGCGGGCTGGTGAGCTTCTCCCAGTGCCGGACCGTTTCCCAGCCGAGGAAGCCGACCAGGCCCGAGGTGAACGGGGGCAGCCCATCGAACCGTTCCGTGCGCAGCGCCTCGATGGTGTCCCGGATGGCGTCCACCGGGCTGCCGTCCAGCGGTACGCCGACGGGTGGCTCGCCAAGCCAGTGCGCCTGACCGTCCTTGGTGGTGAGGGTGGCCCGGGAGCGGGCGCCGATGAACGAGTACCGTGACCAGGCGCCGCCGACGGCGGCGGATTCCATCAGGAAGGTGCCCGGCTGGCCCTGCGCGAGCTTGCGGTACAGCCCGATCGGGGTTTCGGCGTCTGCCAGCACCTTGAGCCGGACGGGAATGACACGGCTGTGGACGGCGAGCTCACGGAACTCCTCCAGGCCCGGGCTGATGGTTCCAAGGTCCTGCATGGCTGTGTTCTCCGCCTGTTCTTTCAGTGGTTCTGGGGGTTAGATAGTCTGCAGCGAATTCAAGGACACAGGGGTGCAGTCCCTAGCCCTGGGGTGGTGCAGGTGGCCGGCTCATTCCGCGGGGCCAACTCATTCCGCGGGGCCGGTCACGGCCTCGAGCTCACGGCCGTCGAAACAGGTGCGGGTACCCGTGTGGCACGCGGCACCCACCTGGTCGACGCGGACCAGCAGGGCATCGCCGTCGCAGTCCATCGCGAGGGACTTGACCCACTGGACGTGGCCGGACGTGTCGCCCTTGCGCCAGTACTCCTGGCGGGAGCGCGAATAGAACGTCACGCGGCCGCTGGTCAGCGTGCGGTGCAGCGCCTCGTCATCCATCCAGCCCAACATGAGCACTTCGTTGGTGTCGAACTGCTGGACGATCGCGGCGACCAGGCCGGCACCGTCCCGCTTGAGGGCCTGGGCCAGTTCGGCAGGGAGCGGGCTGCCCGGAGCGGACACCGCCGCCGACGCGGCCGGGTCCACCGGCCCGCCTGCCGGGGCATGGGAGGCCGAACTCGGTGCGCTTGGATTCAGTACTGGTGAATCCAGTACAGGCGCTGAACTCAGTACAGGGGCGGGGGCGGGCTGCTCAGACATCAGGTCAAGTCTAGTGCCTCCGCACGACCGCGGCCTTGTCCCCGGGCGCCGCGCTTAGCAGCCGCGCTTAACATGCGAGTGGCTAGGCGGCACAAAGCCCGATGGGGCGCCGGATCCGCCCCGGCCCGGTGCGCACGCTCCGCCGTCTCGTGCTAGTTTCACAAGTGATGCATTTCGTCGACCCGTCCCGAGAAGTCCTGGCCGAAACCCTGCTGGCGGCCGGCCCTGACTCCCCCACGCTCTGCACGGGCTGGCTCACCCGCGATCTTGCCGCCCACCTGTACCTGCGCGAGCGTAAAGCCGCCGTCGGTCTCGGGCTGCTGATCAAGCGGCTGGCCAAGGCTTCGGACGCAGCCACCGCAAGGCTGGCGGCAAAGCTCAAGACGCCGGAAGACTACAACAAGCTGGTCCGCACCTTCCGCGCCGGCCCTCCCGCGTTCTCCCCGATGAAGATCAAAGCCCTGGACGAGAGCTCCAACCTGATTGAGTACTTTGTGCACACAGAGGACGTCCGCCGGGCAGTCGACCGCTGGGCCCCGCGCGCCCTGGACGAGGAGTACTCGGACGCGCTCTGGGACGACTTGATCAAGCGCGCCGCCATCCTGTACCGAGGTGTGGACCTGGGCATCGTGCTCGTGCGGCCTTCCGGGCCCCGCCACGTTGCAAAACGGGCTCCCGTGTCCGTGGCCATCGTAGGCGAGCCGGGCGAACTGCTGATGCATGCGCACGGCCGGACGCGCCACGCCCTGGTGACGTTCGAAGGCCAGCCCGACGCCGTCGCGCTGCTGCAGTCCGCCGAAGTCGGCCTGTAACCAGAAGCGCGTACCTACCAAAAAAGCGCGGGTTCCCTACCTAAAGTAGGGAACCCGCGCTTTTGGTTGGGCCCACGCCCGCAGGGTTCCCTGTCCGTGGAGCCGCTCCGGCGAGGGCCCCAACCCGAGCTTGCGAGGGCAGGGAGCCGGTGCGGACGTGCGAGGATAGGGGGCGGGTGGGGACTAGCGGACCTCGAAGCCTGCCTCGCGGATGGCGGCCTTGACCTGGGCGATCATGTCCAGCGGACCGAAGTGGAAGACCGACGCCGCGAGGACGGCGTCGGCGCCTGCCGCCACTGCCGGAGGGAAGTGCTCGGGCTTGCCGGCGCCGCCGGAGGCGATCAGCGGCACCTTGACCCCGGCCCGCGCGAGGCGGATCAGTTCCAAGTCGAAGCCGTCCTTGGTGCCGTCGGCGTCGATCGAGTTCAGCAGGATCTCGCCCACCCCCCGGTCCGCCGCTTCACGCGCCCAGGCAATGGCGTCAATCCCGGTCCCCTGGCGTCCGCCATGGGTGGTGACCTCGAAGCCGGAGGCGGTGGGCTGCGATCCCGGCCGCGTGCGGCGTGCGTCCAGGGACAGGACGAGGACCTGGGAGCCGAAGTGCCGGGTGATTTCATCGATCACGTCCGGCCGGGCCACGGCCGCGGTGTTGATGGCTGCCTTATCGGCGCCGAAGCGCAGCAGCTTGTCCACCTCGGCGACGCCGCGGACGCCGCCGCCCACGGTGAGGGGGATGAACACTTCCTCAGCGGTGCGGCGGACGACGTCGAACGTCGTCAATCGGTTGCCGGAGGATGCGGTGACATCGAGGAACGTCAGTTCGTCGGCGCTGCCGTTGTCGTAACGGTGCGCCAGTTCCACGGGGTCACCGGCGTCGCGCAGGCCTTCGAAATTGATGCCCTTAACCACGCGTCCGGCGTCGACGTCGAGGCAGGGGATGACGCGCACGGCTACAGTCATGACTTCTCCTGGTATTCGTGCTTAGGTCAGATGCGGCAGGCGTGGATGCTGCTGACCAGGATGGCGCGGGCGCCGAGGTCGTACAGTTCGTCCATGATGCGGTTGGTTTCCCGCTTGGGCACCATGGATCGGACGGCTACCCAGTCGGAGTCGCGCAACGGCGAGACCGTGGGCGATTCGAGGCCGGGAGTGAGCGCCGCGGCTTCCTCGACGAATTCCTTGCGGATGTCGTAGTCCATCAGCACGTACTGGCGCGCGACGAGGACCCCCTGGAGGCGGCGGATCAGTACCTCGGTCGCGGGGTTCTGCTCGCCCTTGCGGCCGATCAGCACGGACTCGGAGTTCAGGATGGGCTCGCCGAAGATCTCCATCCCGGCGGCCTTGAGGGTGGTGCCGGTTTCGACGACGTCGGCGATTGCGTCAGCGACGCCGAGCCGGACGGAGGATTCGACGGCGCCATCAAGGCGGACCACCTTCGCCTTGATGCCGCGCTCGGCGAGGTAGCCCCGGAGCAGCCCGTCGTAGCTGGTGGCCAGGCGCTTGCCTTCGAGCTGGTCGATGGCGGTGAAGTCGCCCACCGGTCCGGCGAAGCGGAACGTGGAGGCGGCGAAGCCCAGCGGCAGCAGCTCTTCGGCTTCGACTTCGGCGTCCAGCAGCAGATCGCGGCCGGTGATGCCGACGTCGAGCGTGCCCTGGCCGACGTACACGGCGATGTCGCGCGGGCGGAGGAAGAAAAATTCAATATCGTTGTCCGGGTCCACCATGACCAGTTCGCGGGTGTCGCGGCGCTGGCGGTAGCCGGCTTCGGCGAGCATGGCGGAGGCGGCTTCGGACAGGGATCCCTTGTTCGGGACGGCAACTCTCAGCATGGGGAGGTCTTTCTTGGTCGGGACGGTGTCCAGGACAGTCCAACTGCAGGGCTGTCCAAACAGGACAGTCCAATCAGGGTCGGTCGAATCAGGCACTGCGGGCCACGCAATACACCGGATCCGCCTGTAGGCTCAGGCGGTTCCGGTGCTGACGTGGCTAGAGATGCTTGTAGACGTCTTCCAGGCTGAGTCCTTTGGCGAGCATGAGAACCTGCAGGTGATAGAGCAACTGCGAAATTTCCTCAGCGGCGGCTTCATCGGATTCATACTCGGCAGCCATCCAGACCTCGGCCGCTTCTTCCACGACTTTCTTGCCGATGCCGTGGACTCCGGAATCCAGTTCGGCGACGGTGCGGGAGCCCTCCGGGCGGACGGCTGCCTTCTCACTCAGTTCTGCGAACAGCGACTCGAAATTCTTCACACCCTCCAGCCTACTTGCTCGGCGCCGGGCAACGCCCGCCGTGCCCGTGCATGACGGACGGGATGTGAGGGATTCCACAGACCGCGGGGACTTGGTCGAACGGGTGAAGCAGTCGGGCAGGGTCTAGCGGTACTGCCCGAGGGTCACTGCGGTGGCGAGGGCCGCGGTGACGGCCTCGTGGCCCTTGTCCTCCTTGGATCCCGGCAGGCCGGCCCGGTCGAGGCCCTGCTGTTCGGTGTCGCAGGTCAGCACGCCGAAGCCGACGGGGACGCCGGTGCGCACCGAGACCTCCGTCAGGCCCACCGTGGCGGCCTCGCAGACGTACTCGAAGTGCGGGGTCCCGCCGCGGATCACGACGCCGAGCGCCACGACGGCGTCGAAGTGCGGCGCCAGCCGGGCAGCGGCAACGGGGAGCTCGAACGTGCCGGGAACCCGCAGCACGGTCGGCTCGCCGATGCCGGCGTCCTTTGCGGCGCGGAGGGCGCCGTCCAGCAGGCCGTCCATGATCTGGGTGTGCCAGCTGGCGGCCACGATGGCCAGTTTCAGCTGGGACGTTTCCTCGGGCTTGAGGGTGCTGAGGTCAATCTGGGGTGCGCCGTGTCCGGCCATGTTTGATTCCTTGTCCTGCTGAGTCTTGAAACTCGGAAAGTCTCGTGTCTTGGAAGATTTTGGGGTCTTGCGGGTCAGTCTTGTTCGTGCTCGAAGCCGCCGGCAACCGGCGCCGCTTCCGGCATGTCCAGCACGAGCCGGTGGTCCATCCGGTCCTTCTTGGTCTGCAGGTACCGGATGTTCTGCTCGCGGGACGGCACCTCGGTGGGTACCATTTCGACCACCCGGACGCCGGCCTGTGCCAGCCGGTCCTGCTTGTCGGGGTTGTTGCTCAGGAGCCGTATCTCGTGCAGCCCCATCTCGGCAAGGATCTGTGCCGCGGCCTTGTAGCAGCGCGCGTCCACGGGCAGGCCCAGCTGCTCGTTCGCTTCCACCGTGTCAAAGCCTGCTTCCTGCAGGGCATAGGCCTTGATCTTGTTGGCCAGGCCGATCCCCCGGCCTTCCTGACCACGCAGGTACAGCAGGGTCCCGCCGTATTCGTTGATCAGTTCCAGGGCGTAGGCCAGCTGCTCGCCGCAGTCGCAGCGGTAGGAACCAAAGACATCTCCGGTGAGGCACTCGGAGTGCAGGCGGACCAGCGGGGGCGTCCCGTCCACGGGTTGCAGGGGCGAACTGACTGCAAGGTGTTCGGCCCCGGTGGCCAGATCAGTCCACGCCTGTGCCACAAAGTGGCCGAAGGTCGTGGGCAGCTGGACGATTGGTCCCCCGCTGACCGGGTGCGGTTGGCGGCCCGTGCCCATTTCTTGTGCTTCCGACGTCGTCATCGTCTCTCCTTATTCCAGCGTCTATCAGACGGTGTCCGCTGCCCGCATGGCGGGCTGTCCGGCACTGAGGTATTCCACGAGATCTGCAATCGAGATCAGGGGGCAGCCGTGCTCCAGCGCGAAGGCGCGAAGTCCGTCCAGCCGCATCATCTCTCCGTCGTCGTGCACCAGCTCTGCTATGACACCCACGGGTTCGAGGCCGGCAAGCCGGCACAGGTCCACGGCCGCTTCGGTGTGGCCGGGCCGTTCCCGCACACCACCCTTAACAGCGCGAAGCGGAAAAACATGCCCGGGGCGGGTCAGGGCCGACGGCGTGCTGCCGGGGTCGGCCAGGACGCGGGCGGTCAGGGCCCGGTCCGTCGCGGAAATTCCGGTGCTGACGCCGGCGGCGGCATCGCACGAGACCGTATAGGCGGTGCCCTTGGAGTCCTCGTTGATTTCAACCATCGGCGGCAGCGCGAGCGCACCGGCGCGGTCGGCGTCGAGCGGGACGCAGATGACGCCGGAGCTGTACCGCACCGTCCAGCCCATCAGGGCCGGCGTTGCGTACTGGGCGGCGAAGATGATGTCGCCTTCGTTCTCACGGTCCTCATTGTCGACGACGAGGACCGGAAGTCCCGCCGCTATGGCGCGGACGGCATCCTCGATCGGATCGAGGCCGGACTGTGGCTTGGCCGCCGCCGGGGCAGACGAATCCTTGACGTGGTTCACTGTGCCGCCACCTCTCCGTGCGCTGCTCCCCCGGCTGCCGGGCTGGAAAAAGCCAACAGGCGCTCAGTGTACTTCGCCAGCACGTCCACCTCGACGTTGACCCGGCCGCCGGGATCCTTCGAGCCCAGTCCGGTCTCGGCCAGCGTGGTGGGAATCAGCCCCACTTCAAACCACGGCGCCGGTTCGGAGGCGGGGCTCACTGCGGTCACGGTGAGGGACACGCCGTCGACGGCGATGGAGCCCTTCTCGGCGATGTACCGGGCCAGGCCGGCCGGCACGCCGAAACGGAGACGGTCCCAGTTGCCAAGGCCCTCACGCTCCAGCAGCTCCCCGACGCCGTCCACGTGGCCCTGGACGACGTGCCCGTCCAGGCGGCCGCCGGCCGGGACACAGCGCTCCAGGTTCACCGGGTCCCCCGCGGCAAGCTCGCCGATGGTGCTGCGCGTCAGCGTCTCGCCCATGACGTCGACGCTGAAGTCCTTGCCGTCGATCTCGGTGGCCGTGAGGCAGACGCCGTTGACGGCGATAGAGCCGCCCAGGGCGAGTCCCTCGGTGGTTCCGGGCGCGTGGAGCCGGACGGTGGCGCTGATGTTGCCGTTGCGTTCGACGGACAACACCTTCCCCTGTTCGGCGATAATTCCGGTGAACATCAGTTGCCTCCTGCGGCGGTGTCCGCGCTGGTGCCGCGCGGGGTAGAAACGGACGAAGTAGTGGTGGGCCGAAGGTGCAGCCGGAGGTCCCGGCCCAGCATCTGGACTGCCCCTCCGGACGCGTTGTCCCACTCCCAGTGCTGGGCGTCGGCAAGGGTGGTGATGCCGAGGTCCTCCAGGGCCGGCGTGCCGGAGCCCAGAAGCGTCGGGGCGAGGTAGACGATGAGCTCGTCCACCAGCCCGGCGGTGAGGAAGGCGCTGAGGATCCGGGAGCCGCCCTCGACCATGAGATGGCGAACGCCGGCCGCGAACAATTCCTCGAGCGCCTCGCGGGGATCGCGGGTCGGCAGGTGCAGTACCTTGCCGTCGTCGCCGTTGATCGCGGCATCGGCGGGAATGCCCCGGTAGCCCATAACCGCGCGCAGTGGCTGTTTGGGAGCCGGATCGCCGTCGGCGTTGCGGGCGGTGAGCCGCGGGTTGTCGACCAGGACCGTTTGCGTCCCGACCAGGATGGCATCGATCCGGCCACGCAGGGCGTGGTTGTCCGCCAATGATTCCGGGCTGGAGATCCACTGGCTGGTGCCGTCCGGGGCGGCGATCCGGCTGTCGAGGGTCTGCGCGATGTGCAGCGTGACGAAGGGCCGTTTGGCGGCTACCGCGTCGAACCAGCGCCGGTTCAGGTCCAGCGCGGCGACCGCCCCGAGGCCGGAACGGACCCGGACTCCTGCGGCCCGCAGGGTCGCGGCGCCCCCGGCTGCCGGGTCATGGGGATCGTCGACGGCGTAGATGACGTCGGTGATGCCGGCGTCGATGATCGCCTGGGCGCACGGACCGGTCCGTCCGCAGTGGTTGCAGGGCTCCAGCGTGACCAGCATGGTGGTTCCGGTAAGGTCATGGCCGACGGCGGCCGCCTGGGCGATAGCGTCCACTTCAGCGTGGGCAGTTCCGGCGCCGCGGTGGTAGCCGGTCACCAGATGTGTTCCGTCGGCAGCCATGACGACGGCGCCCACCAACGGGTTCGCACCCCGAGGTCCCTGCAACGCAGCCTCGAGGGCCGCATCCATGGCGGCAATCTCGGTATTGCTGAAGCCTGCCCCGGTCAGGTCCGCGCCCGCCGTCTGCTCAGCCCCTTGTTGGACGCTCATTTACCTGCCACCGGGCCTTCAACGGCCGCAGCGTCGGTAAAGAGCCATCGCAGAGAGTTCATGCCTGTCGTTCCTTCCCTCAAGAACCGCGATGGCTCCGGGGGTATACGACAGCGAAATTCTGCGGCGCCAAAGGCGCCGCAGTAACAGCTGTACGTGCTTCTCTCATCCAGACTTTAACTGTCGGTACCGGAATTCCACCGGTTCAACCGCTCGCCGGTTCCTCCCGAAGGAAGCGCCGGCTCGCGGGTCGCGGACTATCACCGCCGGTTCGGACTTACACCGACCCCGGAGCACGTATGTGTGTTGCTATTGTGGCACAACTGCCGGGCAGCTCCCGCTATTCCCGGGCCGGCGATGTTACGTCCGGCGTCATTTTTGGCGCTGACATGGGCAGCCGGCGCGCTCGGTCAACCCCAGGGGCGCGGGTCGAGGGGCGCGGGTCGAGGGGCGCGGGTCGAGGGGCGCGGGCCGCAGGCCGCTGACTCCGGCGCCGGCGCGCGCCTACCCGTCAACGCTTGGCGGCCGCCCGGAGACGGTCGATGGCCTCCGCCGGATCAGCGGCACCGTACACGGCGGATCCTGCGACGAAGACGTCGGCGCCCGCCTCGGCGGCGCGCGTGATCGTCTCCTCGGTGATGCCGCCGTCGACCTGCAGCGCCACCCGCCCGCCGGAGCCATCAATCGCGGCGCGGGCGCGGCGGATCTTGGGCAGGGTCAGGTCCAGGAAGGACTGTCCGCCAAAACCCGGTTCCACGGTCATAATCAGCAGGAGGTCCAGTTCGCCGAGCATGTCCAGGTAGGGCTCCACCGGGGTTCCGGGGCGAAGCGCCATCCCTGCCTTTGCTCCGCGGGTCCGAAGCTCCCGGGCAAGCTTGATCGGCGCGATTGAGGCTTCCGCGTGGAACGTTACCGAAGCCACGCCTGCGTCGGCGAAGCCCGGCGCCCAGCGGTCGGCGTCGGCGATCATCAGGTGAGCATCCAGCGGCACCGGGCTGACGTCCTGGATCCGCTTAACCACCGGGAGTCCGATCGTCAGGTTCGGCACGAAATGGTTGTCCATGACGTCCACGTGCACGGCGTCGGCGTTGCTGATTCTCTGCAGTTCCGCCTCGAGGTTGACGAAGTCGGCGGAAAGGATGCTCGGGTTGATGCAGCACTGGGCCATGGGTTTCCTTTGCGGTCTGCTGAACGGGCTGGGTGGAGCTTCGGGGCAACAGTTACCCAGTATCGCCTGCGCGTCAGGCCTTTTTGCGGATAAGCGCGAGGAACATGGCATCGGTCCGGTGGATATGCGGCCACAACTGGGCGGTGCCTTCGTGCCCGGCTTCGAGGTGGCCGGTGAGGCTGACGCTGTCCAGCACCGCTCCGGCGTCGAGCAGTTCCAGGTCCTCGCGTTTGCGCAGGACATCGCTGACGACGGCGGTGGTCTCCGCCGGGTGCGGTGAGCACGTCACGTAGGCCACGACGCCGCCGGGCCGGACGGCTGCCAACGCGGACTTGAGGAGCTCGCGCTGCAGCGGACCGAGGTCGGCCAGGTCCTTAGGCGTACGACGCCAGCGGGATTCG
The DNA here is from genome assembly GCF_030816935.1 of Arthrobacter sp. B3I9. Lineage (NCBI taxonomy): Bacteria > Bacillati > Actinomycetota > Actinomycetes > Micrococcales > Micrococcaceae > Arthrobacter > Arthrobacter sp. B3I9. The sequence continues at coordinate 2,809,009 of NZ_JAUSYO010000001.1, forward strand.
GGACGCCGGCGCAATGCCCCGAGCCCGGTGCAGGGTGCGTCAACGAGGACCCGGTCGAAGCTTTCGGCCATCTCCGCGCCCACCTCGCGGCCGTCTCCGGTCCGCACATGCCAGACCTCATGCGGTACCGCGGCCAGGGCCTGTCGGACCAGCTTCGCACGGTGCGGGGCGGGTTCGTTGGCCAGCAGGGTGGCACCCCGTTGCCGGGCGAGGGCGCCGAGGAGTGCGGCCTTGCCGCCAGGACCGGCGCACAGGTCCAGCCACCGTTCGCCGGCTTCAGTTCCGACTTCGGTGTCCGGGGTGCTGCTACCAGTGCCCGGCTCAACGGCGGCCATGGCCCGGGCAACGAGCTGCGATCCGACATCCTGGACCCGGGTGCTGCCGTTCCGCACCGAGGCGAGACGGCCCAGGTCGCCGCCGCTGGAGAGGGCCGATCCTTCGACAAGTTCCCCAGGCGTGGCCCCTCCTTCGAGGGCCTCGTCCAGGCTGCCGAGCCCGGGCAGCGCCACGAGGTTGACCACGGGGGCAGCATTGTCCGCCTCCAGCAGCTCGTCGATTTCGTCGACCGGGCGGCCGTGGGCCACGAGGGACTGCCGCAATGCACGGACAATCCATTCCGGGTGGGCGTGGCGGATCGAGGCGATCTTCGTTTCGTCTGTCTCGTCGCTGAGGAGCAGCTCCAGCCACTCATCCAGCGTGTGCGCCGAGACCTTGCGCAGCACGGCGTTGATGAGGGCCGAGGGCCCCGCTCCGATCACGGCGCGGGCCAAGCCCACGGTCTGGTCCAGTGCGGCGTGGGCGGGAACGCGCATGGCCAGCAGCTGGTGGACGCCGATCCGGAGGGCATCCAGAATGGCCGGATCCAGCTGGTCCAGCGGCCGGTCGACGCAGCGGGTAAGGATCGCGTCATAGGTCCCCTGGCCCCGCAAGGCGCCGTAGCTCAGTTCGGTGGCGAAACCGGCGTCGCGCTTGTCCAGTCCATGGTGCCGGATCCGCGCAGGCAGCACGAGGTTGGCGTAGGCGTCCTCGGAGGCCACGGCGCGGAGCACTTCGAAGGCAACGAGGCGGGCGGGATCCGCCCGGCGGGTGCGCTGGGACGGAGCGTTCTCGGTGAACCCGCGCTGCGGGCCGCGGTTGCGCTCCCGGCCCTGGGCGTTGCGCTGGCTGCCGTCACGGCCGCGGCTGGTGCCGCGTTGACCGCCGGCTCCCCCTCCGCCGCGGGGTGCGCCCCTGCCGCGGCCACTGCCGCCCGTCCCGGACTCGCTCATTCGAATACCACGCTTTCAAGTGTTGCCTGTCCGCGCGCCCAATCAGCGGCGGTCATCATTTTCTTGCCCGAAGGCTGGATCCGGCTAAGTTCCACCGGATGCGAGCCGGTCCCGACCAGCACGCTTTTGCCGTCCAGGGCCAGCCGCCCCGGTTGCAGTGCCGGCGCCTGGGGCCGGAGCAGCACCGGTTCGAGTTTGACCCGCTGCCCGTCCAGGGTGGTCCAGGCGCCGGGTTCGGGAGTGACACCGCGGGCCCGCCGCCCGATCGCCAGGGCCGGTTGCCGCCAGTCGAGCCGTCCGTCCTCAAGCGTCAGTTTGGGAGCCAGGCTCACGTCACCCTGCTGCGGCACTGCAGCCGCCTTGCCGGCGTCGACCGCGGACAGTGTCTGGGTGAGCAGCACAGCGCCGCTGTGGGACAGCCGCTCGAGCAGCGTCCCCGCGGTGTCGTCCGGGCGGACGGCCTCGGTCAGCGTGCCGAACACGGGCCCGGTGTCCAGCCCCTCCTCGAGAAGGAAGGTGACGGCGCCGGTGACGTCGTCACCGGCGATGACGGACCGTTGCACGGGGGCTGCTCCGCGCCACGCCGGCAGCAGGGAGAAGTGGAGGTTTATCCAGCCGTACCGGGGAACTTCCAGTGCCGGACGCGGAATGAGGCCGCCGTAGGCCACGATCGCGGCGACGTCAGGTTCAGTGGCAGCGATCCGGGCGGTGACCTCGGAGTCCACTTTTGCCGCGTGGATGACCTCGATGCCAAGCTCGGCGGCGCGGGCCGCAACCGGCGACGGCGTCAGGACCCGCTTCCGCCCCACCGGGGCATCCGGGCGGGTCAGGACGGCGACGACGTCGAACCCCGCCTCGACGAGGGCGTCCAGGGAGGGGACGGCGACGGCGGGTGTCCCGGCGAACAGAACCCTCACTGGGTGTTACCGAAGGACCCGGTGGCGGCGCGGGAAGCGGCGCCGGCGCTGCCGGTGGCGGCACCGCCGCCGAAGGAGCCCCCACCGAAGCTGGACCCGACCGTCTTGGCACGTTTCGCCGTCGTCTGCTCCGTGACGGCGTCGTAATTGGCGTTCCGGATGGCGCGCAGAGCGGCCTTGCGGTCCTCGCCTTCGAGGCGGTCGGTGAACAGGATGCCGTCGAGGTGGTCAGTCTCGTGCTGGAAGCAGCGGGCAAGCATGCCCTCGCCCTCGACGGCGACCGGGTTGCCGTGCAGGTCCACTCCGGTCACGCGTGTGTGACGGCGGCGACGGACCGGGAAGCCCAACCCGGGGATGGAAAGGCAACCCTCGACGGCGTCCGGCTGGAAGTCCTCGCTGTTTTCCAGCACCGGGTTGATGATGTGTCCCTCAACACCGCCGATCCGGTAGGTGAAGACACGCTGGCTAACGCCGACCTGGGGAGCGGCCAGGCCTGCGCCTTCGACATCCTCCATGGTCTCGGTCATGTCCGCGACGAGCTTCGCCAATTCAGGCCCGAATTCCGTCACGGGATCTGCGACTGTGCGCAGCACAGGATCTCCGATGATGCGGATATTCAAAATGGCCATGTGCAATCTGTCCTCACGATGGGCGGATACGGGATTCCCACCAGTTTAGTTGCCCCGGCCAGCTTCCCGGACGCGGCCGATCTGCTTCGCCTGCACCTGGCTTGCTCCGGGCTGGTGGTCGATCGGTCCTCGCTAATAATGTCGGAGCCAAGTATTAGCGTGTGGGTATGGAAGCCGTCGGGGATTTCCTCCCGCTTGCGGACGCGGACCAGGCCAGAAGCCGGTCCGTGGATTCGGCTGTGGACGAGGCTCTCGCGCTGCTCCGGAGCGCGGGCTCGACGGCGGTATCTGACGCGGCGCCCTGGGGATTCGGGGCCGCGTCCGACTTCGCCGGCCAGGTGGAGGAACTGTCCCGGGCCGCGGAGTATCTGCAGCTCCTCGCGGCCGGCGCCGTGGACCGGCCGCGGAAACAAGACATAGCCACGGCCGGCACAGGATCCGGGACCACCGGCTGGACCACGGGCTGGCGGGACACCCCTGCCGCCGGCAGCAGTCCTAGCTCCGGCAGCGACGGCGGCGATAGCGACGACGGCCCGGACGCCGGAAGTGCCGCCGCCGGAAGCCTGGTTGCACAGAGCCGGGGTGCTTCTGGAGTTGCCGACAGCACGATGGGAACGCCGGACGACAGCATCCGGGCCGCAGACACAACGAACTTGCCGGGCGGCATGGGCTCAGCAGTCGACGGAAGCGCCGCGAGTGACCGCGGCGCCGCGCGTGACGGGGCTGCCACGGGTGACTCGGACGCCGCACGTGACGGGAACGCCACGGTCGGCAGGGATACCGCGAACGCGGTGGACGACGGGTACCGGAACACCACCAAGTTCCTGCGGGCCCGGTTGCGGATCAGCGCCCCGGAGGCCCGGCGCCGACTCGCCCTCGCCGGGGACCTGCTGCCCCGCACCCGGTTCGGCGGCCAGGAACTCCTGCCCCCTGTCCGTGAGGAACTCGGCGCCGCGGTAGCCTCAGCCGAGGTCTCGTCCCGGACCGCGGGCATCATCACCGCAGCACTGGACCGGGTCCGGCACGTTTCTGCGACCCGGAAACCGCAGCCCGGATGGAGCACGTCCTGACCCGGACCGCGGCAGAGAACGACCCGGACTTCCTCGTCCGCGTCGCCCGGAACTGGACCGACGCGATCGACCAGGACGGCGCCGAACCATCCGAGGAACTGCTCCGCCAGCTCCAGGGCGCCTTCATCCGCCGGCCCCGCCACGGGCTGCACCACCTGGAGATCTTCGCGACCGCCGAGCAGTTCGAACTCCTCCTCACCGTGATGAACACCGGCACCAACCCCCGCACCACCACGCCCGACCCCGCCACCGCGACGAACAAGGCCACCGCCACTACCGCTGACGGGGCCGCCACGGACAGCACCGGGGCGGACAGCACTGTTGCAACCGGCACAGCCGCGGGTTTCCTTGAGGCGGAGCCGCCCGCGGTGCTGGATCTCCGTACCCAGCCGCAGAAGCGGCTCGACGGCCTCGTCGGCGGCTGCAAGGTTGCCCTCGCCGCCGGAGCCCTGCCCGCCACCGGCGGACTCCGCCCCCAGGTCATGGTCACCATCGGCTACCGCGACCTCCTGGCCCGCCTCGACCACACCGCCGACCCCGGCGCGGCACCAGACGGCGCCGGCGCAGAGAGGCCGGAACACACCGGGACGCTGCTGTTCACCGGCCCCGTCACCGCCTCCACCGCCCGCAAAATCGCCTGCGACGCCGACATCCTCCCCGTCCTGCTCGGCAGCGAGGGCCGGATCCTGGACATCGGCCGGACCACAAGAATCTTTCCCCCGCACATCCGCAAAGCCCTCACCGCCCGCGACCAGGGCTGCACCTTCCCCGGCTGCACCATCCCCGCTCCCTGGTGCGAGGCCCACCACATCACCTACTGGTCCCGCGGCGGGACCACCGGCACGGACAACGGAACACTCCTTTGCTCCCACCACCACCACGTCATCCACAAAGAACACTGGACCATCCAACTCCGCGCCGGGATCCCCTGGTTCATCCCACCCCCACACCTTGACCCACACCAAAGACCCCGCCGCAACCACTACTTCCAACCCACCCACCACCCACTCACAGCCTGAGGCGGGGTGAGCGCCACTACTACTTGTCGCTGCTGGCGCGCAGCAGCCTACGGCTTTGCCCTCAGCTGCCGGTTCCTTGACCCGAGCATTATCCAGATAACGACGGCGAAGGTCAGGAATAGCAGCGCAACCGGTAGGAGCAGAAAACCCAGGCTGGTGTCGCCGGACGCTATTGTCATGCCGGCGAGGCACCCAAGAACGACGCCGAGCACTGCCGGCACAACGGCGATTCTTTTCCAGGCTTCGGCATCGCGATCGCTGAGGTCCGCCGCCTTAAACTGAGCACTGTCTTCCCGTTCATAGAGCTGCGCCACGAATAAAGCGACGATGGGGGGAAACAACCGCAGAGACAGGTCGGCACCCGGACCCTGAGGGTTAAGGGTCGTGCCCACGATAGTCACAATGATGACGAACGACACGACTCCTAGGAGCGCTAGGTATCTCCACCGCCGGCGGCTTCGCACGAGCCTCCCGGCTCTGGTCTTTCCGACCAGAATTACTCCGCCCCAAAAAACCAGCAAGGCGGGCATGAGGCTCTGAAAAACGGACAACTACACGTCGGCCGCGGTTCGCCAGATCGTGAGGAGTGCAACGGCGGCGAGGGCTATGACCACCAGACCATCGGCGATCCGGAGCTTGTCCTCTGTCTGTTGAGAGGCCATTCGGCAAGTGCAATAGACGGCGACCCGGTTGTCAATAAGTCAACTCACGGGATAAACATCCGGGCGGGCAAAGCCTAGGACCTTTTACCGTCGCGCGTCCGTACAGTTCCGGGCCGATTGCACCCGGTCATCTGCGAATGAGCCTGAGAGCCTCCACATCGGCTCGCATCAGTCTCGAAGCGGCGACCCGGCGACGTCGAACCGAAACCCTCCGAACTTGCCGGACAATAACGGCCGTGCGGCCGTGATGGATGCCTGGACCTCCGGCAGTGCGAGGGAAGCCTGATGCGCGTCCTCGCTCTCCCACAACTCCACCACGAAGACCGTGTCAGGGTCGTCATCGTTCACTCCGACCTCGTAGGCAAGGCAGCCGATCTGCCGGAGGGTGTCGCTACGCTGAGTCAAGTGGCGCACCAACTCGTCGCGCTTGCCCGGGAGAGTGCCCAGCGTTCCCACATTCGCAAAGGTCATGCCTCTACCGTAATAGGACGGCCGGCATTCACTGTGTCCGTAGTAGGAATCGTCAGTGTCAGGGCGTTGTTCCTAGGGCTGTCCTCCCTGGCATCGTTCTTTGAGTAGAACCAGGCTGGTGGGAGTGGCGGCAAGTTCTATAACACCCTTGTCGGTATTCAGCACGAGAATCTTCCCTTTGGGGAGTCTGCCCACGGTGCTTTGGTGCGTCCACCAAGGGGAGCCGGCGCTGAATACACTTCAACGCGTCCGGCTGGGCGGCCCGTCATGCCCGTCTTTGCTTGAACCAGAAGTTGGCTTGGTTCTGCCTTTGCGTATCCTGGCGCCCACCTCCCTTTGAGTGCCGATCCCGGCTCGCGGCGTGAGCATTCAAAGATTCCCTGTTCGGCGTCCATTGCCCTTCGTCGTTTTATGTAGGGAATCACGGGTACGGTGACGATTACCGTCAGGGCCACGCTGATAGCGATCGCCGCGCCCGAGCCCAGCCAAAAACCCAACTTCTCCGTCAGGGGATCAAGCAAGGTCGCTATCACCAGCGTTGTCGGCAGGAAGGTCAAGATGCTCGAGTCATAAAGTTTCTCTATCCGGCTGATGGGCGTCGCTTCCAACGTCGGTTCGTTCGTCGAACTGGGCCTAGCCTTCCCCACATCATGCGCCAGCCGGCCCGTTATCAGGACGATGATCGAGAGCCTACCTGTTCTCTGGTTCCTCCAACGGCCTGGCATCTGCGATGCACGCCGGAAATGCCAACCGTCTTTACCGCCCTCCAGCTCAGCATGGTGAGCTGTCCAGTAGAGCGCGATTTACGGCAGCACAGGCAGGCAGCGCAGGGCCGGCGCGGGTTTCAACGATGCGGGCGTCAACGACGCGGGCTTCCCCGCCGCGGAATCTGTTGCGTTGAGGATGTCAGCGCTGTGGGGGCGGGGCCAGCGGGAGCAGCGCCGGGCCGGCAGCGGTGGCATCAGCGGACATCTCCCAGACCCGCCGGAGTGCGCAGAACTTCCACCAATGGTGCTTGAGGACGTCCGGGTTGGCTCGCTGTGGCCGCACCTCGGTCTGGCCGACGGCGACCGCCAACAGGATGGGCGAGTCCCCATGCTTCCAGGGTTCCCACTCCCCCGCCACCGGATCCACAAGACTTTCTTCGGCCTTCATGCCTGCAACGAGCTGCATGACTACCTTGGCGTCGAGGGGCTTGACGGTGCCGTCCCGGCTGGTCCCCTTGGTCTTGTAGTCAATAAGGCAGATGCGGCCGTTGATCTTCGCGACGAGGTCCAGGGTGCCGGCGTAACCGACGGTTTTGTTCCACACCGTGATTTCCGGCGCGATCGGCTCAACCTGGAAGAGTTCCCACCACTCGTCGAACCGCGCGGCAAAAGCTTCCTCGCCGTTGGCGGCCAGCGCCTCGCGGGTTTCCACCATCCGGTGTGGCCGACCCAGGGCACGCAGGGCTACCTGCTCGCAGTAATTGTGGACCCTGTCCCCGCGTTTCGCGGCGTCGTCCCGGTACGACTCGGCAGCCTTGGCGGCGCGGCTTACGGCCTGGCGTACTTTCGCAGGGCTGCCCAATATGCCGGGCAGGGTTGGATCCTGGGCCAGGCTGTTGGCTCCCATGTAGCCGAACCAGCCATCGAGACCGTGAGGCTGCTGGCCGATCACGGTGGTAATGGACGGGACGGAGAACTGCTCGGACGTGGATCGTGCATACATCCGGCCGTAGTCCGTGGCATGGGCAAGAAGTGGAGCGGTCATGGAAAAAACTCTTTCACAGGGGTCAGACAGCGGAAGCAAAAAGTGACCAGCCGCGGCCATCCGCTGACACGCGGAACGGCAGGCGCGCGCCCGGGCAGGACCGAAACACGCGCCCAACGAGGGCCAAAGCAGCCGCCCCGGTCAGGACCGAAGCAGCCGCGGCAGCAGGGACCGAAAACAAAATGGCCCGCCCCGCTCTGCGAGCGGAACGGACCATTCATCGGTGGGCGATACTGGGTTCGAACCAGTGACCTCTTCGGTGTGAACGAAGCGCGCTACCACTGCGCCAATCGCCCCAATGCCATTGAATGCTAGCCCACCCCGGCGGAATTTTGAAATCGGCCCTTCGCCCCCCGGGGTGCGCACCGCGCGGCTGGGCTGGAATCACGGCGCATCGCCGTCCCGATCACAGCACCCAGCCACCCGGCGTCCCCGTCCCGATCACCGCACCCGCACCCGAACCCTAGGCACGTAATGACAGGGCTGTAATTCGCAAAAACCGCGGAAAGTCAAGGATTTACAGCCACCCTTGGGCGCCTTGGACGTCGCGATTTGTAAGTTGCCTGAACCTCCTATAGAGTTCTTACTCGTTGGAACGCGAAGAAACGCCGATTGCGGCGCGGAAATGCAGACAATAATGCGGACGTAGCTCAGCTGGTAGAGCACCACCTTGCCAAGGTGGATGTCGCGAGTTCGAATCTCGTCGTCCGCTCGCAGGACACTGTCACGGCAATGGTTCTTCGGAATCCTGTCTACACGGTGGGTTGGCCGAGAGGCGAGGCAGCGGCCTGCAAAGCCGTATACACGGGTTCGAATCCCGTACCCACCTCGGTGAAAACCCTGGTTTCCGGTTCTGCCGGATGCAAGGGGCGATTGGCGCAGCGGTAGCGCGCTTCCCTGACACGGAAGAGGTCACTGGTTCGATCCCAGTATCGCCCACCAAAGCAAGGCAACTTGCTTGATCCAGTACCACCGGCCCAGCCGGCAAGGACTAAATGCGGACGTAGCTCAGCTGGTAGAGCACCACCTTGCCAAGGTGGATGTCGCGAGTTCGAATCTCGTCGTCCGCTCTCTGTTTGGCCTGAATTTACAACTCCACTCCGGATCCTTCCGGTTGCGGGCGATTGGCGCAGCGGTAGCGCGCTTCCCTGACACGGAAGAGGTCACTGGTTCGATCCCAGTATCGCCCACCACGAAAGCAGCTCCCCCGGAGCTGCTTTTTTTGTCTGAATTCACCCGAGCGGCCCGTAGGCCGCCGGGACGCAGTTACGTAGGCAGCCGGGATCGCAGCTACGGCCGGATTTTGGAGAAATGGTTATGCGTCGGCGCCGGGGGTGAAGTAACTGTGTGCCTCCAGATAGGTCACTTTCGGCGGCCTTTCGATTCCTGCCTCTGCGGTGAAGGGTCCGATTTGCTCTTTCGCGAAGGCGTCGTAGAGTTCCCTCGTCCGCCAGAGGTCTGTGACGAGGATCCCGTCGTCCGTGGCCGCGACCCAGTGTCCGAGGGCGCCTGCCGGGCCGGGCCCTCCCGGGGTGAGACCCATTTTTCCGATAACCTCGTCGTATTGCTCCAAGGTGGCACCGCTGAATTCCATGATGACCGCGACGGCCATTTCCTTCTCCTTACGGGCGGCAGGCCGCGAGGCAACGGCCCGCAATTGATGTGATACGGCACGGTCTACGCTCAACCACCGGGATCGTCAACATGTAGCGGGCGCTTGCCTGGGTACCCGCACGGGCCGAACGGATAACGCCGGCGGAACGGTTGCCGTCCTTCCGGACCCACCCGCAGATCCGGTGGATTCGGCGTCGATTTGTCCTACGGAGCGTCCGTTACCCTGTGGGCGTACAACCTTGGCACCCCTGACAGCGCCGACTAGGGTGGTAAGCGCAAGGAGCGATCTGGCTCCGCGACCGAAGGGAGGTGCCCGTGGGTTTACTTGACGATCTAAAGGGCAAGGCTCAGCAAGCAATTGGTGGCAATCATGAAGCCATCAAGAACGGCATCGAGAAGGCCGGCGATTTCGTCGACTCCAAGACCGGCGGAAAGTACGCCGGCAAGATCGATTCCGTGACGCGGGGCGCTTCAGGCTTCGTGGACAAGCAGCACGGCACGCCAGGCACTGGGCCGGCGTCCGGACAGCCTCCGGTGGCCTGACAGCCTTCCGTCGATGTTGAGCCTCTGTGACCGGCAAGTCCGGGAGCAGGGCCCCCATCCAAGAACGTCAGCGTGGCGTCGGTCCCGCCGAGAGGCGGCGCCGGCGCCTTCTGCGTTTAACGCCGCCTACCCGTTCTGCGGCACAGGCCGCTTCCCGCCGCACCTTAACCAAGAGCGCGGAGCCACTGTGGCCCCCCGGACAAGGGGGTGCGCCCACAGCAACTCCGCGTAACTGCCTGGATTAGGAAGGTTCGTGGTTCTGGCCCTCGCGCGCCAGGGCGGTCAGCCGGGAAACCGCGCGGAAGTACTTCTTCATGTATCCCCCGGTCATCATTTCCTCGGTGAACAGCTGGTCGAACGGCACACCGCTGGCGAGGATGGGAACATCCTTGTCGTACAGCCGGTCGGCCAGAACCACAAAGCGCAGCGCGACGGCCTGTTCCGTGATGGTGTGCACGTTTTTCCACACGACGCCTTCGATGCCCTCCAGCAGCTGGCGGTAGCGGCTCGGGTGGACACCGGCCAAGTGGTTGATCAGCGTGCTGAACTCGTCGCGCGCCACCGTTTTGCCGTCGAATTCGGCATGCATATGGTGCGTGAGATCGTCGTTGCGCAGCGGCGAGGGGGCTGCTGGAAGGCCGCGGTGACGGAAGTCCTCGCCGTCGATCCGGACGACGTCGAACTGGTCCGCTAGCACCTGGATCTCGCGGGCGAAGTCGACGGCGGCGAAGCGGCCGTCGCCAAGGGAGCCCGGAAGGGTGTTGGAGGTCGCCGCGAGCTTGACGCCGGCGTCGGCCAGCTCGCGCATCAGCCGGGACATCAGGACCGTGTCGCCCGGATCATCGAGCTCGAACTCGTCGATGCACACCAGCTTGTAGTGGCTCAGGGCATCAACGGTTTTGCGGAAGGACAGCGCGCCGACCAGGTTGGTGTATTCCACAAAGGTGCCGAAAGCCTTCGGACCGGGAACGGCGTGCCACAGCGATGCCAGCAGGTGGGTCTTGCCGACGCCGAAGCCGCCGTCGAGGTAGATTCCGGCGCGCGAGGTGTCCTTCTTACCGAACAGCCGCTTGAAAAGTCCGTCCCCGTCACGGGCGCCGACACCAGCGGCAAAGCCTTCCAATGCCCGGACCGCGGCAGACTGGCTGGGCTGGGAAGGATCCGGCCGGTAGCTGGAAAACGACACCTCACCGAAGCGCGGCGAGGGATAAAAACCATCGAGGAGTTCATCCACTGAAACTGCCGGGGTGCGGGCGGCGAGCTGTTCGATCTGTACCAAGGTGGTCCGTTCTGCTGGTCTCTTGTCCCCAGACAGAATACCGGCATTGCCGGGACTGCCCGGCCCGGGCGCCCGCGGCGGCCCCGGGCGAGAGAAGAGACCCGTGACAAAGGCCACATTTCCGAGTGTGAACGGGGCGGGACATTCCCATGGTGGCGTGGTTAGTGTTGGAGAAGACCCGGCGCCGCGACCTGACCTCCCCCGTCCCGGCCCTGACCGTTTCAGTGAAAGGCCACCGCCATGCCCTATCCCGTTGAGCAGAACGACAAGTTTGCCGCCTACGCCCACCCCGGGCGGCTGGTCTCCACTGAATGGCTCGCCACGGTGATTGAAGAAGGAGCCCTGGAGAGTGGCCAGCTTGTGGTGCTGGAGTCGGACGAGGACGTGCTCCTCTACGAAACCGGCCACATCCCGGGTGCCGTGAAGATCGACTGGCACACCGAGCTGAACGATGAGCTCACCCGTGACTTCGTTGAGGGCGAAGCCTTCGCCGCCATGGCCGCGGCCAAGGGCATTTCCCGGGACACCACCGTGGTCATCTACGGAGACAAGTCCAACTGGTGGGCCGCCTACGCCCTGTGGGTCTTTGAGCTCTTTGGCCACGAAGACGTCCGGCTGCTGGACGGCGGCCGGGACAAGTGGATCGCCGAGGAACGGGCGATGACCACCGAAACAACCGTTCCCGCACGTGGCGATTACCCCGTAGTGGAGCGCAACGACGCCCCGGTCCGCGCCTTCAAGGAAGACGTCCTGGCCCACCTCGGCAAGCCGCTGATCGACGTGCGGTCCCCGGAGGAGTACACCGGGCAGCGGACCCACATGCCGGCTTACCCGGAAGAAGGCGCCATGCGCGGCGGCCACATCCCCACAGCGGCCTCCATTCCATGGGCACGGGCGGCCGCGGGTGACGGCACCTACCGGACCCGTCACGAGCTTGAGAGCCTCTACCTGGGCGAAGCAGGGCTGAAAGAAGGCGACGACGTCGTCGCGTATTGCCGTATCGGTGAGCGGTCCAGCCACACCTGGTTCGCCCTCAAGTACCTCCTGGGCTTCGACACCGTCCGCAACTACGACGGTTCCTGGACCGAATGGGGCAACGCCGTGCGTGTCCCCATCGTCCGGGGCTCCGAACGCGGCACCGTTCCGTCCGCCCGCTAAGGCCGGATTGGGGTCGACGGGACACAACGGTCCGCCGTGCGTAAGCTGGGAGTGATGAATACTTCTGCCCTCCCCGCCGCGCTGGCGGAAATTGTTGACGACTTCCAAGCCCTGAGCGAACCTGAACGGCTGCAGCTCCTGCTTGAGTTCTCGCGCGGGCTTCCGGAGCTTCCGGACCGGCTCAAGGAGCACCCGGAGATGCTGGAGCAGGTGGTCGAGTGCCAGTCACCGCTGTTCCTGACCATCGAGACAGAAAAGCCCGACGGCGGCGCTCCCGAAAGCGTGCGCCTCTTCTTCAAGGCACCTCCGGAGGCTCCCACCACCCGTGGCTTCGCCGGTGTCCTGCATGAAGGGCTCGATGGCCTCAGCCCCGCCGAGATCCTTGCCGTCCCGGATGACATGCCGGAGCTGTTGGGCCTCACCCGCGCCATCACTCCCCTGCGCATGCGCGGCATGACGGCGATGCTCGGCCGGATCAAGCGCAAGGTCACCGCGCTCTCGCAGCCCTCCTGAGGGCAGGAGACGCACTGATGGCCCGCAAGCAGCCGTCCCAGGGAACTCCGGCCACCGCAGCACTTGCGGCAGCCGGGGTTTCCTTTGTGTCCCACCCCTACAGCCACGACCCCGCCGCGGCCAGCTACGGCCTGGAAGCCGCCCAGGTGATCGGCGTCGATCCCGCCAGGGTTTTCAAGACCCTGATGGTCGACGTCGACGGCAGGCTCGCCGTCGGTGTCGTTCCTGTCAGCGGCAACCTGGACCTCAAGGCGATGGCCGCAGCGTTGGGCGCGAAGAAGGCCGCCATGGCAGACCCTGCCGCCGCCGAACGCCGCACCGGCTACGTGCTTGGCGGCATCTCACCGCTGGGGCAGCGCCAGCCCTCCCCCACTGTGGTGGATGACACCGCGCTGGACCTGAACACGATCCTCGTCTCGGGCGGCCGGCGGGGCCTCGACATCGAACTGAGCCCGGCTGACCTGATCCGGCTCACCGGCGCCCGCACCGCCCCGATCGGCACCGGCAAGCACTAAGCGGATCCGCGGACCATCGAGTGTGCAGTTCACGGCAATGTTGCGCGAAAACATTGCCGCAAAGTGTCAACTCGGCGAGACCGGGGCCCCGGGATTGGGCTGGCCGGGATTCGCGCGGGGCGCTAGCTGCTGCCCGAGCCAGGCCGTCACGAGCCGTTCCCAGCGTTCCGGGTCCACGTTCCATTCCTTCGTGTGGAGGGCCCGGTCGAACGCCTCGAACGTGACCATCTCCGGGTTCTTCTCGGCCAGGACGGCAGAGGGTCCATAGGGAACGTACTCATCGTCCACGCTGTGGATGATGAGGGTGGGCGTCCGCAACTCCACCGCCCGGGAGACCCAGTCCATCGTCTTCAGGTCCACCGGCGCGGCGAGCCCGGTCAGCCGCCGCCCCAGCTTGTGGCTCATCATCAGCTGGCCATACCGGCCGACGGCGGACGGGATCCGGTTGAGCTCGGCGTGGTGGGCCAGCACGTTGACCCAGTTGATCACCGGGGCGTCGAGCACCATGGCCCGGATCAGGTGGTGGTAGCGGGAGAGGTCCGCGGTCTGCAGGCAGATGGCGCCGCCCATTGACCAGCCGAACAGCACGACCTCCTTGGCGCCCTGCTCGAGGGCGTAGCCGATGGCCGCTTCCACGTCGCGCCACTCGGTGGAGCCGAGGCCGTAGCGTCCGTCGGGCGCGGAGGGGGCGAGCCCGTCGTTGCGGTAGGAGATCAGCAGGCTGGTCATGCCCAGGTCACGGGCGGCGCGTACCGCCCGGACACCTTCATGGCGGGTGGCGCCCCGGCCGTGCACCATGATGGCCCAGACGTCGGCTTCGGGTGCGGGGACCAGCCACGCGGGCGCGGTCCCGCCGTCGACCTCGATCTGCACTTCTTCCGCGGCAAGGCCGAGGCTGGCAGGGTCCGGATAGGCCGCGCCGCTCCACCAGCCCCGCCGGGCCGTGCTGAGGTCGCCCGCGGTGACTGCCTCGACTTCCCGCATCACGGTGCGCTCGGCCGGTGAGTAGGACACGATCCGGCCGATCCGCGCATGCCCCCGGCCGCCGTCAAAAAAGAGCCCGTAGACGCCGTCCACGGTGGTGTCGGGCGTGGCGGCAAGGATCACCCTCTGCCCCTCGCCGTCGCGGATCACCGCAAGGATTTCCTGATCCTCGTCCCGGACCCGGGCGGGCGTGATGACGCGGTGCGCGAAATACAGCGCCAGCGCCGAGGAACCGGCCGCCAGCAGTCCCGCCGCGGCGCTCCCGCCGATGATGCCGCCAACAACCCACTTCGCACGTCCCGGCAGCGAGACCTCGGCCACCGGAACCGGGGCGGCCGGCCTGCCCTGCAGAGCCAGGCCGCCGAGGGTAGTTCCGCCGAGGGCCCTGCCGCGCAGGAAGTTGCGGCGTGAGGCCTTGTCGCGCAGGGCCTTGCCGCCGACAGACAGCGCGGGGACAGACAGCGCGGGGACAGACTTAGCCGGGACGGACATGCCGCGGCCAGAGATGGCGGGAACAGTAAGGACCCGTTGCAGGTCCGGCAGGAGGCGCTGGAAGGAAGCCATGGCACCATTCTTACCGAAGTCTCCGCCGCGGGCGGCATTTCCACGGCCAATCCGGGCGCTTGGGAGAATCCGGGCCATCCAACCTGTGCCAACCTGCGGGGCGAGCCAGTGAGAGGCGAGTCAGTGAGAGGCGAGTCTGTGCGGAGCCACCGGGGCCGGTCTAGGCTGGGAGCATGAGTGATCCAATCGTCATTTTGACAGAAGAGCCCCTCGGCCCGGACGACCGCGTCAACATCGAAAGCCTGGTGGCCGGCGGTGATGCGCCGCTCGTGATTCTGGTCCCGGCCAACACCGAGCGGCATTTGCTGGTCGACTTCCTGGAGAACCTGTCCCTGCTGGAGATCTCCAAGGCCTTCCGTGAATTGACGGCACGCTCCGACCCCGCCGGGGAACGGGCTGAAGCAGCCGAAACGCTGGCATTCTCGCTGGCGGCCCTGGGCGGCCTCGGCGGAGGCGTCTCGGGAGAAATCGTAGAAGGCAAGCCGGTGGAGGGCCTGGTCGCGAAGGTCAAGGAGCTCGGCGCGGGGCAGGCAGTGGTGGTCACCCGTCCGCATGCCATCGCCGACACGTTCCACACCGACTGGGCCAACAAGGCTCAGGACAAGCTGGGCCTGCCCGTGCTGCATCTGTACGCGGGCTCGGGATTTATCGGGGACTCCTGAGCGTTGATCAAGCTATGAGCATTTTCAACAACAGGCCAAAAGTTCTGCCCACCGCCGCGCCCGCCAGCGGACCCGCCGGGGAATCCGTCAAACCGGCGGTTGAAAAGCCCGACGAGCAATGGCGCCAGGAGCTGACCGCGGAAGAGTACCGTGTACTCCGCCAAGCCGGGACCGAGCGCCCGTACACCGGGGAGTACTGGGACACCCACACCGCGGGGGTCTACCAGTGCCGGGCCTGCGGCACCGAGCTCTTCACAAGCAACGAGAAGTTCGATTCGCACTGCGGCTGGCCCTCCTTCTGGGCGCCGCTGGCGGAAGGCACGGTCCGCTATATCCACGACCGGACGCTGGGCATGGAGCGTATCGAGGTCCGCTGCGCCGCCTGCGATTCGCACCTGGGCCATGTATTCGAAGGCGAAGGCTACGGAACCCCCACCGACCAGCGGTACTGCATCAACTCCGTCTCGCTGAAGCTTGTCCCTGCGGAGGCTGGCGGGAAGTAGCTCCGCCGGGAAGTGACCTCCCCATTGCCACACCAGCGCGGCGCGGCCCCCGCTTGAAGCGGAGGGCCACGCCGCGCTGGAGCTTCGGCCGCCTTTCGCAGCAGAATGAGCAACACTTTCTTATGGTCGCCCCCGTTTTGCATTAGCGGTCCTGCCTGCTTGCTACGCTCACGGTGAGAACCAAGAGCGATGAACGTGCCCGCATGGGCGGCACGCGCAGCATACAGAAAGGCGCCCCCTGACGATGACCACCACCGCAATCACCGCCACCGCCCCCATCACTGCCAGCACGCCCGAATGGCTGCGGCTCAAGGCCGCCGCGACCGCACTGCAGGCACTGCAGGTAAAGGACGGATCCGTCCCCGATCCCGCTGACCATCCGGCCGCAGCCGCCCACGTCGACGACATCACCGCGGCGATCCGCGTCCTCGCGCCAGCCTTCCCGCATGACGCGGAGTACCTCGAGCTCCTCGTCGCGGATTTCGGCCGCTGGACGGGCGCCGGCTTCGGTGTCCCGGACTTCCTGGATTCCCTCCAGGCCTTCCAGCCCCAGCAGCACCGGGTCAACGGACTCCAGCATCTCGTGGTCTTCCCCATGTACACCCAGAACGGCAGCAGCAACCGGCTGGTCGAAGCCGTGCTGATCGAGGTCATCTGGCCCGAGTTCATTGCCGGGCTGGAAGCGGGCGAGTACTCCAATAAACTCTTCGTCCCGATCCGTTTCCTCGACTTCACCCCGGGCTACGACACCAACTCCGCAGTCCTTTTCCCGGAAACCGTTGCCGTCCGCGAAACGCCCACCTTCACGTGGGGCGCAATCTTCGCTGACCGCGAGGCCGCCCGGTTCCGCCGCGTGCTCCGCGCCGCCGCGGACATCACCTCCCTGCAGCTGCCAGAGGATGCCGCCGCCCTGCTTGAGGACCAGGAGTTGAGCCAGGAAACCTTTGTCATGTGGGACCTGATCCACGACCGCACCCATATGCGTGGCGACCTGCCGTTCGATCCGTTCATGATCAAGCAGCGCATGCCGTTCTTCCTCTATTCCCTTGAAGAACTGCGCTGCGACCTGACCGCCTTCCGTGAATCCGTGAAGATCGAAAAGGACGACGACGCGGACCCCGAAGCGCGCCGGCACGCCAAACTTGTCCAGTACGCCGTCATCTTCGACCGCATCTTCCGCTTCGCCATCACCGGCAGCCGGGTCCGCAATTACGACGGCCTGGGCGGCCAGCTCTTGTTCGCCTGGATGCACCAGCACCACGTCCTGCACTGGACCGACAGCAAGCTCAGCATCGACTGGGACCAGGCGGCCGACGTCGTCGTGGAGCTCGGCGCCCGGATCGAGGAGCTCTACTGGCGCTCGATCGACCGGCCGAAGATGGCCCACTGGCTCGCCGCCTATGAGCTGATCTCCGGGACCGTCACGCCCAACCCGGCCTCCGTCTGGGCCCAGGGTCCGAAGGCACTGCCGCTGGACGGCCCGCCGCGCGGCCTCACGGACCAGGTCCTGGACGACGAGTTCCCGCTGTCCATGTTCTATGAGGCCCTGGAAAAGAAGATGCGGCCCGTGATCGACTCCACCGCCGGCATCACCGGTTCCTCAGACACCGGCACCTCAGACACCGGCACGGCCCTGAACGCCGGATGAATGCCCGACGCGCCCTGAACGTGGTGGTCGCGGGCGGCAGCGGCCCCTCCGGGATCGCCACTGCCCGCGCGCTGCACGACGCCGGGCACACGGTTTTCACGGTCGGCTCCGACGGGCCCCGGATCGAGGCGGCGGCGGCGGAGGCTGGCGGCGGCATTACGCCTGTGGTCTGTGACCTCGCCAGCCTGGCGGAGGTCCGGGCCCTGCACGCCGGAATCACCGCCCGGGCGGGAAGGGTCGACGGCGTCATTCACCTCGTCGGCGGGTGGCGCGGCGCAAACGGCATCGCGGACCAGAGCGACGAGGACTGGGACTTCCTGGAAAGCAGCGCCATCACCACGGTCCGGAACGTCACCCGGGTCTTCTACGAGGACCTCGCGGCCTCCGGCACGGGCCGCTTCGCCATGGTCTCGTCCACCGCGGTCAGCAGCCCGACGGCGGCGACAGCCAGCTATGTGGCCGCCAAAGCCGCGGCTGAGGCCTGGACGCTCGCGGTGGCCGAGGGTTTCCGCCGCGACCAGACGGCAGCTGGCGAGCCCGGCGGCGCCGCCGTCAGCGCCGGCGCTTCCACCAGCGGCCAGGAGCCCGCCGGCGCGGCAGCACAGCGCAGTGCCGCCGTCGTCCTTGTGGTCAAGGCGCTCGTCGACGCCGGGATGCGGGCAAAATCCCCGCAGCGCCGGTTCCCCGGGTTTACCGACGTCGAGGACCTGGCCGCTGCCGCCGTCGGGCTCTTCACCACCCCCGCTTCCGAACTGAACGGCCAGCGGCTGCTGCTGGCGCCCTGAACTTAGCGTTCCAGCCGGACATCCTTAGACTGAAAGTGTGACCAAACCCATGACAAGCACCGTTGAACACGCCCCCGCCAGCACCGCGGCACGGCTCCATGACCCGTCCGTACGCGGCTTCGCCTCGGACAACTACTCGGGCGTCCATCCCGAAGTGCTGGCTGCGCTGGCCGCCGCCAATGAAGGCCACCAGGTCTCCTACGGCGAGGACGACTACACCGCCCGGCTCCAGCAGCTGATGGAGGAGCACTTCGGCGAGGGAATCGAATGCTTCCCGGTCTTCAACGGCACCGGCGCGAACGTGCTGTCGCTGCAGTCCCTGCTGCCCCGCTGGGGAGCGGTGATCTGCGCCTCCACAGCCCACATCAACATGGACGAGAACGGCGCCCCGGAGCGGATCGGCGGCATCAAGCTGCTGCAGTTAGCCACCGCGGACGGCAAGCTCACCCCCGAGCTGATCGACAAGGAGGCCTGGGGCTGGGGCGACGAGCACCGCGCCCAGCCCCTGGCCGTCTCCATCACGCAGACCACGGAGCTCGGCACCTGCTACACCCCGGAAGAAGTCCGGGCCATCGCGGAACATGTCCATGCCAGGGGCATGAAACTGCACATGGACGGCGCCCGGCTAGCCAACGCCGCCGCGCACCTGGACGTGCCGCTGCGGGCCTTCACCAGGGACGCCGGCGTGGACATCCTCTCTTTCGGCGGCACGAAGAACGGACTGCTGTTCGGTGAAGTTGTGGTGGCCCTCAACCCGCAGGCCGCTGACGGCCTGGCCTACCTGCGCAAGATGAACATGCAGCTCGCCTCCAAGATGCGCTTCATGTCCGCGCAGTTCATTGCATTGCTCGAGGGTGACCTCTGGCTGCGCTCGGCCTCCCATGCCAACGCAATGGCCGCCCGGCTCCGCGCCGGAGTCGAATCGATTCCGGGGGTCCAGCTGAGCCAGAAGACCGAATCCAACGGGGTCTTCGCGGTCCTGCCGGCCGGTGTCGCGGACCGGTTGCGCACCTCCTTCCGCTTCTACGACTGGAACGAGGCGGCCCGCGAGGTCCGCTGGATGTGTTCCTTCGACACCACCGAGGAAGACGTCGATGCCTTCATCGCGGCTATCAAGCGCGAGCTCGCGGCCATCTGACACCGGACGCCGCCCGGCCCGGCTCCGCCCTGCCGGTGCGGCCCCGGGCGGGCGGCGAGCCTGCCGGGCTTCCCACCCTGCGTTGCATAATCTTCCATTGTGAACGCACTCGACCAGGTTCCGGCAGATTTCCTTTTCGCCTTGGGAACCCTTCGACAAGCACGGTGCCGCAGTGAGTTGCGCCTGGAGGAGATTCCGGCGCCCTCGCGGCTGGCACCCTTTGCCGTGGCACTCGGGGCCGAAGTCCTCGTTCCGGGGGACCCGGCCGGTCCTGGCTCCGTCCACGGTCCGGCAGCGGCGGCCCTTGCCCCCGCTTCGGGGAGCGACGACGTCGAACTTGCCACCGGCCGCTTCATCCTGCTGCACGACCCCGACGGCTCCGCCGTGTGGGACGGGGAGTTCAGGATCGTCACCTACATCCGCGCCCAGCTGGAACCGGAGATGGGAAATGACGAGATGCTCGGCTCGGTGGCCTGGACCTGGCTGGTTGAAGCCCTGGAGACCCATGCCGCGCCCTACCGCTCCGCCGGCGGAACCGCGACGAGGGTGCTGTCCGAAAGCTTCGGCACGCTCTCCGAGCGGCCCAATTCGATCGACATCGAGCTCCGTGCCTCCTGGACGCCGGCCACCGCGGACATCACCTCGCACCTGGAGGCGTGGTCCGACATGGTCTGCACTTTTGCCGGGCTTCCACCCCTGCCCGAGGGCGTCTCCCCGCTTCCGCGGCGCCGCCGGGAGCAGCCATGAAACCGCACGGATCCGGCACTGTATTGCCCGGCGCGAAGTGCCCGCTGCCGGGTTGTCGGTAAACTGAAAGCATCATGACCCCTCAAATACCGGAAATCACCACGGCCGGCGCCGTTCAAAATGCGACAGAGGCTGCTGAGACCCCAGCCCATATCACCGTGGAGGGCTTCGACAGCCTGGTCCCCGAGGTCATCGACCTCGATTCACCCCGTGACGGCGTGCCGCTGGTGATCGAAACCCAGTCCGGCCTCGAACGCTGCGCCGCGGCCCTTGCCGCAGGCCACGGGCCCGCGGGAGTGGACGCCGAAAGGGCCTCCGGCTTCCGGTACGGCCAGCGGGCCTTCCTGGTCCAGATCCGCCGTGAAGGGTCCGGCACCTGGCTGATCGATCCCGAGCCCTTCGACGACCTGCGGATTGTCAATGAAGCCCTGCGCGGCGTCGAGTGGATTCTCCATGCGGCCAGCCAGGACCTCCCCTGCCTGTCCGAACTCGGCATGTGGCCGGACAAGCTCTTCGACACCGAGCTCGCAGCCAGGCTGGCCGGCCTGCCGCGCGTCGGCCTCGCCGCCGTCATCGAACAGCTCCTGGGCTTCGGCCTCGCCAAGGAACACTCCGCGGCTGACTGGTCCACCCGCCCGCTCCCCGAACCCTGGCTGCGGTACGCGGCGCTCGACGTCGAGGTCCTCACCGAGCTGCGCGAGGAACTCATTGAGCTCCTGGTGGCGGACGGCAAGCTGGACTTCGCCGAGCAGGAGTTCGCCGCCATCCTCGAGGCCGGCCAGGCCCCGCCGCGCGTGGATCCCTGGCGCAAGACCTCCGGACTCCACCAGATCCGCGACCGCCGGCAGCTGGCCGCCGTCCGAGAACTCTGGATCGAACGCGACTCGCTGGCGCAGAAGCGCGATGTCGCCCCCGGCAGGCTCATTCCGGATTCGGCCCTCGTTGCCGCAGCCAAGGCCATGCCCACCACGGTCCCGCAACTGCTCGGGACCAAAGGCTTCCACGGCCGGGCCGCACAGCGGGAGGCACCCCGCTGGCTGCGCTGCATCAGCACAGCCCGGGCCCTTGAGGAGCTCCCGCCGCTCCACCTAGCCACCAATGCTCCCCCGCCCCCGCGCGTCTGGGCCGACCGCGATCCCGAGGCCGCCGCGCGGCTTGCCACCGCCCGCCCCAAGCTGCAGGCCAAGGCGGAGGAAATCAACTTGCCGGTGGAAAACCTGCTGACTCCCGACTACCTGCGGCGCATCGCCTGGCGCCCCCCGGTTGAGCTGACCGAGGACGGGGTCGCCGAGGAACTGCAGAACCTCGGCGCGAGGCAGTGGCAGATAGAACTCACGGCCCCGCTGATCCTTGAGGCCTTCCTCAACCCGGCCCCGCTGCCGGAAAAGGCCGCAAAGGCCCCGGCGGCAGCAGCCGCTCCCGAGCCCGGCGCCACTCCCGAGCCCGCTGCCGCACCGCAATCCGGAGAGGCCACCGAAACTACGGGCTAGCACCTGCACCGGATTGGGACGGCGAGAACACCTTGCAAGCCAAGTTACTGGCGAGTAACATGGCGAGGAAATGTCATCCGGACCACTGCTGCTTGTGGCGGCCTTCCTGCCTCGCACTCAGGTCCGGCACCATGTCTCAATGAGGAGTAGCACGTGAGCCAGCCCCGTCGCGAAGAACACAGAAGCGGAGAACCCGTCAGCGGACGACAGGGCAGCGGAAGTCCGCGCAGCGCCAGTCCCCGCACTGTGCGTGACGTCGTCTTCGTCGATGGCGTCCGCACCCCCTTCGGCCGCGCGGGCGAGAAGGGCATCTACGCCGGAACCCGGGCCGATGACCTCGTGGTCAAGTGCATCCGGGAGCTGATGCGCCGCAACCCCTCCCTGCCCGCCGACCGCGTCGACGAGGTGGCCATTGCGGCCACGACGCAGACCGGCGACCAGGGCCTGACCATCGGACGCACCGCTGCCCTGCTGGCAGGCTTGCCCCGCACGGTTCCGGGCTTCGCGATCGACAGGATGTGCGCCGGCGCGATGACCGCCGTGACCACGACGGCGAGCGGCATCGGCTTCGGCGCCTACGACGTCGTGATAGCGGGTGGAGTGGAGCACATGGGCAACCACCCGATGGGAGCGGGCGCGGATCCAAACCCGCGCTTTCTGTCGGAACGGATTGTGGACCCTGCCGCCCTGAACAT
The DNA here is from genome assembly GCF_030816935.1 of Arthrobacter sp. B3I9. Lineage (NCBI taxonomy): Bacteria > Bacillati > Actinomycetota > Actinomycetes > Micrococcales > Micrococcaceae > Arthrobacter > Arthrobacter sp. B3I9. Next base: position 2,831,635 of record NZ_JAUSYO010000001.1, read on the forward strand.
GGGCAATACGGCTGAAAACCTGCATGACCGCTTCCCCGCCATCACCAAGGACCGCGCCGACACCTATGCCGTCGCGTCCCAGGCCAAGCTGGCCGCTGCCTACGCCAAGGGCCAGATCCAGCCGGACCTGGTGCCGGTCGCCACGCTGAAGCCCGGCCAAGGCTGGACCGTGAACACCGTGGACGAGCCGCCGCGGCCCGGAACTTCGCTCGAGGACCTCGCCACGCTCAAGACCCCATTCCGGGCCCACGGCCGGGTCACTGCCGGCAATGCCGCCGGCCTCAATGACGGCGCGACGGCGGCCCTGCTGGCGTCCGCGGACGCCGCCGCGGAACTCGGCCTGCCGGTCCGGATGCGGCTGGTCAGTTACGCCTTTGCCGGCGTGGAGCCCGAGGTCATGGGCATCGGCCCGGTGCCGGCCACGGAAAAGGCGCTCAGGAACGCGGGCCTGGGCATCGGGGACATCGGCCTGTTCGAAATCAACGAGGCCTTCGCCGTCCAGGTCCTCAGCTTCCTGGACCACTTCGGCATTCCCGACGACGACCCCCGGGTCAACCGCTACGGCGGAGCGATTGCCGTAGGGCACCCGCTGGCGTCCTCCGGGGTGCGGCTGATGAACCAGCTGGCCCGGCAGTTCGAGGAAGATTCATCCGTCCGGTACGGCATGACCACCATGTGCATCGGCCTGGGCATGGGAGCGACGGTCATCTGGGAGAATCCGAACCACGCCGACTACGGCACTGCTGCTGAAACCATCGCAACCACTGAAACCGCCGTAACCACCACTACCGAGACGGGAGCCGCAGTATGAGCGCCGCCGATTTCCGCCAGCTTGGCGATCTCTTTCCGGACGAGACGATCACCCACTCCTACGTCCAGGACATCGAACTGCCGCCGGTGAACGGCACCAGCCCCGGAACCTTCGCGCTGGTCACGCTGGACAACGGGCTCGACTCCTCCAAGCCAACCACCCTGGGCCCGAACACGCTGATCGAACTGGGCACGGTTCTGGAAGGGCTGAAGGAGCGGGCCGCCCGCGGCGAGATCGCCGGCGTCGGGGTCACCGGAAAACCGTACTTCCTGGTGGCGGGAGCGGACCTGTCCACGGTGAAGTCCCTCAGCGCCCGTGAGCACGGCCTGCAGATGGCGCAGCTGGGGCACGAGGTCTATGCGACGTTGGCTAACCTGGGTGTTCCCAGCTTCGCCTTCATCAACGGGGTCGCGCTCGGCGGCGGGCTGGAAATCGCCCTCCAGTCCACCTACCGCACCGTATCCACCGGTGCTGGCGCGCTGGCCCTGCCCGAGGCCTTCATCGGCCTCATCCCGGGCTGGGGCGGTGTGTACATCCTGCCGCGGCTCATCGGTCCGGAGAACGCCCTCAAGGTGATGATCGAGAACCCGCTGAGCAACAACCGCACCCTCTCGGGGCCGCAGGCCTTCGAGCTGGGCATGGCGGACGCGGTCTTCGAGCCCGCCGACTTCCTCGAGCAGTCCGTCGCGTGGGCCGCCCAGGTTCTCGCCGGTACCGTGGCGCCGGAGCGCCCCAACGCCGTCGACCCTTCCGCCCCGGAGGTCGTCGAACGCTGGGCAGGTGCCATTGCCGCCGGCCGCGCCCTCGTGGAGGCCAAAACCTCCAACGCCTCACCGGCGCCGGCCAAAGTCCTGGACGTGATGGAAGCCAACCGGACCATGACGCAGGCCGAGTCCGCCCGGCTCGAATGCGACACGCTGGCGGACCTCATGCAGACCGACGAGTTCCGCTCAACGGTCTATGCCTTCCTGGACCTGGTGCAGAAGCGTTCCAAGCGCCCGGCCGGAGCACCGGACCGCAAGCTGGCCCGTCCGGTGAGCAAGGTCGGCATCGTGGGCGCCGGCCTCATGGCCAGCCAGCTCGCCCTGCTCTTCGCCCGCCAGCTCAAAGTGCCCGTCGTGCTGACAGACATCGACCAGGCACGGGTGGACAAGGGCGTGGGCTACGTCCGGGCCGAAGTGGACAAGCTCCTCGCCAGGAAGCGGATCAGTCCCGACGCCGCCAACCGCACGCGCGCGCTCGTAACCGGTTCCGTGTCCAAGGACGCGTTCGCCCATGCCGACTTTGTGATCGAGGCGGTGTTCGAGGAACTTGCAGTGAAAAAGCAGGTCTTCAAGGAAGTCGAGGCCATCGTTTCACCCGAGTGCATCCTCGCGACCAACACGTCCTCACTGTCGGTCACCGCGATGGCCGAGGACCTGCAGCACCCCGGACGGCTGGTGGGCTTCCACTTCTTCAACCCGGTGGCCGTGATGCCGCTGCTGGAAATCGTCCGTGCGCCCAAGACCGACGACGCCGTGCTGGCCACCGCCTTCGAGCTCGCCAAGGGCCTCAAGAAGACCGCCGTGCTCGTCAAGGACGCCCCGGCGTTTGTGGTCAACCGCATCCTGCTGCGCCTTATGGGCGAAGTGACCGCGGCCTTCGACGAGGGCACGCCGGCCGAGGTGGCGGACAACGCGCTGCGGCCGATGGGGCTGCCGATGACGCCGTTCACGCTCGGCGCCATGGTGGGGCTGCCGGTGGCACAGCACGTCCAGGAATCCCTGCACGCTGCCTTCGGGGACCGCTTCCCCGTCTCGGAGAACCTGCAGAAACTCATCGACAACGGCGTGAAGTCGATCTGGGCGTCCGGCAGCGGCGCGGACGGCAAGCCGTCCATTCCCGCCGAGACCCTGGCCCTCATGTCTTTCGGCAACAAACCCTCCACCGGTGAGGAAGTGCTGCGCCGGACGCAGGATGCGCTGGCGGAGGAGATCGGCCTGATGCTGGACGAGGGGGTGGTGGCGGGCCCGGAGGACATCGATCTGTGCATGATCCTGGGCGCGGGCTGGCCGATGTTCCTCGGCGGCATCACTCCCTACCTTGACCGGGTGGGCGCCTCCGAGCGGGTCGCCGGCAGGAAGTTCCACGCCGGGGCAACCTCCGGGCCTGCTGCGTAGGACTCCTGGTTTCCCGGCTCAGGCGTCGCGCAACCGGCCGTCCCTGAGCTCCAGGACGCGGTGCGCCGTGCGCCGGGCGTAGTCGAGGTCGTGCGTGACGATCAGGACGGCAGCACCGCGCGCCGCGGCGGCCTCCGCGGCGCCCTGCAGCGCCTCAAGCCCGTGCCGGTCCAGCCCGACGGTGGGTTCGTCCAACGCCAGCACGGCGGGTTCCCGGGCCAGTACGGTGGCGAGTGCGAGCAGCCGCTGCTGGGAGGAGGGCAGTTCGGCGGGATGCGCGGCAGCGGAGTCCGCCAGTCCGACGGCGGCCAGTGCCTGCAGTGCCCTCTCCGCGGCCCGCTCGCGGCCCACAAGCTTGCGGAGCCCGAAGCCCACTTCCCGCAGGACGGTCCGCTCGAAGAGCTGGTCGCGCGGGTGCTGGAACAGCAGGCCGATCTCCGCGGCCAGGGCCCCCGCAGGGATACCGGCGATGCTGCCGCCACGGATCCGCACGTCCCCGGCGGCCGGCCGCAGCAGGCCGTTGAGGTGGCGCAGCAGCGTCGACTTGCCGGCCCCGTTCGGGCCGGTGATGGCCACGGTCTCCCCCGCCCGCACCGCCAGGTCCAGGCCGGCAAGGAGTTGCGCCGGAGCCGCGGCGCCGGTGCCCGGATAGCTGAAGGACAGCCCGCGTACCTCGAGCAGCGCGATGCCGCCGTCCGCCTTTGCAAACGGCGTATGCCGCGATGGCCGGGCACTCCCCGGAAGGGGATCCACCACCACCCCTGCCGCTGCCAGCTGTGCTGAAGCTGCGAGCTCCCCCGGGCTGCCGGCGGCGGTTACCGTGCCGGCCTGCAGCACAATCCAGTGATCAGCACACCGGGCAAGGGCGTCCGCGCTCTGGCTGAGCAGTACGACGGCGGTCCCCGCCGCGGTGAGTCCGCGGATGAGTTCCCGGAGCTGGGCCGCGCCGACGGCGTCCAGGGACGCGAGCGGTTCATCCAGGATCAGCACATCCGGATGGGTGATGAGGGCGCATCCCAGGGCCAGCCGGCGCAGTTCTCCGCCTGAGAGCGTGGCCGGGTCGCGCTCCAGCATCCCGGTAAGGCCCAGCACGTCGGCGCACCGCTGTACTTCCTCCAGCATCCCGAGACGGGGCATGCCGATGTTTTCGAGGCCGAAGGCCAGTTCCTCCGCGACCGTGGAGGTTACGGTGGACAGCATGCTTGCCGCGTCCTGCGGCACGTAGGCCACCCGCCGTGACCAGGCGGCGGGGTCGATCCGGGGATCACCGGAACCGCCCTGGAATTCCAGCACGCTGCCGGCAAGGCTCAGCCGTCCGGTCAGGACACCGGCATCACCGGGGCGGAGCCAGCCGCCAAGGAGTCTGCCCAGGGTCGACTTGCCGCTGCCGGAGCCGCCGAGAACGGCAGTCAGGGTGCCGGGGGACGCGCTGATCCCGAGCTGGCGCAGCGCCGGTCTGTCCTCGCCGTGGAAGCTGAAGCCGGTGATCTCGGCGCTGAGCAGCGGAGTGTTCATGATGGTCCCGCTCCCGGCCAGGAGACCACCGCACGGAGCAGGACGGCCGCTCCCGCCAGCACCAGGGCCGCGGCACGGATCCCCCGCTGGGCCGGGGAATCCGTCAAGGTCCGGTAACTTGTCCGGATCCCGGGGCGGGCAAAGCCCCGTGCGTCGAGGGCCTGCGCACGGCTGCCGGCATCATCGATCAGGCCCAGCACGAGCGGCACCATCTGCAGCCGGACGGCCGCGAGCCGGGACAGCGGTCCGCCGCGGAGCACCAGGCCCCGGGCCTGCTGCGCCTGGGAGATGCGGTCAAGACGGCGTCCAATGGCCGGCACCAGGGTCAGGGTGGATGCCACGACGAAGCTGAACTGCCGGGGCAGCCGGCGTTCAGTGAGCGCCGTGATGAGGTCCGGGACGCTTACGGTGAAGGAAAACAGCAGCAGCACGAGAACGCAGGCGCCGGTGCGGCTTCCTGTCTCCAGGGCGAAGGCGAGCCCCTCAGCAGTGACCCTCGCCGGTCCCCAGGCCGCGAGGACAGTACGCCCCTCCGGAAAGAAGAGGCCGTGCAGCATCAGCAGCGAGGCCCCGAAGGGCAGCAGGATGACTGCGGCGGCGGCCAGCACCCGGCGCGCCACCCCGGCCCGGACGGCCAGCAGCCCCGCGGCCAGCGCCACCACCGCCGACAGCAGCCAGCTGGCCGCCGCCGTCGTGATGACCGCAACGCTGACGGCCGCGGTGAGCGCGGTGAACGGGTGCGGGCCGGGGCCTGCCCGTCCGGCCCGCATTTTTTCAGAGGGCACTGCTCAGGCTTCGGCCGTCACCGGGGCCTTGCCGGCAAGCACCCGGAAGCGCCGGACAAACGGGAACCGGTAGGTGGTCCGGCGCGGCAGGGCGTAGACAAGCAGTGCGGCGATGGCGAAGACAATCGCCTTGTCCATCGGGTCCGAGATCAGGGCCTGCTTGGTGATGGCAGCGAGCAGGGTGTCGCCCATGGCGCGGAAGGCACTGACGATCGCGCCGGTGCCCACACCCGCCGTGCCGCCGAAGACGAAGGCCGCGATCGGTGCGGAGATGACGCCGGCGAGGATGCCCGTGAGGAAACCGGCCACCGGCGCAAGGTAGAAGCGGCGGAAGAGCCCGGCGCGGGCGGCGAGCCCGGCGAGGAAGCCGATCAGTGCGGCGCCGGCGGCGAAGGGCAGGACCGTCGGGTTGAAGAAGGACCACACGATGCTGCTGAGGGCTCCCGTGGCGGCGCCGGCAGCCGGTCCGGCGAGGACGGCGATCAGGACGGTGCCGATCGCGTCGAAGTAGAACGGCAGGCCGGTGTTGCCCATCAGCTGGCCGAGGACCACGTTCAATACCAGCGCCACGGGCATCAGGACGAGGGTGGAGGTGGGCAGCACGGGAAGCACGGCGGCGATCAGCAGCATGGCGCCGAGCAGGAACCCGCCAAGCGCCACGAGTGCCGAGAAGCTGGCCGGACCGTTGGCGATGTCCGCGGGCTGGGTGAGTACAAGGAAGATATAGGTGGCCGCAATGGCAGCGGCTCCGGCGATTTCGAGCAGGCGGCGGCGCCGGCCGGCCGCCGTTCCAGACTCGGGGCCCGAGGCGGGGAGGGTGAGGGAGGGCTGTGGCATGGGAAGGGGTCCTTCGGGTGGGGTGGAAACTTCCGCCTATGTCACCTCGGCGCAGGTACCATTCTAGCGGCCTGTGCCGCTTCCAGGGGCCCCGGTCAGCTTGTAGGCCACGCCGCCGCTAGCGCTGCCCGATCCGGCGGGCGAGGGCGCCCACGGAGGTGATCAGCTCGTCGAAACACTGGTCGGGATCGTTGGACGCGACGATCCGGGCGTTGGGCGGCAGTCCCCAGAGCCCGCGGTAGTCTGCCACCGTCGTACCCATGAGGAGCGCAGAGGACGTTTCGACGTCGACCGTCGCCAGGCGGGCACGTACGGGCGTGCGGCCAATGGCGGCACACGCCGCAAACGCATCGTGCATGTGCGCGACATAGCCCTGGTCGTACTGCCGGTGGAACTCCAGATAGAACCGGATCGCGTCGGACAGGCAGGCGACGAGGGGGTTCGGGGACCTGCTGCGCCGACCGGCGGGCTGCTCCGGCAGGACCAGCTCCGGCGGCGCGCCGGCTGCCTCGGCGAGTCGTTTGAGGTGCTCCGGGCGCAGTTCGATCAGCTCCGTGGTCTCCAGGGCGCACACCAGCGGCAGCCGGTCCTCGGGCAGGCCGCGGTAGGCCTCGAAGACCTCCTTGGCGGCGTGCGGGTCGACGGAGACGTTCCACTCCGCGGTAGGGGTGGTGTTGCCTTGGTAGTTGAAGCATCCGCCCATGATGACGAGGCCCTTGAGCAGCCGTGGCAGTTCCGGTTCCCGGCGGAGGGCCAGGGCGAAGTTGGTCAACGGGCCGGTGATGAGGCCGGTCAGCTCCCCCGGGTGCGCGCGCGCCTCATCCACCCAGACGTCGACGGCGTGCCGTGCCGAGATCGCCTGGGCCGGAGCGGGCAGTTCGGCGTAGCCGATCCCCTGCGGCCCGTGCGTCTCCTCGGTGGTGACGAGCGGGATTTCCAGCGGCACCTCCGCCCCGACAGCAACCTCGATCCCGGGGCGGCCGCAAAGCTCCAGCAGCGACAGGTTGTTCAGCGCCACCTGCCGGGCGCCCACGTTACCGGCGGTGCAGGTGATCGCCTGGATCCGCACTTCGGGGCGCGAGAGCAGGTACACGAGGGCCAGGGCGTCGTCGATTCCGGTGTCGACGTCCATCAGGACGGTGTGCATCGGCGCAGTGTGCGTGGGCGCAGAGTGCATCGGCACAGCTTCCCCTAGAACAGCGCCACCTTGGGGGTGCGCGGGAAGAGGTCGTCCAGTTCGGCCAGTTCCGCAGCGCTGGGGATCCAGGCCACGGCGGCGGCGTTCTGCCGGACCTGTTCGGGCCGCGTGGCGCCGGCGATGACACTGCTCACGGAGGGCTGGGCGGCCAGCCAGGAGAAGGCGACCTGGATCTCGTTGAGCCCGCGCGCGGCGGCGAAGGCGCTGAACGCGTCCAGCTGCTCCCAGTCGGCCTCGTGGACGAGGTGGGTCCGGGTGTGGCTGAGCCGGGAACCCTCGGGGGCGCTGTCCTTGGCGTATTTTCCGGTCAGCAGGCCGTTGGCGAGCGGGAAGTAGGGCAGCACGCCGAGGCCGTAGGCTTCGGCGGCGGGCGTCACTTCAAGCTCGGCGCGGCGGTCCAGCAGGTTGTAGTGGTTCTGGCTGGAGATGAACCGGGATCCGCCCCGGGCCCGGGCCACGAATTCCGCTTCGGCGATCTGCCAGCCGGCGCGGTTGGAGTGGCCGATGTAGCGGACCTTGCCGCTGGTCACGAGCTCGTCCAGGGCCGCCAGTGTTTCGTCGATGGGCGTCAGGGGGTCAGGGACGTGGAACTGGTAAAGGTCGATCCAGTCTGTGCCCAGCCGGCGCAGCGAGGCCTCGGCGGCCCTGATGATGTAGCTGCGGGATCCGCGGGCACCAAAATCGTTGCCGTTGGCGCCCCGGGCGTCCATTCCGAACTTGGTGCCGATGACGACGTCGTCCCGGCGGCCCGCGAGGGCTTTGCCGAGCATGGTCTCGCTCAGGCCCGGTTCCCGGCCGTAGGTGTCCGCGACATCGAAGAAGGTGATGCCGGCGTCCAGGGCCGCATGCACGACGGCGTCGGTCCCCTCCTGCGACTCGGTCGCCGTATTCGATCGGCCCAGGTTGTTGCAGCCAAGGCCCACGACGGAGACGGACAGTCCGGAATTTCCCACACGGCGGTATTCAGTCATGCAGTCCAGCCTATAACGGCCGGGAATGCTCCCCGGTCAGCCCGCCGAGAGCTCCAGGCCGTGGTCGTCCAGGGCTTCCTGGAGCTGGGCCACTGTGCGGGGGCAGACCCCAGGCATGCTCACAAGTTTGCGCTCCCCTAGTTGCACTACCTGTTCCAGGGTTTCCACCCCGGCATGCGCCAGGGACCTGCGGGCGAGCGGGTCCATTCCCCGGGGAAGCGGGGTGCGGCCTGGTTCTGCGGATTTCGGCGTCATGAGATTGTGCCTTCCATGTGATTGCCCCCAAAGCTGGTGTGAACTCGCGGACGGACTACGGAGGGAACTACAGGCTGAAGCTGTTTGCCGGCTTGGGTGAATGCTTGAGTTTGAAGGCGGTGTCACCGAAGGGAGCCGCGCCGATGCTGAGCTTGGTGAAGTCGAGGTCCTCGCCGCGGATGCAGACCTTGATGGCGTTGACGGCCTTGTTGACGTCCGGGGTCAGGCAGAAGATGTTGAGTTTCGAGTCCCCGAATTCGGAGCGGTCCACGACGCCCAGCCCACGCCAGGCCAGGTGGCTCATCAGCGCGCGTCCTTCGCCTTTTCCTCAAGGTAACGGTCGCGGCTGGTACCGTCCTTCGTCTTGAGGGCGTACTGGGCCACCACCCAAAACTGTTCGTTCTCAGGAATATCGGCGAAGCCGTCCTCGGCGCACTGCGCGGCGAAGGCATCCATCAGTCCTTCTGCGGCCGAGGCATCGGGGACGTCAGTCTCCTCGGTCTTGCTTTGGTGCCCGACAACGCCGTAGTTCATCACGAATTGGCTGTAGTCCTCGTCAAACCAGGCTTCCCTGAACTCCAGGACTCCTTCTTCGTTGCGTTTGTAGACCCGGATAATTCCACTCATGTGCGAGTTCCTTCCTGGACCGTCGTGCAGCGGCGCCATTGGCGGCACCGTCTGACGGAAAAGCTGTTGAGACGGCTACAGCAGCGGGAGGCTGCCGGTGGTGGGGTGCGCCTGCCCGGGCAGGGGGCGGGCGAACGGCACCTTGGTCCCCAAGACCTGGGCTACGACGTCGTGCGTGATTTTCCGGGCGGTCAGCCCGACGCGTTCCAGCACCTGGCTGCGGGTTCCGTGGTCGAGGAACTCGACCGGGAGCCCCACCTCGTTCAGGGCGGTGTCCACACCGGCGGCCCGCATTTCCTGCCGGATCCGGGAACCGACACCGCCGGCCCGCACGCCGTCCTCGAGGCAGACGACGAGGCGGTGGTGCGAGGCGAGGGCGATGATGGACTTCCGGACGGGAAGCAGCCAGCGGGGATCCACGACGGTGGAGCTGATGCCCTGGGCCCCGAGCCGGTTCGAGACATCCAGCGCAAGTTCGGACATCGCACCGACGCTGATGATCAGGACGTCGTTTTCGGTGGAGCCGGACGGCCGCCGGGCAAGCACGTCGACGCCGTCGCTGAGCCGTTCGATGGCGTCAACCTCGGCGCCGACGCTGCCCTTGGAGTAGCGGACCACGCTGGGCCCGTCCTCGATGGCCACGGCCTCGCGCAGCTCCTCGCGGAGCCGGCTGGCGTCGCGCGGCGCGGCGAGGTGCAGCCCCGGAACGATCTGGACCATCGCCATGTCCCACATGCCGTGGTGGCTGGCGCCGTCGGGGCCGGTCACCCCGGCGCGGTCCAGGACCACGGTCACGCCGGCCTTGTGCAGGGCGACGTCCATGAGCAGCTGGTCAAAGGCACGGTTGAGGAAGGTCGCGTAGACGGCCACCACCGGGTGCAGGCCGCCGAAGGCCATGCCGGCGGCGGAGGTGAGCGCGTGCTGTTCGGCGATGCCGACGTCGAACACCCGCTCGGGGTGCCGGGCGGCGAACTTGTGCAGCCCGACGGGGATCAGCATGGCCCCGGTGATGCCGACGATGTCCTTGCGCTCGTCGGCGATGTCGGCGATCTCGTCGGCGAAAACGGACGTCCAGGACTTCGCGCCGCCGGCCTCGGTGGGCTCGCCGGTTTCGGGGTCGATGATGCCGACGGCGTGGAACTGGTCCGCTTCGTGGGCGCGGGCGGGAGCGTAGCCGTGGCCCCTTTTCCGTCATGGCGTGGACGATGACCGGACCGGCGTAATTGCGGGCCGTGGAAAGCGCATGTTCCATGGCCTGGAGGTTATGGCCGTCGACGGGACCGATGTACTTCATGCCGAGGTCTTCGAACATGCCTTGCGGAGCCCACCAGTCCTTGATGCCCTTTTTCATGGCGTGGAGGCTGCGGTAGGTGAACTGCCCCAGGGGGCCGCCGTTCTGCAGCCTCCGGCGCCACCAGTCCAGGGTTCCCTCATAGGCGGGCGCGGCGCGGAAGGAATCGATTGTGGGCCGCAGCGAAGCCAGGTAGTCGGCAAAGCCGCCGACGGTCGGTGCGTAGGAGCGGCCATTGTCATTGACGACAATGACGACGCGGCGCTTCTTGTCCGCGGCAATGTTGTTGAGGGCCTCCCAGGCCATGCCTCCGGTCAGGGCGCCGTCGCCGACGACCGCGACGACGTAACGGTCCCCGCCGCCGGTCAGTTGGCGGGCCCGGGAAATCCCGTCGGCCCAGGACAGTGAGGAGGAGGCGTGCGAGCTTTCCACGATGTCGTGGTCGGACTCGGCGCGGTCGGGGTAGCCGGAGAGTCCACCCTGCTGGCGCAGCGTGCTGAAGTCCTGGCGGCCGGTGAGGAGTTTGTGGACGTAGGACTGGTGGCCCGTGTCAAAGACGATGCTGTCGCGGGGGGAATCGAAGATCCGGTGCACGGCGATGGTGAGTTCAACGACGCCGAGGTTCGGGCCAAGGTGGCCTCCGGTCTGGGAGACGTTGCCGATCAGGAATTCCCTGACCTCCGCTGCCAGCTGATCCAGCTGTGCCTCGGACAGTTTGCTCAGGTCCTGCGGATTCCGGATGGTCTCCAAAATTCCCAACGGCCCCTCCTTCGAGTGGTAGACATGCCTGTTAACTCTAACGCCTTCCGAAGTACCCGGGAGCCGGAAACGCGAAGGCCCCGGCCGGTCAATGACCGGCCGGGGCCTTCGTGCGTTCAGTTCCTCCCTATCACGGGAGAGCCTCCATTAGTTGGCGGAGATCTGGCGCAGTACGTACTGCAGGATGCCGCCGTTGCGGTAGTAGTCCGCCTCGCCCGGGGTATCGATGCGCAGGACCGCATCGAAGGACTTGGTGGAACCGTCTTCCGCCGTTGCCGTGACCTTGAGGGTCTTGGGTGTGGTGCCTTCGTTGAGGGCGGTGACGCCCGCGACAGCGAAGGTCTCGGTGCCGCTCAGGCCCAGGCTTGCAGCGTTCTCGCCGGCCGGGTACTGCAGCGGCAGGACGCCCATGCCGATGAGGTTGGAGCGGTGGATACGCTCGTAGCTCTCGGCGATGACGGCCTTGACGCCCAGCAGCGCGGTGCCCTTGGCGGCCCAGTCACGGGACGAGCCGGAACCGTATTCCTTGCCTGCCAGGACCACCAGCGGGGTGCCGGCTGCCTGGTAGTTCTGCGCGGCGTCGTAGACGTAGGCCTGCGGACCGTCCGGCTGCGTGAAGTCGCGCGTGAAGCCGCCCTCGACGCCGTCCAGGAGCTGGTTCTTGATCCGGATGTTGGCGAACGTGCCGCGGATCATGACCTCGTGGTTGCCACGGCGTGAGCCGTAGGAGTTGAAGTCCTTGCGTTCCACACCGTTGGCCAGCAGGTACTGGCCGGCGGGGGTGTCCGACTTGAACGAACCGGCCGGGGAGATGTGGTCGGTGGTGACCGAATCGCCGAGCTTCAGCAGGACGCGGGCGCCGCTGATGTCGGTGACGGGTTCCGGTTGCGCCTTCATGCCCTCGAAGTACGGGGGCTTGCGCACGTAGGTGGAGTTCGGATCCCAGGCGAAGGTGTCACCGGCGGGGGTGTCGAGGGCCTTCCAGCGCGCGTCGCCGTCGAAGACACCCTCGTAGCCGCGGGCGAACATCTCCTTGTCGATCGAGGAATCGATGACCTGCTGGACCTCGGCCGGGTTCGGCCAGATGTCCTTCAGGAACACGTCGTTGCCGGCCTCGTCCTTGCCCAGGGCGTCGGTTTCGAAGTCGAAGTCCATGGTTCCGGCAAGGGCGTAGGCGATGACCAGCGGCGGGGAAGCCAGGTAGTTCATCTTCACGTCCGGGTTGATCCGGCCTTCGAAGTTGCGGTTGCCGGACAAGACGGCGGTGACCGAAAGATCGTTGGCCTGGATGGCCTCGGAGATTTCGGTGTCCAGCGGGCCGGAGTTGCCGATGCAGGTGGCGCAGCCGTAGCCGACGATGTAGAAGCCGAGCTTCTCCAGGTACGGCGTCAGGCCCGACTTGTCGTAGTAGTCGGTGACGACCTTGGAGCCCGGGGCCACGGAGGTCTTGACCCACGGCTTGGACGTCAGGCCCTTTTCTACGGCGTTGCGGGCCAGCAGCGCGGCAGCCAGCATCACCGAGGGGTTGGACGTGTTGGTGCAGGACGTGATGGAGGCGATGGCGACGGCGCCGTGGTCCAGTTCGAACTCGCGGCCGTCTTCGGCGGTGATCTTGACGGCGTTGGAAATCCGGCCGGCCGCACCGTGTGCTGCCGAGTAAACCGGCGGCTCGCGGTCCGTGTCGGTCACGTGCGTGTCCGACTGGGTGAACGAGGGCGGGTCCGAGGCCGGGAAGGTCTCCTCGAGTGATTCGTCCAGCGTGCCGGCGTCGGCGTTGTGCTTGACGTAGTTGAGCAGGTCGTGGCGGAACTCGTCCTTGGCCTCGGTGAGCACGATGCGGTCCTGGGGACGCTTCGGGCCGGAGATCGACGGAACAACCGTGGACAGGTCCAGCTCGAGGTACTCGGAGAACTTGATCTCGTGGGACGGGTCGTGCCAGAGGCCCTGTTCCTTGGCGTAGGCCTCAACCAGGGCGACGTTTTCCTCGGACCGGCCGGTCAGGCGCAGGTATTCGATGGTGACGTCGTCGATCGGGAACATCGCTGCCGTGGAGCCGAACTCCGGGCTCATGTTGCCGATGGTGGCGCGGTTGGCCAGCGGCACAGCCGCGACGCCTTCGCCGTAGAACTCCACGAACTTGCCCACGACGCCGTGCTTGCGCAACTGTTCGGTGATGGTCAGGACAACGTCGGTGGCGGTCGCGCCGGCCGGGATGGACCCGGTCAGCTTGAAGCCCACGACGCGCGGGATCAGCATGGAGACGGGCTGGCCAAGCATGGCTGCCTCGGCTTCGATGCCGCCGACGCCCCAGCCGAGCACGCCCAGGCCGTTGACCATGGTGGTGTGCGAGTCGGTGCCGACGCAGGTGTCCGGGTAGGCCCGGAGAACGCCGTCAACTTCGCGGGTCATGACCGTGCGGGCCAGGTACTCGATGTTGACCTGGTGCACGATGCCGGTTCCCGGCGGGACAACCTTGAAGTCGTCAAACGCGGTCTGGCCCCACCGGAGGAACTGGTACCGCTCGCCGTTGCGCTGGTACTCGATCTCCATGTTGCGCTCCAGTGCGCCGGAGTTGCCGAAGGCATCGATCTGAACGGAGTGGTCAATGACCATTTCCGCCGGCGCCAGCGGGTTGACCCGTTTGGGGTCGCCGCCGAGGTCCTTGACGGCCTCGCGCATGGTGGCAAGGTCCACGACGCAGGGCACGCCGGTGAAGTCCTGCATGATCACGCGCGCCGGCGTGAACTGGATTTCAGTGTCGGGCTGGGCGCTGGGGTCCCAGCCGGCCAGTGCTCGGACGTGGTCGGCCGTGATGTTGGCGCCGTCCTCGGTCCGCAGCAGGTTTTCAAGCAATACCTTGAGGCTGAACGGAAGGTTTTCTGCACCTTCAACGGAGTTCAACCGGAAAATTTCGTATTCGGCACCGGCAACATTAAGTTTGCCTTTTGAACCGAAGCTGTCCACAATGCTCATCGCAGGGCTCCTCTCGCAACAGTTTCATCTTTGTCGCGCCGCAGACCCCCTGCTAGTTAGGACTCCCTAACTAGCACCGTGCCTCGTCAGGACGAGGTTCGGCGGGCATTGCATGGGGTCAGCCGTAATTACGGAGCGCGACGTCGGACTACTACGCCCATCGTAGTGGCATCAGCGCTGCGGAGTCAGTAGCGCCACAGTCTCCATGTGGTGGGTGTGCGGATACAGGTCGAAGGCCCGCAGTCCCGAGAGTTCCCAGCCGCCCTGCTGGAAGTAGCCGACATCCCGGGCGAACGACGCCGGGTCGCAGGAGACATAGGCAACGGCCCGGGGGCTGGTGCCGATCAGCTGGTTGACGACCGCTTTGCCCGCGCCGGCCCGGGGCGGGTCCAGCAGGATCGCGTCGAAGTTCCGGGGTTTCTGCCGCAGCACGCGCTCCACCCTGCCCTGCACGATCTCGACCTGGGGCGCCCCGTGCAGGTTCTTGCGTGCATCGCGGCTGGTGCCGGGCGAACCTTCCACGGACAACACGGATCCGGTGATGCCGACGGCGTCGGCGAGGGGCGCCGTGAAGAGGCCGGCCCCGGCATAGAGGTCCGCAACAACCGCGCCGGACTCGAGGAATCCGCCGTCGTGCAGGAAACCGGTCAGTGCTGCCACGAGGGTGTCCGGCGCGTTCCGGTGGATCTGCCAAAAGCCCTCGCCCGTGACCCGGTAGTCATGGCCTGCCGCGCTTTCCTGGACGTAGGTCCGGCCGCGCAGCTGCAGAACCTCGCCCTTGGCCGGGTCAAGGCTCGCCACCGACACGTCCTCCGGGAGCTGCGAGAGGATGGCGCTCAGCCGTTTGGCCCGGGTACCGGGGGCGGGGACCAGGAGCACGAGCGGCCGGGAGCCGTTGGCCGGCGCCGCAACCTCCACGCGTTCGATGCCCTGCAGGTCGATGTCCCACAGCCGGAGGGCGTTGATGCTGTCCACCGCGAGGGGCATCTCGCGGACCGGCAGGACCGTCTCGGAGCGGTGGGCGTGCATGCCGAGTTTTCCGCCGGGAGTCACGCCGAAGCCGGCCCGGGTCCGCCAGGCCAGGCCGTCCCGGGCCCCCGTCTCCCCCACGGCTTCCACTTCGGTGGCGCGGTCGACACCGGCTAGGCGCAGCAGCTGCTCGGCCAGGACCTCGGCCTTGAGCCTGCGCTGGCGCTCCAGCGCGATGTGGCCGAGCTCCGCTCCCCCGACCGGCGGGTGGCGGTGCGACCAGGACCGGGCCGAATCGGCCAGGTCCCAGAAGTGGTCCACCCGGTCGGGGGATGCCTCGAGGACCTCCACCACGTCGCCGCGCCAGAACTTGGCATCCGCGGCGGCATCGGTCAGGCGCACCCGGACCTTTTCGCCGGGGATACCGTGGCGGACGAACACCACGCGCCCCTCGTGCCGGGCGACGCAGTGGCCGCCGTGGGCCACCGGCCCGACGTCGACGATGAGGTCGGTGGGTGCTTGCGTCGCGGTCTCGGGGCTCATTGGATATCCTGCAGTTTCTTGGCTTCTTCGGACGATTTGAGTTGCCACGGGACGCTGGCCACCATGACGCCCGGCTCGAAGTGCAGCCGGGTCTTGATCCGCAGCGCGGTCTGGTTGTGGACCAGCTGCTCCCACCACTTGCCCACGACGTACTCGGGGATGTAGACCACGATCAGGTCACGGGGTGAGTCCCGCCGCATGTTCTTGATGTACTCCATGATGGGCGTCACCGTCTCGCGGAACGGGCTCGCGAGCACCGTCAACGGTACCGGGATTTCCAGCTTGTCCCAGTCCGCCACGGTCTGCTCGGTCTCCTCGGCGCTGATGTCCACCGTGATGGCGTCCAGCCGCGACGGGCGCGAGGCGCGAGCGTACGCCAGGGCCCGGAGGACGGGCTTGCGGACGTGGGAGACCAGCAGCACGGCATGCACCCTGGTGGGCAGGGCCCGGGGCGAGGCGTCCTCATCGACGGCGAGTTCCCTGGCCACGTTGTCGTAATGCGCCCGGATGCTCCACATGATCAGGAACAGGACGAACATCGCGAGCAGCGCAATCCAGGCGCCCTGCTCGAACTTGGTGATCAGCACGATCACCAGGACCAGGGCGGTCATGCCGAAGCCGATCGAGTTGATGGTGCGCGACTTGATCATCCGCAGCTTAACGGCCGGCTCCTTAGCGAGTTTCAGCTCCCGCCCCCAGTGCCTGATCATGCCGAGCTGGCTCAAGGTGAAGGAGATGAAGACGCCCACGATGTAGAGCTGGATGAGCTTGGTGACGTCGGCGTTGAACGAGATGATCAACACGAGCGCGCCGGCGGCCAGCGCCAGGACACCGTTGCTGAAGGCAAGCCGGTCCCCGCGGGTACGGAGCTGGCGCGGCAGGTAGCCGTCCTGGGCGAGGATCGAGCCGAGGACCGGGAACCCGTTGAAGGCGGTGTTGGACGCGAACACCAGGATCACGCCGGTTGCGGCAACCACGACATAGAAGGGGATGGAACCGGCACCGAAGACGGTCTGGGCGATCTGGCTGATGGCCGGGTTCTGGATGTAGCCCTCGTCCAAAGGCTTGCCGTCGAGCAGGAACTCCTTCGCCGGGTCCAGCACGATATGGACCTTGGTGGCGTTGGCCAGATAGATGATGCCGGCCAGCATGGCGGCGGCGATCACGCCGAGCAGCAGCAGCGTGGTGGCGGCGTTCTTGCTCTTGGGCTTCTGGAAGTTCGGCACGCCGTTGCTGATGGCCTCCACCCCCGTGAGCGCGGCGGCGCCGGAGGAGAACGCCCGGAGCAGCAGGAACGCGCCGGCGAGGCCCACAAGGCCTTCGTCGAAGCCCTCCGCGGGCACAATCGTGAAGGCCGCCGAGGGTGCCTCGCCGAGCTGGCCGGTGGCAGCCTGGAAGACGCCGACGGCGGTCATGCCCAGGATGGACGCCATGAAGATGTAGGTCGGCACGGCGAAGACGCTGCCGGCTTCCTTGATGCCGCGGAGGTTCACGAGGGCCAGGATGATCACGCCGACAGTGGCGATGACAGCCTGCTTGCCGTGCAGCGAAGGCACCGCAGTGGTCAGGTAGCTTGCGGCCGAAGACATGGACACCGCGACGGTCAGGACGTAGTCCACGAGCAGCGCGGAGGCGACGGTGAGCCCGGCATATTTGCCCAGGTTCTCATTGGCGATCTCGTAGTCCCCGCCGCCGGAGGGGTAGGCGTGGACGTTCTGGCGGTAGGACGCAACGACGGTCAGCAGGACCACCATGACGGCCAGGCCAACCCACGGTGAAAAGGCCACGGCGCTGACCCCGGCGAGGGCCAGGGTCAGCAGGATCTCATCCGGCGCGTACGCCACCGAGGACAGCGCATCCGAGGCGAAAATGGGGAGGGCAATCCGCTTCGGCAGCAGGGTGTGGGCCAGCCGGTCGTTCCGGAAGGGCCGGCCTACCATCACCCTCTTGACGGCATTGAAAATTGTCAGCACCACACAAAGCTAGTCTGATTCGCAGGTGATGTCATGGCGGCTCCGTCCGCGGACTCCCGCCGGCAAACCTGTGCCGCCGGCGGGGTGCCTACAGGCCGGTAGAGTTTGAGGCAGCAGCAGACAGCGAAGGATCTAGGAGGCACGTGTGGCGCACTTCGTCATCATGGGTTGTGGCCGGGTCGGGGCCACCCTGGCGCACACGCTCGAGGACGCCGGCCACTCGGTGGCCATCATCGACCAGGACGACCGCGCCTTCCGGCGCCTCCGCACTGGCTTCACCGGCCGCAAGGTCACCGGCGTCGGCTTTGACCGGGAGACCATGAAGCAGGCCGGCGTCGAGGAGGCCTACGCCTTCGCCGCGGTTTCCAGCGGTGACAATTCCAACATCCTGGCCACCCGGGTGGCACGGGAGACCTTCCATGTCCCCCACGTCGTGGCCAGGATCTACGACCCCGGCCGCGCGGAAATCTACCAGCGGCTCGGCATCCCCACGGTTGCGGCCGTGCGCTGGAGCGCGGACCAGGTGCTGCGCCGGATCCTCCCGGAGCAGCACCTCGCCGGTGACTTCCGGGACCCGTCCGGCCGGCTCGTGCTCGCCGAGATCGACCTCGACCCGGGCTGGATCGGGCATTCCGTCAGCGCGATCGAAAAGGCCGCCGGCGTCCGCGTGGCCTACCTGACCCGGTTCGGCGAGGGCATGCTGCCCGGGGCCGGCACGTTCTACCAGGACGGCGACACGGTCCACGCCATGCTCGACGTGGACCGCACCACCGAGGCAGCCCATATTCTTGCCAAATCCCCCGCCAAGGAGTCCTGAGTGAAAGTCGTCATCGTCGGCGCCGGAAGTGTCGGGTCCTCAATCGCCCGCGAACTGCTGTCCCACAAGCACGAAATCCTGCTGATCGACCTCAAGCCCGAGGTGATCGGCCGCAGCGGCCTGCGCGGGGCGCACTGGCTCGTCGGCGACGCCTGCGAGCTCAGCACGCTGAAGGACGCGAAGCTGGAGGACGCCGACGTCGTCGTGTCCGCCACCGGTGACGACAAGGTCAACCTTGTGGTCTCGCTGCTGGCGAAAACGGAGTTCGGGGTGGGCCGCACCGTCGGCCGGGTCAACAACCCCAAGAACGACTGGATGTTCGACGATTCCTGGGGCGTCGACGTCGCCGTCAATACCCCGCAGCTGATGACCGCGCTCGTCGAAGAGGCGGTGGAGATCGGGGACCTCGTCCGGCTCCTGACCCTGCAGACGGGTGTGTCGTCGCTGGTCGAGTTCACCGTCCCCCACGACTCGCATGTCGTCGGCCTGACCGTTGGAGGCATCGACTGGCCGGAGGACGCGACACTGGTGGCGATCCTGCGGGACCAGGCGCCGATCACGCCGAGCCGGGATGACGTGCTCGACGGCGGCGATGAACTGTTCTTCGTGACCACGATTGCCGCCGAGGACCAGCTGCGCGACCTGCTTGTCCCCGACTCGACGCCTGAAGACCACCAGGCGGCCGCCGCGCACCGGCAGCGTAACGACAGCCACCAGCCCGAGGACGACGGCTTCGCCGGCTGACCCAAGCAACTGGCAGCAGGTGCCGTTTTGACCCCTCAGAACGACACCTGCTGCGAGCTAGTTGGGTTCTACCGGGTCCTCGACCGGGGCGGGAGCGGGGCGGGTCAGGAGCCAGGCCACCCAGACGCCGAGGACGTAGAGCGGCGTCCCCATCAGGAGCCGCATCGTGGCCAGCGCGGCAAAGCCCTGCTCCCCCATGAAGTACAACGGCACCTGGACCACGAGCCGAAGCACGAGCACCGCAATGATGACCCATGTGCCGATCTGGTACGCCTTCACCCGGGCCGGGTGCTTGCGCCACTCCAGGCCTTCGTTCCGGAAGAACCCGAAAATGAGGCCGGCGAAAGGCCAGCGGAACACGACCGAGAGGGTCATCGCCAGGATGTAGGCGATGTTGGTGAAGAAGCCCAGGACGTAGAAGTCCTCGGCCTTCCCGGTGGTGTTGGCGATCCACGCCGACAGCCCGACGCCAACGACCCCGGCCAGCGCCTGCGTCACCGGACGGCGCTGGATGAGCCTGGCGACCGTGAACACCGCCGCCGTGCCGAGCGAACCGATCAGGGCCGGCTGCAGGTCCCGGGTGACCGTAAAGACCACCAAGAAGACCAGTCCGGGGAGGATGCTCTCGGCGATGCCCTGCACCCCGCCGGCGCTCTTGAGCACGTCGATGTTGCCGTTGCTGGAACGGTGCAGGCCCGCCTGGCTGGCGTACCCTTGGGCGAGCTGCGCCATGGTGGGCTGCTCGGCCGGCTGGGCTCCAGGCTGGACCCCTGGCTGGGCTCGGGGCTCGGGCTTGTCGGGCAGGGTCATTGCTCCTCCTGGCGGGAGATAGTCTCGTAGCGGGGATTGAACATGGTGGGCAGCCCCTCCCGCACGGTGACCATGCCCTCGAGCAGCACCTCCGTGCCGGCTGCGACGCCAGGGACGCGGCGCCGGCCCAGCCAGATGACCCGGAGGCGGCCGACGGCGTTGGTACCAGCCGGTTTTTCCCTCGCGGGCATGATGTCGTGATCCACCACGATGGCGGTGAAGGCTGCCACCTGGCTTGCCGGTGCGTAAGTCACGGCCTCGATGAAGCCGCGGCACAGGACGCGGCCGCGCGTGGGCAGCTCGCGGATGGAGAGCGGGACCGTTGTTCCCCTGCTGGCGGCATCAGCCAATCTGTGTGATCTCCGGTCCACGTTCGGGTTGTTCGAGGCCCGGGGCGGGCGCGGGGGCCGGGGCTACGTTGTCCTTCGGGAGGCGCAGCGGCAGCAGGTCGCGCGGGGGCATCGGATTCTCCCCGCGGACCACGACGATCTGGCGGAACAGCCCTTCCAGCCCCGCGGCGGCCGTGCGGTCGACGGCGGCCTCTCCGCCGAGGACGCCCCTGAGGAACCAGCGCGGACCGTCCACGCCGATGAAACGCGCCACACGGTATCCCTGGCTGCCGTCCGAGCTGCTGGCGGGAAGCTTGGCGAGGAGCTCGGTGCCGAAATTACCCGGCACCTCCTCGACCTGCCCGCCCTGGCTTCCTACCGACTGCCCGATCTGTTCGCGGATGTCGTCCCAGAGGCCTTCGGACTTGGGCGCGGCAAAAGCCTGCAGCTGCAGGCTCGACCCCTCCAGGTCCATGGTGACGGCGACGACCCGCTGGGTTGCCTCCTCCACCTCCAGCCTGAGCTGCAGGCCTTCCTGGGGCGCGATCAACAGGGCGCCGAGGTCCACGTACCCGTCCTGGCTCTCAATTTCCGACAGGTCGAAGGGACCGTTAAAAGCGCGGCCGCTAGCGCCCGCGGTCTCCGTCGCGGAGCCCTCAGCCGTTGCCTCCTGGGTTTCCGCGGAATCGGTCGGCTGTTCCTGCTTGGCTTTCCTGCCACGCCCAAAAACCATCGGGTGTCTCCTTAGTTGTGTGGTGCCGCACGTTGATTGGTGCCCCCAGTTGTGTGGTGGCGCCGCGCCGCCCTGCCGGCTAAAAGTTCCTGCTCAGACCCTGGCTGCTGCGCCGGCTCAGGCCGTCGGAGAAGCAAAGCCGCCGGTGGACCCGAAGCCACCGCTGCCACGGACCGAATCGCTGAGTTCCTCGACGGCGAGGAACCTGGCGTACTCGACGCGCTGGATAACCATTTGTGCAATTCTATCGCCGCGCTTGAGCTCGATGGCCTCGTGCCGGTCTGTATTCAGCAGCGTCACGGCGATTTCCCCCCGGTAGCCCGCGTCGACAGTTCCGGGCGCGTTGACGACCGTCAGTCCGTGCTTGGTGGCCAGGCCGGAGCGGGGATGGATCAGGGCAACGAAGCCGTCCGGGAGGGCAATCGACACCCCGGTCGGTACCAGCCGGCGCTGCCCTGGTTCCAGGACGACGTCCTCGCGGGCGCGCAGGTCCGCGCCCGCATCTCCCGGGTGCGCGTACGACGGCGGTTCCAACCCGCCGTCGAGCATCTTCAGCTGCACGGTGAGCGTGGGCGTTCCGTACTCCCCCGCGCCGGTTTCGGCGGGTTGATCGGGGAGGGTGGTCACGCCGCTGTTTTCTTCAGTCACAGTCCCACACTCTATCGCCAGCGTCCGGTTGGGCCTAGCCGGAACAGCGGAACGGGCCCCTCACCGGGAGCGCCTGGGCGCCGTACGTCGAAGATGAAATAGCCCGGGAAAAGTGGAAAGCTGGGCTCATGCCGGAATCCAGTGCAGCTGTGCCTGCCTCCAACGCCCCCAGCGACGCCGCCGTCCTCTATAACGAGAAGCTCTGGCCAAACGTCTGGATCTGGCTGGTGGCGGCCGGGCTGTCAAGCGCCGGGATCCTGGTTTTCGCGCCGATCAGCCTCGCCGCCGGGATTACTGCCGGCATCGTTCTCTTCGTCATCATCGTTGTGCTGCTGGTCGTGTCCACTCCCACTATCACTGTGACCGCATCAACGTTGCGCGTGGGCCGGGCAACCATCGAGCGCCGTTTCCTGGGCGCCGCGGCGGCCTTCCGCGGAAAGGAAGCAACGGCCGAGCGCGGGACCCGTCTCAACGGACTTGCCTTCACGTGTTTCCGGGGCTGGGTGGATCCGGTGGTGCGAATCGAGATCACCGACCCCTCGGACCGGACGCCGTACTGGTTGACGTCCACCCGGAATCCGGACCGGCTGCTCGCGGCCCTGCGGCCGCGGAACTGACACTGCCGGAGCTGACGCTGCCGGATCTGACGCTAGCCCTCGCAGTCCTTGCAGTACTTGAGCCCGTCCTTTTCGCGGGCGATCTGTGAGCGGTGGCGGACCAGGAAGCAGGACGCGCAGGTGAATTCATCCGCCTGGGCCGGCATGACCCGCACCAGGAGCTCCTCCCCGGACAGGTCCGCCCCGGGGAGCTCGTAGCCTTCGGCCAGTTCGGTTTCATCTTCGTCCACGACTGCGGAGGGCTTGTCCGTACGCCGCGTCTTCAGTTCCTCGATGGAGTCCTCGTTGAGGTCCTCTTCGGACTTGCGCGGCGCATCGTAGTCTGTCGCCATTATTTGTTGCTCACACTCCGCTAGTTCTCTTGGTTCAGTTCTCTTGGTTCGCCGTATCCCGCATGGGTCTGTTCGCTGTGGGTCTGCTCGCTGCCGGGTTGGGGCCCGCCGGTCCGGTACTCCGTTGTCAACGCCGGACACGCGGTTTTTGTGCCCGGTGTCGGGTCATTTTTGCTTAAGCGCCTGGTGAAAGCCATAGGCCGGCGATCCCAGCAGCAGCCTTCAGCCGCTCCAGGGTA